>JBJMGR010000099.1:0-19412 GCA_045807805.1 Pyrinomonadaceae bacterium | reverse complement strand
TAGATTGCCGATGCTGTTCGAGGCTTCGTTCGGCCGCCACCAGACCTCCTCGTCGCCCAGACCTTCGAGCGAGCGTTCAATCTTCGGCAGATAGTCCGTCGAGAGGAGCCTGCGAGATTTAGAGATGAATGTCTGTGCGATGTCCGTCATCGGATAATCTCCGTCGCCATGAAAAGGCTCGCTGGCTAGAGTTGCACAAGTGAAAAAGGGCGCTCCGAAGAGTGCCCCTTTTCGTTACCCGTGCTGATGGCCAGGGACGGAGTCGAACCGCCGACACCGCGATTTTCAGTCTCAACTCGGTTGTTTGCTTGGGTCAGCCTCAGTCGGGCCGCGCGCGTAAAGGCAGCAAGAGACACCTTTACGCGCGCGGCCCATTCTGTCTGAGTTCGCTTGAGGCGGGTGTGTCCAGCGCAGTTGTTGCACTGGTTGTTACACCGCCGACTGAAAGGCCAAAACATTATGGCTGCCATTCTCGATAGATTTAACGCCGCACACGCAAAGAAGCATTCAAGCGACGCCGACCGTGTCGGGCTGTACGCCGCCTCCTCCGCTTATCGTAGCTCGGCATTTATCCGCGAGCTGGCCCGCGAGTGCGGCCGCTCGCCTCAAAGCGTGAAGACTCTCTCGGGCCGCCTGCGCGAGCTACGCGAGCGGCACCAGCGCGACACGCACCAGGCGAAGACCACCCGCGATAATCTCAAAGTGCGGCGCGAGGAGCTGGAGCTGCTCGCCGCCGAGCACGCCTCCTTTCTCGAAGCCGCCGGGCCTTTCGAGCAGCCCGCCAACGTCGTCGAAGCTCAGAGGATGCTGGACGCTACGCACTTCCTGCTCGACCGCCTCGAACTCGCGGAGGCTGAGGTCGCCGACGCCGACTCCGGCATCAATCTCGACGCCTTCCTCGCGGGGGCGGAGCGCTGGCGCGACCGCCTGCTCGTCGAGCGTGAAACGATTCGTGCCAAGGCCGAGAGTCTGGTCATCCCCCCGGACGCGGACGTTGCGCGTCACGCAGGATCGCGGGGCCTGTTTGAACGGTTCCGCGTAGTCGAAGACGCACTCTCCGACGCCCTGGAGTGCGTCAACTTCTTGAAGCGGGAGCAGAAGCCCTACTTCGCCGGGACATCCCCTTCGCCCGCCGCCAGAACGTCCTACCGCGGCGGCGTAACCCGCCCGAACTGGCGAGGCTCCGGAGGGTAAAACATTATGGGGTGGGAGGGAACAAAAAAAAATGCTGTCGGCGTCTACTACGTCCGCAAGGTGCGCGAGGGCAGGCGAGTCCGCTCGGTGTACGTGGGCGCGGGCTCTCGCGGCGAGCAGGCCGCGCTCGAAGACGCCGAGCGCAGAGCTTCGGAGAGAGATGCGCGACGCGCTCGACGACGCCCCGCCCCTGCCGTGACGGTCTCCATTCCCCCTGCCGAAGTCGTCTCGGAGCCCGTTTTTTCCGCCCCTGAAGCCTCAAAAAGTCTCTCTCGCGTCTCATTTTCCGTCGCCGTGGCCCAAATTGAGGCCGCGCGGGCACTCGGCGGCGACGTGGCCGCGATGGTCGAGGCCGTCAACGTTGACGGGGTGACGCGCTCGCTGCTCCGCTATAAATTCTTGAGCGCGCGGCGGTTAACTCAGATGTAGCACAACTGCTCGCTCGCGGAGCTAAAAGTTCTATTCCTGTCCATTCCGGCCGGGAGAGGGTCAAAGGTAGTGGCGAACCAACAAGCATACGAGCGAATGTCCTCGGCGCTGGTGGAGGCGGCAGTCCTCGGCGACACCGGAACCGCCGCGAAGTACTCCGTGATAGACCGCGCGATTCGGCTGTGGCGAAAGCGCCTTCAGACCGACTCGCGCCTCAGAGAGCTGTACGACATGAAGCGGCGGCAGCTCGACGCCGCTACGGTCGGCGACGTGGCCGCCCGCATGAACAACTCTCTGGCCGACTCGGGACGAACTCACACACACACACCGCGCGCTCGCGCGCGGGTCCTCGCCCCGCGCTCGCTCGTCGCCGCCGTCGAGAAGGCGGCCGAGGCGTGCGCCCTGCACGCGGGACTGCCCGCCGTGGAGGTCGTGAACGCGCTCCACCGTCTCCCCCAGAACTACATCTTAGACCTTGCGCTCTTCCACGTGGACGGGCGCTATACCTTCTGCGCCGTGGTCTCGAATAGTGTGGCCGCCAGTCAGGCGCTCGGCCACCTGCTCTTCTGCCTTGAGAGCGCGCCGGAGGAGTACCGCTCTCGCGGCGACATTCGCCTCGCGGTCTTCGCGGACTGTGAAGTGCAGCCGCTCTGGCTGCGCGCCGCCGCGCACGTCGGGCTGCCGATTCTGTTCGTCAACGTCTCGGACCTGATACATGGGTCTTCGGGACTCGCAACCAAAACGTTTTAGGAGGCACGCAGATGGGCTACAAAGACCAAACCTACCCGGTCTACAACCCGACGAAGGCCGCGCTCGTCGAGGCGATACTTGCGAGGGGTCGGCGCGCCGACGGTCTGCCGCGCTACAACCCCGACCGTGGGGCCGAGCTTCCGGTCTACCGCAACACGCCGGAGCCGCAGCGCCTGCCGACCTACAACCCGGAGTCCACGCCGCAGGGCGATGAACGGCTCACGGGCGAAGGCGGCGCGGAGCTTGCGGCGCGTCAGACCTACCCGAAGTATGACCCGGCCGCGGCTCAGGCCGGAGGGCAGCAAGTCTACCCGACTTTCAACGCGCAGGCGGCCTCGGGCGGCTACACCAAAGGCCCGGCTGCGCAGCACCTCGACGACCTCGTCAACTCGACCGCGACGGACAGAAACGGGCGTCTGCGCTCGGGCGCGAAGACGGCCCTGCTCGCTCCCACTCAACCGACCGATAGCCTCGGGAACGCGATAGGTCAGAGAATCGGGAATTTCATTACGGGGGCTCTCTTCAAAAACTCCGATGAAGAAATAGAGCGGCGGCACGACATCGCGCGGGCGCGCCCCGCAGCCGAGCGCGAGGCAGCGGAAGAGAAGCGTGCTCTCGATACCGAGAACACGCGCTCTGAAATTAATCTCCGCGACTCGACGGCCGATTTCAACCGGACGACACGCGCCGAAGAGGTGCGAGCGCGTGCGCAGGACAGGAACAAGAGGCGACTCTTCGACATGCTGCGGAGTATGCCGACCGTTGACCCCTCGAAGCACGCGGCCTTCCTCGGCACGTGGCAGCGCACTTTCGGCGAGCCCTTCGACGTGGACGTGTGGAACGCCAAGAAAGGAAACTTCGTCGTCCGCGACCTCTTCACCGATCCTCTCAATCCGCAGCAGAAGCACAGCGTCGCAATCAACTTCGCGGACGGCTCGACGCGAGACCTTGGCGTCTCGGGCTACGCCGCGACGCGTGACGCCGACGGTAGGACGACCGCCGATGTCAAGACGGACGAAGACCGCGACGCTGGCCGTGTGGAGACGACCCGGCACAACCGCGTGACCGAGGCCCAAGGGGGCGAGCGCATTGGCATCGCGCGCGGACATCTGACGCTCGCGCAGGCCGCGCAGGATAAGAGTTTCAGCGACACTGACCGGAAGGCTTACGGCGAAGCCGCGAAGCTGCTTGCGGAGGCTGAGCAGGCGTCAAACGAAGCCGACGCATACGTGGCTAATGCCACGTATAAAGACAAAGACACCGGACAGATGGTGCGGTCGAGAAAGTACGACGTGAAGGCTGCCGAGCTGCAAGCCAAGGCAGAGGCTTTGCGCGAGCGCCTTTATAGCGTTTACGGCGACCTGTGGCGGAAGGAAGACGGTCAGCTACACATGACCTCCGCTGAGTGGAGGCAGAATCACCCGAACGTCCCGGTCTCCATCGCTTCACGTTACAAGATAATCATTGACGACGACCCCTCGATGAATCCGAGCACGCCGCAGGGGCGAAACATGCCACCCTTGCCTAGTCGCTCTACAGTCCCGGCGCGTCCCCGTCCTTCGGCCGCGCCGCACTCTCAGCCTCGCGCGGGCGAAGACGCGAACGTCCGCGCATACGCCGATGAGTATTTCGGAGGCGACTACACGAAGGCGCAGGCCGCCGTCGAAGAGCAGCGCGCTCGGAAGGCGAGGCCGTGAGTACGCCCGCGTCTCAAATCCCCGACTTCGACTCGTTCGTGCATCAGCGCGGCGCGGGCTCCCCTCTTCCGCCTCCCGATCACGCCGCGCGGCGCGCGCCCGCGCGCGAGCATCTTCCTCCAGTAGACCCCCGGCTCGACTCCTTCGTCCAAAACGTTATGGCCGACGCCTCGGCGCGCTCGGGCTACACGTACAGACTCGGCGAAGGCTCGCGCACGCCCGAGCAGCAGGCGGGGAAGGTCGCCGCCGGGTACTCGCGCACCTATCACTCGAAACACCTCACGGGGCACGGCCGCGATGTGCTCGCCTTCGACCCTTCGGGCAACTACGTCACGGACGGCGCGAGCGCGGCATACAAAGCTCTTGGCGACGTGTACCGCGAGAAGGCCGCCGCTGCTGGTCTACCTATTCGTTGGGGAGGAGACTTCCACGACTTCCCCGACCCCGGCCATTTCGAGATAGAGAACGACGGCGCCGCTGCGCCTGCGGCCTCTTCTTCCGTGGAGCCTCCCGACTTTGATTCTTTCGTCGCCTCGCGCAACGTGCCGGACTTTGAAGATTGGAAGGCTCGGAGGGCGAGCGGTGATGATGATGTCGTAACGGTCAACGCGCGCAACGCCGTGACGCCCGCGCCTCCCCCCACGTCCGCCTTGCCCGCGCGCGCGTCCTACGACCTCCAAACGATGGAGGGCCGCGCTCGCCGAGACAGTCGCGCCGCTCTGGAGCGCACGCCCGGCGCTTACCTCGAAGTCTCGGTGCCCGTCTCCGACGTGGCGCACGCGGACGGCTCTCAACTCGTGCACGATGCCTACAGGTCGGCCGTCGAAGCTCGCGGCGTGCCGGGCGAGTTCTTCGACGAGTGGGCGAAGGTGAACGCGCCGACGGGCTATCACATACGCAACGGGCGCGGCGAAGAGTTGACCGCGGCCGATGCCTACGATGAAGGCTCGAAGGCTGCCCGCTTACGTCTCGACGCGAATCACGTCTCGCAAATCGTTGACGCCTACAAGCGCTCGCGCGGGACGTTCGGCCGGTTGAAGGATTGGGCCGCGTCGGATGAAGAGAGTTCGGGCGAGAAGGTCTTAGACGCTGCCGGTGCGGTGGCCGCTCCTGTTGCTCGTGCCGGTGGCTACGTCGCGCGTCCTCTTCAGGCGGCGAGCGCCGCAGTCTTCTCCGCTGCTCGCGGTAACAACCCGCTCCCCGTCGCATACAAGACTCTGACGACCGGCGAGACGCCAGCCGAAGGCACTAACCCGGTCGGCAATTACTTACGCGACTCCGCAGTGCTGAAGCGAATCAATCCTCGGTTGGGTCGTGTGCTCGGCAGCGGCGCAGACATACTGCTCGACCCGGCGAACCTCATCGGGTTTGGACTACTCGGCAAAGGCGCGGAGGCGGTTGCGGGCGCTGGCCGCATCGGTCGCGCGGCCGAAGAGGTCAACGCGCTCGGGCGTTCTCTCGGCGTGCTCGAACGTGGTCTAGTTGAGGCTCGGCCTTTGGGGTTGGCTGCTGCTGGTGCCGGTGAAGGCGGCGACGTGGCCGCGCTCGAAGATCGCCTCTCGCGCGTCGTCGAAGTGACGCGCAAGCTCAAGGCTGGCGAAGCCCTGACGCCCGAAGAGACGGCGCTGCACGCCGAGGTGAGAGCTGCCGCCGAGGCCGCGCCTTCGCCGGCCGTCCGTGGTGAGCAGTTGAGGTATGCGCGCGAGCGCTCGTCGCATTACGCGAATGTCGCGGACACGGCGAAGAGTGCGGGCGCTCGGAGGGCCGCGCGCGAGTTGGCCGACGACTACGCGCAAGAGGTCGCGCGCCTCGAAGGTGGCGCAGAGCGCGCACCTGCCGCTGAAAGCTACGACCTGAACGCGCCGCGCGATGCTGCGCCACCTTCTTCCGCCCCGCCCCGCAGCCTCGTAGACCGCGCGCTCGACGTGCTCGGCATTCCGAAGGCGGTCATGGCCTCGGGAGATTTGAGTGCGCCAGGGCGTCAGGGGATCATCTTCCTACTCACAAAGCCTTTTCGCTCGGCGCAGGCGACGGGCGACATGCTGCGCGCTATCACGGCGGCGGGGCACGAAAACGTGTTGCGCGGGATGGCGGAGCACCCGAAGTTCGGGCTGGCTCAGGACTCGGGCCTGTACCTCGCTAACTTCGGTGCCGGTGAGGAAGTGTTCGGCGGGACGGTCGCGCGCCATATCCCCGGCGTGAAGGTCTCAGACAGGACTTTCGAGACCTTCCTCGACTCCCAAAGGCTCAGGGTCTTTAATGACTTCGCGGACGAGCTGATAGCCGACGGCATCACGCCCGCCACTCATCCCGAAGAATTCCAGTCGCTCGCATCGTGGGTGAATAAGGCTACAGGACGCGGCGATCTGGGGCGGTTCGATAAGCTCTCGCGCGTCGGCAACGCCCTCATGTTCTCGCCGAAGCTGGCGGTAAGCAGGTATCAGATTTTGTCTCCGACCACTTACCTGAAGATGACGCCCGCGGCGCGCAAGATTGCGATGCGGAAGATGCTTCAGTTCACGGGCACGCTCGGGGGCTTACTCGGCGCGGCGCACTTTGCCGGGGCTGACATTACGCTCGACCCGCGCTCGTCCGACTTTGGAAAGATCGTCGTCGGTAAGACACACGTTGACCTCAGCGGAGGAAACGCCTACATGGTGCGCTTCCTTACGCGCTTCGCGCAGGCCACTTACCGGGCGGCGACTGGCGCGCAGATGAAGACGAACGAGACGCCCGCCGCGCTCGCCGCTCAGTTCCTCCGCTCGAAGCTCTCGCCCGCGGCCTCGCTTGCCGTGGACGCCGCGACGGGCAAGACGATGGAGGGCGAGCCCTTCACTTGGAAGGGTGCCGCGTTCGAGCGCTTTGTGCCTCTCTTCGCGCAGGACCTGACCGACGCGATGGAGCAAGAGGGTTGGATGGGCGCTATCCACGCCGCACCTTCCGGCCTCGGCTTCGGCGTGAACACTTACGACGCCCCGAGGCGCGGGGGTCGTCATGCGGGTAGACGCGGCGCGCAGGAAGGGGCCGCGTCTCCCGAGCCTCAATCGAATCACATGCAGCTCGAAGGCGAGCCCGTGAGCCGCAACGTCGAAGACCGGCGCGGGTCGGGGCCGCGTGCGGACTCTTCGCGTTGGACGGATGAAGACTCGGCCGCGCTCTCCGAAGAGGTCGGGCGCTCGGGCTCGTCTCCCGTGTCTGACGAAGAGGGCGTACGGGTCGGGCGTCTGCTCGACTCTCTCGACGATAAGAGGTTCGCCGGGTTCGCGCGCAACCTGGACGAGCACTATAACTCCGGTGTGCTTCGGCCTCTTGAGAGCGCCGCGACGAAGGCCGTCGAGTACGGGGCCGAAGGGCTCGCGCGTCTCAGCCCCTCGAAGGCTGGCGAGTATCACAACCTCGCGGAAGTCGCACGCACGCTGCGGGCGCTGGCCGAAGAGAGGGCCGCGCGCCCCGTTCAATTCATGCGCGACGCGCTCTCGGGCAAGTACGGCGAGAAGATGCGCTCCGAAGTCGAAGAGGGGATTTCGTACCCTCAGAATCATTTCCCGACGCCCGCGACCTCGCCGCCCACGCACGAGGAGATACGCAAGGCCGTAGACGGCGCGAGCCCGGACGCGGAGCCCACCTTCAGAGCCTTCCCCGAAGGGATGGGCGAGTCGAGCGTCCCGCGCGCCTCGATGCCTCAAGTGAAGAGCGCGCACCGCGGCGCGATGGTGCAGTTCCTCAAGGCGCGCGGCATCTCGCACACTCAAGAGGAAGTTCCTGCCGGATCGCTTCGTCCGTCTCAAGCCGAGTGGTCGCCCGAGAAGGTCAAGCGCGCCCTCTCCTATGAAGGCCCGGAGCGCAGCATCCTCGTCTCGTCGGACGGCTATGTCGCCGATGGTCATCATCAGTGGCTCGCGGCCGTGCACAAGAGCCCTAACCGGCGCATTCGTGTTATCCGGCTCGACGCTCCGATTCAACAACTGCTTGTAGAAATGGCTCGCTTTCCGTCGAGCGGGGTAGACGACGCCTCGGCCTGAAGAGGGGGCCATAACATTATGGCCCCTGAAACTTCGGAGTCCAGGAACGAGTGGCGAAGGTTATGACCCGGACTCAATACTCCGACGATGAGAAGGCGTCGGCGCTAACGCTCCTGGCCGTCAACAACGGCAACCTGAAGCGCACGGCCCGCGCCCTCGGCATACCCCGCTCGACGCTCTCGGCGTGGGCGAAGGGGCGCGGGACACACGCCCGAGTGACGGACTTGTGCCACTTTAAAAAAGGGGTGCTCGCCGACAGGCTCGAAGAGGCCGCGCGTAAACTGCTCGACGCCGTTATGGACCCGGCGAGGATTGAGGGCGCGTCCATGCTCGACCTGTGCAAGTCAATCGGCATCTGCGTTGACCGCATGGTGCTCCTGCGAAGATAAGCATGGCTCCCTACCCTTCCCAAAACGTTTTGGCCGTCTGAAACTTGGCCCACAATCGCCCTAGAATCGTTTTAGGTGTATCAGCGCCCGCACCGCGGCTCAATCTCACGCCCTGCGCCCCGTCAACATGGCCGTTGACATCCCTCCGCGGGCGGCGGTATCGTTCTCGCGTTCCCCTTTCAGACGCGAAGCCCTCAACCTCATCGGCCTACGTCCACTTCACGAAGGAGATTCACAATGTCGAATAAATGGATTCTGTCGCTCACGCTCACCATCGTTGCCGTCCTGCTTCTCGCCGTCCCCATGCGGCGCGGCGCAGCCAGAACAGCCTTGAGCGCGTCGCCTTACTGTGTGTACGCGGGATTTAATAAGTTGGACTGTCAGGCGTATGCGGAAGGGGGCACCGGTAGCTACACTTTCCAATGGAGCCCAACGCCATTGGCCGGGGGTGGAAGTGGAGGTGGCGCACTCATCGGCTGCGGAGTCGGATCCACGACTGTCTATGTAACTGTGACCGACAGCAGCGGGGCGACGTTCAGCGCCTCGACAACGGGCTACTGCGATAGCAACCCTCCGTCGGGGCCGAGAGAGCTTCCCCCGGCCGCTACGCAATCGCGTTGAGCTTACCTAAAGCAGCACGGGGCGGTACTTTAAATAGTACCGCCCCATGCTGCTTTATTTCTGGTCTGCCCAAAAACCTCTTATTCTGCCCAAAAAGTGCTTAAGAATCAGACCCTTTTAGGCAAAGCCGTGTCAAGCTACGTCCGCGCGTATCGTCTGCTCGATGACCGGGCACGCGCCGCTCGTCGTGACCTCGGGCGCTCCCCGCTCGGTGTTGCATCGGTAGCAAGCCAGCACGGTTGACGGAAGGTGCTTGCGCGTATCCCGTCGCCTCGGGTGTTGCTTGTGGTAGATGTGCTCGACGGTCGCCGAGTCGCCGAGGTTCACGGTTCTAATGTTTGTCACGCGTCCGCACCAGAAACAATGCGGGTCACGTTTCCATAACTGGCGGCGTCTGGTCTTCTTCGGCTTCGCCGTGACCGGCGGTGCCGCTTTGATGAGTAGCGCGACCTCCTTCAACCTGCGGGTTATCTCTTCGGCCACGCCCGCATCAATTACCCTTCCGCACATCTGCCGCGTGAGCTGTCGCGCGGCGTTGATGTGGAGGGAGAGGCGGGTGCGTTCCGCCTCTCCCTGCTGCTGACCGCTCACCTGAAACACTTCCCGAGTACGTTGTGAATGAAACGGTGGAAGCGCGCGCGCCGATGCCTGCGCGTCTCTCTCGTTCTGAGACTCTGCCATGCGCTCTCATCGTGCTCACCGTGCGCGCGGCGCGTCCTGAGTTGTCCTGCGGTGTGACTGTCGAGGGGGTACATTTACGCGCCCCCCCCTTTCTGAGCACGTCGAGTTGTCGGCTCATCTGCTCAAGCACGGCCTCGTCAACGGTGAGCGCGGCGGAGGGGTCTTTCTTCTTCGCGCGGCGCGTTGTACTCTTGTCTTTGGTCATGGTCTGAACGTCTCCAATGTTTCTGAACTGTGGCCGTGCGGCGGGCGCGTGTTTACGGCACATGCCCGCCGCGTCTTCGTTTCGTCTCAATCCTCGTCGTCCGTCTCGACCGGCGCGGGTAGGTCTTCCGCGTATGGCAGACCGCGCAGCTCCAAGCCCCTGAGTCTGACGGGTAGGCCGCCGCGTTCAAATCGCACGACGCGCCCGATGATGGTCGCATCTTCCGGCGTGCCGTGAACGTCGTTGCATTCGAGTCGGGATTCTCGTAGGCAGAAGTGATCGCCTTCGACGGTGAGAATATAGGGGTAGTAGAACTCCTCCCCGTCAGCAGCGCGGCGGTAGACCATCGCAAACTCGCCATGTTCGGCGTCGCTATCGAGCGTGAAGCGTACCGCGTCGCCTTTGCGTATGTTGTAGCGGGCGTATCCCTCGTCCGCAATTTCGCAGAGCCCGAGCGGGTGTATTTCAAAGTTCTCAACGTCGGCTTCGAGCCCGTTGCTGCGGAAATCGTCAATCAGCTTTTTGCATCCCTCGCGGGCCGGTGCTTTTGCCTCTTCCGCCTGTCGGTAGTTCACGTCCCGCCATTCCTTCATGCAAACGTCGCGGTATCTTCTGGCGGCGTCGAGTAGGTTTCGGACTTGTCGGTCGAGGTCTGCATGTCCCTCGTGCTTCTGGCGCGCGAGAAGAAAGACTTTCTCGCAAGCCTCGCGCGGCTTCATCTTGCCGCGTTCTATGCCGTAGCGGTTCAGCGCGCGCGTAAACTGCGCGCGCGTCCCTTGAATCAAATGCTTGGGCGGCGCGGGCCTCGTGTGCTTCGATTGGTAGTCGATAACGTCGGACAGGAACGAGGCGGCGTCGCGCAACTCCTTCGTGAGCCCGTAGCGCGTCTCTCTTGGTGTATCCTTGCTAGGCATCTGCGTTTCCTTTCGTGGGCTACGTGGGTGTGATTGGGGCTCGCGCCCCGGTCTGTTTATCTGGCGCGTGCGGTTCGCCACGCCGCGAGGTCTACGACCATCGCGGGCTCGTCGGTGGCGCAGGCTGGGGTCTCGTCTGCGGTGGCGGGCGCGTCGTCGCGGAAGTAGTCGGCGGCGGTGAGCAGCGCGAGGCGCGTCTTGTTAATCTCGCGGTGCTGTTCGTGGTCGTCTTCGTCGTCGAGGACGCGGTGCATTGCGCGGCACGCGGCTTTATAGAGTGCCTCAGCCGCGGCGGCGTTCGTGGTAAGGACGCCCGACCTGACTACGAACTGCCAGAGGGCGGTGAGCGTCTGTCCTCGCTTGAAGCCTGTCTGAGTTGCGAGTGCGTGTGAGATGGCGCGTGCGTTCTTCGTCGTGAAGGTCGGAAGTCCGCGCCCCTTCTTCGTGCGTTTCTCCGCGTGGAACTGCTCTATGTCTGACAACTCGCGGCGGAGATCCTTCGCCTCGGCGCTCTGCTCGAAGCCGCGCTCACATGCGAGCGTGTAGATGGTGTGGTAGTCGGGGAACTTGCGGCCGTGCGTTCCCTCTACTCCGGCGACGGCCGCGAGCTTGTTGATGCGGCGAGACACGCGGTTTAGCTGGCCGGTATCGAAACGCGACTCGGGGGAGTAACAAAGTCGGAGGCGTTCGGTCACGCTTGCGGCGTCGTCTGCGGCAGCTTTAATCTGTGGTTGCATCTGCGTCTCTCCTTCAAAGTCTGACATGGGTGTGATGGGGGCGCGCGTCTATCCAGCAGCGCGCCCCGGTTATCGTCTAGCTGAACCTCCCTTCCCTGCGGAGGAACTTGTGGAATGTGCGCGCACGGTCGTCATCGTAGCGCACGGTGATGGATTCGAGCGCGGCCCAAAAGCCCGCTATGCATTCGTCTCGGGTGAACCTGTGGCGGCGCGGGTCAACTCCCTTTCGGAAGCTGCCCGCGTTGGCCCTGCGCGTCGTCTCGGTGGAGGTCTTAGGCACTGGCCGTCACCCCCTTCTCGACGGAACGAATCACGCGGCGGATACGCGCTGCCACGTCGGTGCGCTCATCCCATGAAGAGAAGTCCGCACCGCCTATGTCTTCGAGGTCGTCAATGACGCGGGCCAACTCGTCTACGTGGTTGTCGTCGAGCGTGTAGAACTCGGCCTCTAAGCGGAACTCGGAGGCACGCAGCGTCCTCAAAGCCTCGTAGACCTCGGGCGAGGTGGATGCGTTGAATGTGTGTTGCGCCGGGGGCGCGTTGGGTGTAATATTCGTGGACATCGTTCGTTCCTTTCTTTGGAAGGTTAGGCCGGACGG
This sequence comes from Pyrinomonadaceae bacterium, assembly GCA_045807805.1. Classification (GTDB taxonomy): domain Bacteria; phylum Acidobacteriota; class Blastocatellia; order Pyrinomonadales; family Pyrinomonadaceae; genus QHXN01. The sequence goes on along the minus strand of JBJMGR010000099.1, from coordinate 7,174 downwards.
TTGGAAGAAAAGGGGAGGCGGGGTGTCGAGACCCTACCTCCCCACTTCATTTCTAGTGCGAAGCCGCGCGCCTCATCTCGCGCAGGGCTCTCAAGTAGATGATGATTGCCGCGGCGTGCTTACATGGGAGCGGCATGTGATTGCGGCGCGGACTCCCTGCCTCGCACCCGCATGTGATGAACGTGCGGCCGTCCTTGCGCTCGACGCGGACGGCGTAAGTGTTGTTCTTCACCTTGTTCGTGACGAGCCACAAGCCTGACTCGTGACGCTTGATTGATTGTGGCTCGGTCTTCAACCTCTCTGCTGCTCGCCGCCAAGTCTCGGGACGCTGTATCTGAATCATTGGAAGGTTCCTTTCTCGGTTGGAAGATTCAACTCCTGCCCTTGTCGAGAGGGCGATGTTGTCGAACATTGGAAGCGCCGAAGTCACCGCGTTAGCGGCTGTAGCGGAGCGAAAGACTGCGCCGTTTTTTGGCGCAGTTGACGAAGGCGCTACAATGAGAAGACAACAGAAGGCTAATTCAAGATTGGCCTCGCGGAGCGTTCTCTTTCGGTTACCGCTAGCTTCATACCCTGCTCTTAATTGCTCCTTCCGGGCCTCTTGCACACTTAAATAATAGCAGCCTATTACATTAGGTGCAAGGTAATTCAGTAAGACGCTATTAAATTACATTGTGCGCGGCACTGCCTCGTGCTAATCTAATAGCGTGATACAACGTCTTGTGCTATACAGGGTAAATGGCGAGCCGGAAAATGCTGACTACGCGGGAAGCTAAGGACGCGCTACAGGCGAGGGGGATAGAGGTTTCCTACTCGAACCTCGCCCTTTGGGTGCGTTCGGGCAAGTTCACAGGCGCGGAGTTGGAGGAGACGCCCCGCGGCCCGGTGTGGATGATACCGGCCGCGAGCGTCGAGAAGTTCGTACCTCCTCGGCGCGGGCGTAGACCTACGAACCAGCCTCGCAAGTCGAGGCGCGCGATGAAAGGCAGCAAGCAATAATGAGTGACGACGCTGATAACCTCTTCGACCGCGACCGCCGCGTGCTCGAATTAATCGAGAAACTGGACGCCCGCGCGGCCGAACTCGAAAGGGGCTTTCAACTCCTAACCCAAATCGCGCAGGGTCACGAATCCCAACTCGACACGCATCGGGACTGGATTAATCAGCTCGGTGAAGCACAGGCCGAGAGCACACAGAAGATTGCCGCGCTCGCCGACGCACAGATTCGTACCGAAGACGCGCTCGCACGTCTCGCCTCGGCGCAGGCCCACACGGACGGGCGGCTCGACGCGCTGATAGACATCGTGCGCGGGATGCAGGGCGGGCAGGGCTAGAGTCGCCCAAAACGTTTTGGTTCCGCCGTTCGGGCTCGCGCCTGCCGTGTGATTCAACCCGGCGCGTGAGCGCCTATCTCCTGCGCATGTACGGCCGTACGGGCGATTCATCCCGTGGGCTGGCCCCGCACGAATCCTCCGCGCGAGCGGAGGCGCTAAGGTGAGTGTTTCGGCATGGAAGACGACCGGCGCAAGGTCAGACGCGGGATAGTAATCCTGCCGAGGAAAGGCGGGGCCATGAACGACTACTCGCCGCGACAGGAAAGGGCCACACGCGTGGTGATCGCGTTCGTCGCCCTCCTCGTCTCGCTGCCGCTCCTGGTCGGCGCGGCCTACGACTTGGCTAGCCCTCAGTCGGTCGCTGTCGGCGATTATTTCCTACCCGACTATGAGCAGTTCAAGATCGACCGCTACGAAAAGATGTCGAACAGAGACCTGGCCTTCTCGGGCCTGCGCGATGAGGCTGAAATGCGCCGGGTCTACGACAAGATAGCGGGCGACCACAGGGCGCTCGTAACCGAGCAGACGCGCCGCCGTTTGTTCATGTATGGCACCCTCTTCGTTGCGTCACTCAGTTACCTTCTTTACGCGTGGAGGGAGTACAGAGTAGAAGCTCGGCGCACCTCGGGCGTCGGAGGGTAAACTTAAGGCTTATAGACAGGACTGTGAGATGAGTAGTGCTGTTGATGCACAGAGAGAGCCCGACTACCAGCGGCAGGAGCGTGTACGCGAAAAGTACCGACGCTATCGTGCTAGCGATCTACAGCGCGGCATCTGCCGGCGTTGCCGTAAACCACGCGGCGAGGGCGGCTCAAAAGACCTCTGCCGCGTCTGTTACCCGAAGCAGAAGGAACGTGCATCCCTATTTAAGAAAGTGCGTCGTGAACTTAGGCGAGAGAGCGGGCTTTGTGAGGTACATGGAACCCTTCCGACGCTAGTTGAGTATTGTCGCAAATGTCGCCTCCGAGACTCAGAAAAACCCGTTCAGCGAGCCTCCTTCGATGAGTCCTTGCCCCCTGTCGCGTCCGACGGTCGGCTAGAGTCGTGCGTCAGATGTACTCACTGCAACAGTACCTATCATAAGGGTAGTTATTACTACAAAGGCCCCCGAGGATATGTGGAAGGCCCCGGCAACTCACTCCTGTTTTATGAGACGTATCCGCCTCGTCGCGGTAGGGTATGGGCTCTATGCGGCATGTGTCGTGCCGAAAGCGGGGTCAGTGACCCTGACGCATGGAAGATGAGGGATCTCTCGGGGTGGGACGGTATCTGTCTTGAGCATACTCACCAGCGGGCTCGTAAGAGTAAGGACGAGCATGTCGGGAAAGATGGGCGCGGCGTGTGGCTCCGATGGTCGAGGCGAAATGGGCGGATGGTACCGGCTGAATATGACGAGTGCGGTTGCCGGAAATCCGTACTCCTTACGACAGCAAAAAGCTTACATAGCAAGCCGCCTGCGGGCGGCAAGTGTTTTGACTGCTTGACCCCTTCTAACAAGAGGACTGAAGACGTGCATATTGGTGAAGAGGGCCGTGGCGTGTGGCTTCGCTTCACCCAAGAGGATGAGCAGGATCAGGTATTAGTTGAGTATGAAGTGTGTGGGCCAGTTTGTTCGCGATATGTGCCCAGGGATGTAGCCCACGGGTATTTTCACAGCTCCAAAAGATCGCCCCGCAGGCGTGGCATCTGCCAAGAGCATCTTAGTGACCCTTCTGCGCTCGTAGAGAGACGAATTGCAGAGGCAGTACAGCAGTCAGCGAACAGCAACGGGCAGAAGAATGAAGGCGCGGAGAAGCGTAAACGTGGGCGTCAGCAAGGCGATACTTTAATCAATTACGATGAATTCGTAGATAACTTGAAAATTTGTCTCCGGGAAGAATTGCATTCTGTTAGGCGTCATACGAGTGCTGTAAAACAGAAGGCAGTTCTCATTAGGTACCATCACAGGTGCCCCGGTGACAGGATTGCAGCGACCACATTGAAGGCACGACTCGTGAGTGCCGGGTATCGAATGGAATGGCCTGAATTTGTTGAGGTTATTGCGAAGGAAATTAGCGCAGGTTAAATCCGGTATTTAATTTGCGCTGAGCGCAGGTTAAATCTTACTAAAATGGCCTGCGCCCGCTGAACACAATTTCATGTAGATTGAGCCCGTCTTTGTTGAGGAATGCGCCTCAACAAAGACGGGCTCAACGTTTGAACAAGGATCCCGACTAGCACCGGGAATCTCGAAAGCTGGAAACATGGACGGCGACAATATACACGAACCGCGCGAGCGGAACAATATCCCCCCTCCCGTTGAGGATGGCGGCGGTTCAACTTCCCCCCGTCAGTCTCAGAAGTTACCGGCCTTCCAGTTCTACCCCGGCGACTGGCTCCGTGACGACGTGGCCGGTTGCTCCCTCGCCGCGCAGGGGCTCTGGCTTCGCATGATGTTCCTGATGCACGACGCTCAGGAGTACGGCATGCTCAGCCGTGACGGCGCGCCGATGCCGAGCGAGTCCATAGCGCGCCGATGCGGCTGCCAACTAGAAGAGTACGAGTCCCTGCTCGCCGAGCTGTGCCGGGCCGGGGTCTACAGCCGCACGCCCGACGGCACTATTTACTGCCGACGAATGGTGCGCGATGCTGCCGGGCGCGCAGGTAACGCCGAGCGCCAGCGCAAGCACAGGGCGCGCAAGCAGTCGGAGGGCCAAGCCGAACCCGTCGCGCGTAACGGTCACAGTAACGCTCCTGTCACGCCTCTGTCACACGACTCTTCATCTTCATCTTCATCTTCATCTTCAGAGAAGACTGCTACGTCGCCTGACGGCTCCGTAGCAGTTGATTCGCGCCGCGAAGTGCGCGGCGGCTCACCCGGCCACCGCGCGAAGCAATGCGACGAAGATTATTTGAAGGAACTCGCCGCCGACCCGGCCTACGAAGGGATAGACGTTCGCCGCGCCTACCTGAAGATGGTTCGGTGGTGCAAGGAGAAGGGTAAGCAGCCGACGCGGCAGAGGCTCGTAAGTTGGCTCAACCGCGAAGACCGGACTTTAACACCAACCGAGGAGGTTGCTCATGCAGCCGATGGGCGATTTAAAGAATGTTGCGGACGAGATCATGCGCAAGTTGGAGCGAGGCGAACTCCCTACAAGGAACGACGCGCAAGCTCCCGCGCCACAGCCCGGCGACAGTACGAGGACGAGTCCATCTAGCCCTCGGCCGACGCCCGTCTCCTTCGGCCCGCCTGACCGCCGCCGCGCGGTCAAGACGCTCATCCTGCGCTACCGGGACGAGAAGAAGCTCGACGAACTGCCTGACGAGGAGCTGCGCGACGAAGTGACGAACTACCTTCAGCACTTCGACTACAACAAAGTCCCGACGGAGCGTATACCCGGACTTTATTTCGAGGCGATGGCTCACCACGGGCAGTACCTCCTCGGCGTTAACGACTTCCTGGGCGCGTGGCAGCGCATTAAGGAGCGCGAGTTGACGGGCCACGAGCAGGTCGCGCGCTCGAAGAAGCCTACACGCCATAATTGCTCGGCCTGCCGGGGCACTGGGAGGATCAGGCGTGCGGTGCCGAAGCCCGGCGTGCCGATGTGGGTTGACTGTGATGAGGCGGAGGCCGAGTGCGTCTACTGCACGCCGGTCGTAACTAACATTGCGGTGTGCGCGGTCGGTTAGAGGGTGCCATGAAAGACTCTGTAGAGAAATTCTTCGACGAGTTCAAGGAGCGCTTCCGCCAGCTCGTCCGCGAGACGGTCGCCGAAGAGCTTGAGCCTTTGCGCGACGTGCTGCTCCGGCCCGCGGGCGACGATTCCCCTCCCCCCGTCTACGAACTCGTAGACGTGACGGAGGTCGCGCGTCTCCTCGGCGAAGACGTATCGAGTGAGCGTGCCCGCAGGCGCGCGGCGCAGAAGGTCTACGACTTAGCAAGACGCAACCTCATCCCGAGCGTCCGCGTGAGCCCGCGCCGCGTCCGCTTCGACTTGGCGGCCGTCAGACGATCACTTGCCGAGCGCGCGCCCGAAAATGCTTGCCACGCCGCCCCGCGTTGACCTACGCTTCGCGGCCACAGTCCTAAACTCGACGAAAGGAGACAAACGCTATTGGCAAGCATAACGAACCGCGGTAAGAACAGATGGTTCGTGCGTGTCTTCCTGGGCCGCTGGTCGGGCGAGATTAAGTTTCACAGCAAGCTCGTCCGCGGCGACAGGAAGGCTGCGCAAACCTACGCGAAGAGGATCGAGTCGGCGCGCGATGGCGGCACGCTCGAAGAGCTTCTCAACCCGAAGCAACGGGAAGTCCTGACGCTCGGCGCGTACCTCGACAGGTGGCTCGCGGAGGCCGTGAAGCCGTCGGTAAGAGAGACGACGTACGACGGCTACTCGGACCTGCTCATCCGCTACGTGAGGCCGGCGCTCGGCTCGCGCCCGCTCGCGGAGATAACGCCGCCCGAGGTGCAAGCGCTCTACAACTCGATGAAGGAGCGCGGGCTCTCGACCCGCATGGTTCAGTACACGCACGCGGTGCTGCGGTCTGCGCTCAAGCAGGCCGTCGGCTGGCAACTCATCAACCTGAACCCGGCGGATTACACCAAACGCCCGAAGGCGGACGCCGATGAGTTAGAGACGGCAGAGGTCAGTAAGGTGCGGGTGCTCGACGCCGAGCAGGCTGAAGTGTTCATCAAGGCGGCGAAGTCAGACCCGATGGGAGCGGCGCTCGTCTTCGCACTAGCCACGGGCGCGCGCCCCGAAGAGTATCTCGCGCTTCGATGGTCGGATGTGGATTTCGAGAAGGGTGAGGTTCGCATTCAGCGCGTCGTACAGTGGCATAGGAAGGCCGTAGGCGGCGGCTTCTACTTCCTCCCGCCGAAGACAAAGAAGAGTCGTCGGACGCTGCGCGTCTCTGCATCAGTCCTGAAGGTCTTACAGACTCACAGGCGGGAGCAGATGCGTTGGCGTCTACAGATGGGCGTGCGCTACGAGCAGTTAGACCTCGTATTCGCGTCGAGCGCGGGTACGCCCTTCCAGCGCCGCAACCTCCACAGCCGCCACATGGTGCCGATCTTGGAGGCTGCGGAGCTAGACAAGACGCTCTTCCTGTACTGCCTGCGTCACACGTTCGCGACGCTCGCTCTGGCTAACGGGCTCGACCCGAAGGAGGTCTCGATGATGATGGGCCACTCATCGGTGGCCTTCACGCAGGACAAGTATCAGCACGTCCTCCCGTCGATGCGGGAGGCCACGTCGAACAAGCTCGAAAAACTTCTATTCAAGAACCGTGTTGTTGGTTGATAATGGCAGCGTCGGAGGGCGAATCTTGAACGGCTGTTACACTATAGTTACACCAAAGACAAACGGGCGTCGCACCGGACGCCCGCAAGTTGTTGATAGTGTTGATGGCCAGGGACGGAGTCGAACCGCCGACACCGCGATTTTCAGTCGCGTGCTCTACCAACTGAGCTACCTGGCCGGAAACGCTGTCCCGCAGACAGATTGCAGAGTATAGGCGTAGCAACCGGCACTGTCAAAGCGGGATGCGAAGCCTCCGTTTTTTGTCAAATGCGTCACAAAAAATCGTTGACAGGTTGCCTGAGAGGTGTATAATCCGTGCCGTCCGAGGGTGGAGCCGGTTGCCAAACAGCCGGTGCGGCCTGCGAGGGTCAGCCACCCGAAGCCTGAACAGAGTCAGTGCCCGCCAGTGGCAGCTCGAACGCCGATTGTGCCCCCCACAGCCGCTACCTTCGAGCTGCCATTTCTCTATCCACACGCCGAAACTTTCAAGGAACTCACTTGAAGACTTCCCGACATTCGGGCCAGACGAGCGGGAGCGAGCAACTCCTCTCTCTCGCC
>JBJMGR010000098.1:0-6952 GCA_045807805.1 Pyrinomonadaceae bacterium | reverse complement strand
CTCGCGGTTCTGACTTAAGACAAGCGCGGCCTTCATCAACGATTGATGAAGGCCGCGCTGTTTTCCGACTTAACTTCTGCCTTCTCTCACGGTCGGGCTTCTGACTTTACGACCAGCAGTGTCGCGATGTATTCGCCCGCTCTAATCTTCCGATTGCTCCGTGGGTACGGGCTCAACGCCGTGAGTTTCACAACGTAGCGACCATATCTGCCTTCGGCCGCGCGCTCAGGGCTCGCGTTCGTATTCTAGCGAAGAATCGTCCCGCGCCTTCCGCCCTTCGCGATAGCCTCGATCAAAACCTCTGCGTTTCCGGCCCACACGCACTCGACGCCCGTGGGGCAGCGTGAGTCCGACGCGACCTTCACGAACCTGAGGCGCAAAGTCTCTCCCCCGAGCGTCAACGTCCGGCCGACCTTAATCTTGAACTCGCGGCCGACGCGCGCCGCCTGCGTCGCGTTCACACGACGCGGCGTCGCCGCGACCGATTCGACCGAGCCGCCGAGCAGCGCGACGCTCATCAAGGCGAGAAACGTTAAGCGATGTAAAGAGAGTCGTGTCATAACACTTCGATTGATGAGCGACGTGCAGGCTATGTTGCCAGTAAAGGCGTCTTTATGATTGACCCCTTCCGGGACGGATTCAGAGTAAGGCTTCTCTTCGTCTTCACTCGTCGGGCGATTCGGCCGTCATGCGTTCGAGTTCGAGCGTCATGCGGAGGCGCGTGAAGGCTTCGCGCGCCTCGCGCCAGAGCTTACGGCCACGCTCACCGTCGCCGTGCCGTAGCTCGTGGCGAGCCCAGTCGCGCAGAGTCCTCGCGCGCTCGGCCTCCATCTGTATGCTCGTGAAGACGGTGAGGCTCTCGGCGAAGCAGCCCGGCGCGTCCATCTCGCGCCCGCCGTACACGACGGGCGAGCGCGAGCGCGAAGCGACGAGCCCGAGCGCGCGCCACGCTTCGGCGACGTGCTCCTGATTCTCTATCTCGCGCCCCAACTCCAGAGCGCGCCGCGCGGCCGCCATCGCCTCTTCGAGTCTGCCCTGACCGACGAGAGCCTCCGAGAGAAAGCGGAAGTTCTCAGAGAGACCCACGTAGCCCGCGGCCGTGCCCATCTCAATCGTCTGCCGGAGGTCTGCCTCGGCCTCCGCGTATTGACCCAACCCGACGCGCGTGCCCCCGAGGTTCGAGAAGTAGAGTATCTCGCCGTTGCGATTTCCTATCTCGCGCGCAATCGCCAGAGCCTCTTGATAACGGCCGAAGGCGTCCTCGTAATCGCCGCTCAGTCGCGCCGTCTCGCCGAGACTGTTGAGCAGGTTTCCGACCGAGCGCCGGTCGCCCATATCTTTGTAGAGTTGAAGCGCCTGCGACTTGAACTCTTCGGCCTGCTCAAAGCGGCCGAGCATGTGATAGGCCATGCCGAGCGACTTCAGACAGTCTGCGCGCACGCGACGTCCGGCGTCGCCCATCTCGTCCACGAGCGAGAGCGCGCGGTCGGCGAGCATCATCGCGGAGCGCGCGTCGCCGAGACGCGAGCTTGACTGGCTCTGAAGATTCAACGCGCGCGCAAGCTCTACGCGTGCGCCGGGGCCGCGCCCTTCGGCGCGCGCGAGCTTCTCGGCGCGGCGCGTGCTCTCGGCCACGGCGCGGTTGTCGCCCTGACTGCTCTGCACGAGCGCAACCTCGTTCCACGCGCGCGCCTGTACGGCGGGCACGTTCAGAGCCTCGGCCGCGGCGCGCATCGACTGATAAGCCTCAATCGCCTCGCCGTATCGCGCCTGCACGCGCAGGGCTTCGCCCAAGCCTTCGCACCACTCCATGCGAAGGGCCTGAATCGCGAGCGCGTCCGAATCCTCGCCCCGCTCGACGACCGTGATGAAGGCGAGCGCCTTACGATAGAAGCCTATCGCGGACTCGGGCGCGTGCGACTCGCGCGCCTGACGGCCCGCGCGCCCGTACCACTCGGCCGCGTCCTCGGCCGACTGCGCGCGGTCGTAGTGCTCGGCGATCAACCCCGCGTACTCGCCGACGCGTCCGCCGCTGCGTCGCGCGAGCCACTCGGCCGCGCGACGGTGGTACGCCCGACGGTCGCGCTTGAGGACGCTCTCGTAGACCACGTCGCGCAGGAGCGCGTGCTTGAAGATGTACTCGCGCGCTCCGGCGAACGTCGAAGCCTCGCGGCGGTATATCAACTCCTTGCGGCGGAGCGATTCGAGTATCTGCGCGACTCCCTCGCTCGCGAGCAGAGGGCCGGAGGCGGAGTCGGCGACGGTCGCGCGCTTGTTCGAGGCGGTCGAGCCCGCGCCGAGGTGCTCGACCGCGCCGCCCCAGAATAGTCGGCCGATGACCGACGCGCGTTGAAGCACGCCCTTCTCCTGCTGCGTCAGCTTGTCGAGTCGCGCTTCGAGCACGCCCGTCAAAGTCGGTGGCACTTTGACTTCGCCGAGGCGGCTCGCGTCAACGCTCCACACGTCCGCGCCCGTGACGATGACCTTCTGGTCGATGAGCATCTTTATAAGCTCTTCGACGTAGAAGGGGTTCCCTTCGGCGCCGCCGACGACCATCTCGCGCAGGTTCGGCGGCACGCCGCGCACGCGCTTCAGAATCTCTTCGACGAGCTGTCGGCTCTCCTTCTTCGATAGCGGCTGAAGACTGAGACGCGTGTGGCGCTCGCGCCCCTCGCCCCAGGAGGGCCGACGTTCCAACAGCGTCGGCCGCGCGAGGCAGAGAATCATCACGGGCGAGTCGGCGCAGTTGCGCGTCAAGTAGTCTATGAAGTCGAGCGAGCCGTCGTCGGCCCAGTGTATGTCGTCGAGGTAGAGCACGACGGGCAGCTCGCGCGAGATGTCGGCGAAGAACTGCGCCGCGTAGTGGAACGCCCGGTCGCGTATCTGTCGCGCGTCGTCGCGTATGCCGGAGACGTGAGGGCTCGCGGAGTAGTCGAAGCCTATGAGCTGGCCGAGGAGGTGCGCGCGCATACGCATCTCGGGCACGTCCTCGCACATCGCGAGCATGCCGCGCTCAAGCTTCTCTCTCGCGACCGAAGGCGGGTCGCTGTCCTGTATCTCGAAGCGGAAGGCGAACATGTCGCGCACGAGCGCGTAAGGCAGCCCCTGCGTCGACTCGGTCGCGCGCCCGTTGAAGACGTACCAGGTGTCGGGCAGAAGCTCGACCCGGTTCGCAAGCTCGTAGAGCAGTCGCGACTTGCCGAGGCCGGCGTCGCCGATGATGGTGACGGCCTGAAGCTCTTTGTCCTCGAAGACGGATTCGAGCGTGTCGGTCAGACGCCTCAGCTCCGGCTTGCGGCCGACCATGCGCGTCTCGACGCCCTCGACGCCGCGCGTGTTGACGCGGAAGGCGCGTGGCTTCGCTCGCTTGACGCGGTAGAACTGCACTGGCTCGGTGCCGCGTATTCCGGTCTCAAGCTGTTCGGGCGGGTGGACGCTGAAGACGCCGCGCACGTGCGTGTAGGTGTCGTGCGAGAGAAGTATCGAGCCGGGAGGCGCGGCCTGTTGCAGTCGGCTCGCGAGGCGCACGGCGTCGCCCGTCACTGTAAGTTCGCCCGTCGCGCCGACCTCGCCCAAGAGCGCACGCCCCGTGCTCACGCCCGCGCGCATGAGCGGCGCGAGCGCGCGGGCCGAGGCGGGCCGCGGCGCGTCGTCCGCGAGCGCGTTGACTGCGTGTGCGTCGAAGCCTTGCGGCAGCCTCTCCCGCGCGAAGTCCGAGACGGCGCGCTGCATCGCGAGCGCCGCGCGCACGGCGCGCTCCGGGTCGTCCTCTTGCGTCGCGCGCGAGCCCCAGAGCGCGACCAGAGTGTCGCCTACGTGCTTGTCAACGCTCCCGCCGTACTCCTCGACTACGGCGTCCACGAGCGGCCAAAGCTCGCCCAATAACTCGCCCGCGTCCTCCTCCGCGTCGCCTTCGGCGAGAGAGTCGAGCCCCGAGAGGTCCGCGAAGAGGACTGTCAACTGCTTGCGCTGTTCGGTCGTCTGCGGCGGCGTCGTCAGCGTCGGCGCGACCTGTCGCTGCATGGTGGTCGGCACGGCGCGAAGGTGTGCGGCCGCGCGCTCTTCGTCGCGCGCGCGCGGCGTGTTGGACGCGACGCCTCCGCGCGTAGACTCGGCCTCCACGTCGAGCCTTCGGCTCAAGCGCTTCAGCTCCAACTGAAACTCCTTCGCGGAAGGGAAGCGCGCGTCCCTCTCCTTCGCGAGCGCACGCCGTAGGACTTCTTCAAGCTCTTCGGGCACGTCGTCGCGCGTGTCCGAGATGGGGGGCGGCTCGCTGTGCAGTATCGAGACGACGAGGTCGCCGTAGTTCGACGCTCCGAAGGGCGGGCGCGCGGCGAGCGCCTCGTAGAGGACGACGCCGAGCGACCAGATGTCCGTGCGCGCGTCCAAATCCATGGCGCGTAACTGCTCGGGCGACATATAGGTCGAGGTGCCGAGGACGACGCCCGCGGCCGTGTTGACGTGCTGCGCGCTCGTCGGAGCCTCCGGGTTTATCTCGGCCGAGTGTTGAAGGCGCTTCGCGATGCCGAAGTCGAGCACCTTCACGTGCCCCTCTTCGTCGACCATCACGTTCTCGGGCTTCACGTCGCGATGGACGATGCCTGCGCCGTGCGCCTTCGCGAGCGCGCCCGCGACCTGCGCGCAGACTGAGAGCGCTTCGCGGACGGGCATGGGGCCTTCGGCCATAGCCTCGCGCAGCGTGCGGCCCTCGACCAGTTCGGTGACGATGAAGCGTCGCCCTTCGGCCTCGCCTATTTCGTGGACGGTGATGATGTTCGGGTGGTTGAGCGAAGAGGCGGCGCGCGCCTCCAACTCGAAGCGGCGCACGAACTCCTCGTCGCGCGCGAAGTGCGCGGGCAGAATCTTGAGCGCGACGCGGCGGCCGAGCCTCGCGTCCTTCGCGAGATAGATTGTGCCCATGCCGCCCGAGCCGAGCTTTTCCAGAACGTTGTAGGAGCCGAGCGTCGTGCGGCCCGGAATGATTTCGGGGAGCTGGTCTGAGTTTGCGCGGGCGCGTCGGCCCGAGTGTTTGGGCGAAGTATCGGCCTCCGTCGCTGCGTCGTGTTCACGCTCGTGCGCGGCGAGTAGCGCTTCGACTTCGGCGCGAAGCTCCGCGTCGTTCGAGAAAGTCTCTTCGAGGTAGGCAGACCTGTGCGTGGGCGCGAGCTTGAGCGCCTGCTCGAATGCACGGCTGATGAGCTTACGTCGCTCGGGCGTCATCGCCTCCGCTCCACCCGGAGAGTTGTTACGGGGCCGCACGACTCGCGGCGGCCTTCGGCAGGTTCGTGGGACGAGCGCGCATTGTAACATCTAAAGCCGGGACGCGCGCCTGTAATTGAAACTGAAATTTTACTTGCAGCACGTACGCCGCGAGACGAAAGACGAAAGGGCGCGCTTCAGTTCGGAGAAGCGCGCCCCTGCTTGTTTGAAAATCCCGAAGGGGATTTAAAACAGCCTCTTAGTGCTGCCGCGTCGTGCGGCGTCGTATGATAGTCGCGGTGCGTGTGGTGACGAGCGCGCCGGCCTCGGGCGGCGGAGGCTCTGTCAGGTGCGAGAACTCCTCGGCGTGAGATTGCAGGTACGAGAAGAAGCGCTCGAACTCGCTCTGCATCGCGTCCATCTTCTCGCGCATGTTGAGGATTATCTCGACGCCCGCGAGGTTCACGCCCAGGTCTCGCGTCAGAGAAAGTATGACTTCGAGCCGCGCTAAATCGTCGTCCGTGTAGAGGCGCGTGTTCCCCTCAGACCGCGAAGGCTTCAGGAGCCCCTCGCGCTCGTAGAGCCTCAAGGTCTGCGGGTGAATCTCGTACTGCGCCGCCACCGCGCTGATCGTGTAGGTTCCGCTCTTCTTCCGCTTCATAACGAAGATGTCGGATGTTAGAAGAGGAGGCTGGCTTAAATGATATCCAGCATCTGACATCTAACATCTATTCGAGTCCCATTGCCACGCGCGGGTTCTCCGGGTTGAGCTGCGCGTAACGCTTGAGGAGTTCCTTCGTCTCCTCGGAGATTACCTTCGGGAGCGTGACCTGCACTTCGACGAACTGGTCGCCGCGCGCCTGCGGGTTTCGTAGAGAGGGGATGCCGCGCTCGCGCATTCGGAACTGCGCGCCCGACTGCGTGCCGGGCGGAATCTTTAGCTGCGCCTTGCCCTCGATGGTCGGCACCTCTATCTTCGCGCCGAGCGCGGCTTCGGCAATCGTTATAGGCACCTTCACGTAGATGTTGTCGCCCTTGCGCGTGAAGTGCTTGTGCTTGCCTACGTTCGTGATGATGAAGAGGTCGCCCGCCTGAGCGCCCATGCGCCCGCCCTCGCCCTTGCCCGGTATGCGAACGCGCGAGCCCGTGTCGACGCCCGCCGGTATGCGAACCTTGACGGTCTCGGCCTTCGGCACGGTGCCCTTGCCGTTGCAGAGCGAGCAGGGCGGACGACGCTTGCCCGCGCCGCCGCAGTCCGGACACTCCTGCGCGAATCTCAGACGCCCGCCCGCCTTCTGCACCTGGCCCGAGCCGTGGCACGTAGGGCACGTGACGGGGTTGCCGCCCGTGTCGCCCGCGCCGTTGCAGCGCGGACACTGCTCGGAGCGGTTGACCGTTATGTTCGTCGTCAGGCCCGTCACCGCCTCCTCGAACGAGAGCGCGAGCGGCATCTCTATGTCCGCGCCCTTTTGCGGCATAGGGCGCGGCGGCTCCTTCTCCTGACGGCCTCCGCCGAACAGCTCCGAGAAGATGTCGCGGAAGGACGAAGACCCGCCGCCGCCCGCCGTCGAGGACGAGCCGGCGGAGGTGCTCCAGTCGAAGCCCGTGAAGTCGAAGGGCGGGCCGCCCGCGCGTCCCGCGCCGCCGCCCGCGCCCGGCCCCGCAGCACCGCGCGCGGCCGCGTCCGCGAGCTGGTCGGAGTACTGGCCGAAGCGGTCGTAGACCTTCCGCTTCTTCGGGTCTGAAAGAACCT
>JBJMGR010000097.1:0-15086 GCA_045807805.1 Pyrinomonadaceae bacterium | reverse complement strand
CCACGGCCAAAGCCTTGCTCGAATACGTGCGGGGGGCGATGAAGAAGGAAGACCCTTACGTCATCCAGCAGCTCGCGCTCGTCACGTACAAGAGCAGGCTCCCGACGCCGCTGGCCGCGCTCGAAGAGGCGCGCGAACTGCTCCTGACGCTCGCCCCCGTGACCTCGAACGACACGGAGACGCTCGGGCTCTGGGGCGCCGTTCACAAACGCCTCTGGGAGTTGACCAAAGAGAGCGCGCACCTCGACGAGGCCGTGCACGCTTACGAGCGCGGCTTCTACCTTCGCAACGACTACTACAACGGTATCAACCTCGCCTTCATCCTCAACGTCCGCGCCGCCAACGCCGCGAGCCGCGCCGACGCCATTGCGGACTTCGTGCAGGCCGAGCGCGTCCGCCGTGAAGTGCTGGCGATCTGCGAGGAGGTGATGAGAGACGGTGGGCCGCCGGGCGACGATAAGTACTGGATTCTGGCGACGGTGGCCGAAGCCTACCTCGGCGTCGGCGACGAGGCGAACGCCGAGAAGAGTTTTCAGGAGGCCGCGGCCATCGCCTCCGCGGGCTGGATGAAGGAGAGCACCATCGAGCAGATGGACAAGCTCCGCGCCTTGCTCGCCAACTCGCCGCTCGCCTCGCTCTGAGGGGGCGGACGCGGCCCCGGCCAGCGCCCGTCGGAGCTGCGGAAAGTTAAACTACGGAGGACTGTGCGAACATGTCGGCATTCATCAGCCACAGCCAGCAAGACCGGGGTATCTTCTCGGCCATGCGCGCCGGCTTGACGGCGCAGGGCGTTACTACGTGGGATCCCGAGTCTATGGGGGCCGGCGGCTCTCTCAGGGATCAGTTGAGGGAGGCGATAAACAACTGCGACGTGTGCGTCTTCCTCGCGACGCGGAACTCCGTGGAGTCTCGCTGGTGCATGGCCGAACTCGGCGCGTTCTGGGGAGCGGGCAAGCGCGTGCTCGTCTTCATGGCCGACCCCTCCGTCACCGAAGAGCAGTTCCCGCCGCAACTGAGGGGCGACCTCTGGACGAACGACTTTGAAAGGGTCGTGCGTGACGTTGGCAAGATCGTCTCCGACGCGGGCAAGGGGCGTGAGTAGCCATGTCGGCCTACATCAGCTACAGCGACGAAGACACCGGGATGATCACGGCCCTGCGGCTCGGGCTACAGGGTCAGGGCGTGAACGTCCAGGATCGCTCCTCCATGGAGGGCGGGGGGTCGCGCCGCGACCAGTTGAAGAAGGCCATCGGCGAGTGCGACGTGTGCATCTTCCTTGCTACTCAGCACTCCATCGAGTCTGACTGGTGCAAGGTCGAGGTCGGCGCGTTCTGGGGAGCGGGCAAGGGGGTCATTGTGTTCGTGGCCGACCCCTCCGTGACAGAGGAGCACGTCCCCCCGCATCTGCAAGAGGACATCCGCCACAAAGACTTCGGCCTCGTCGTGCGAGACGTTAAGAAGATAATCTTCGAGGCCGAGGAGAGGCGGAAGAAGGAGGCGGCGCGACGGCCGAAGATGGTGGGTGAGATGTCGATCGCATCGCTCTACGACGCCCTCACCTCTCTGAGGAGTTCGGCGCTGGACGGCCTGCCGGTGGGCGAAGCCATGCGCCTGATTCACGAAAACATCACCCTGAGCCTCGCCGACGAGGAGGCCATGAAGCCGCTAATCAGCAGGCTCGTGGGCGTTCCGCGGGACGTTATAGAGCAGATGGCTGGTAACTACTGGCCGACGCCCTTCAGGCTGACGACGGACACCGGCGAGTGGGTAGGTTTCGCGAAAAAGTTTGCCAGTCGCGAACTCACGAGAGAGTATTCCAACTGCCTCCTCATACTCTACGACGTTAAGTGTTGCGTCGCCGCCGTCGCCGCGAACTCGGTCGTGGAGCGCGACTATAAGATAGTCTGCGACGGCCTCATCGAGAACGCGGGGGGCTTCGCGCTGGGCGAGCCCAAGCAGCTCTCTGGCGCGGGAGACGCCTGACGCCATCCTCCGCGCCTCAACCCCACCCCGCCACCCGTACGGGCGACCCGCCGCCCACCTATGAAAACTTCCGAGCTTCTCGCAACAACAGTCGAACATCCCTACAGGGGGACTTCTGTTTTTCACAACCTTAACGGAAAAGGTGGATGACCGTTTCGACGTGGTGCGTCTGGGGGAACATGTCGAAGGCGCGGACTGAGGCGAGGCGGTAGCCGGCCGTGGTGAGTGAGAGCAGGTCGCGTGCGAGCGTGGCGGGGTCGCAGGAGACGTAGGAGATGTGGCGCGGGTTCAGCGCGACGATGCCTCGGACGGCTTCGGGCTCGGCGCCCGCGCGCGGCGGGTCGAGGAGGACGAAGTCGGCGCTCCCTATGCGTTCGGCGTTGTGCGTGAGCCAGGCGCCGACCGCGCCCGTCTCGACGCGTGCGTTCGAGAGGCACGCGTCGGAGAGGTTACGGCGCGCGTAGGCGGTCGATGCGGCGTTGCCCTCGACCGCGACGACGCGCGAGAAGCTGCGCGCGAGCGGAAGCGTGAAGAGCCCGACGCCCGCGTAAAGGTCTAGCGCCGTCTCGCCCGAAACGTAATTCAACGTCTCATTGACGCCGTCGCCCGCCGTCTCTTCAACGATGTCGCCCGCGCTCTCAGTCTCTTCCGAAGCGTCGCGCAGGGCCTCGCGCACAAGCGGTTCGAGCAGCGCGTGGTTTATCTGGAAGAAGCAGCCCGCGTCGAAGCGGTAGCGTTCGCCCGCGATGACGCGCGTCTGTTCCCGCTCGTCTCCGGGCTCGACGGCGGGCGCGAGCGAGACGCCTTCGTCGCCCGCGACGGCCTCGAACTCCGCGGCGTCCGAAGGAAGGCTCCCCTCCCTCATCAACTCGCGCAGGCGCGTCAAACGGCTCTCGACTTCGGGCGCCGCGACGGGGCATTCGACCACGTCGCAGACGCGATGCGAGCCGCGCTCGTAGTAACCGAGGAAGTTTCTCACGGGGTCGTGCTGCCAGCGCGCGCGCGAGCGGTAGCGCCACTCTAAGGGCGAGGGCGTGATCTGGATTTCGCCGGGCGGCTCCAGGCGTGCGACGCGGCGCAGGCAGTCGCGTATCATCTCGACCTTGGCGTCGAGCTGCGCGCGGTAGTCGAGCTGCTGGAAGTCGCAGCCGCCGCAGCGGCCGAAGTATGGGCAGGGCGGCTCGACGCGAGAGGGAGAGGAGCTTAAGACTTCGACGATTGACGCGAACGTAGTCCGGCCGCGCACGCTTTCGACGCGCACGCGGAGGCGGTCGCCGGGCGCGGCCAGAGCGACAAGAACTGTGCGCCCTTCGGCGTGCGCGAGGCCGACGCCGCCCGGCAGTATGCGCTCGATTGTGACTTCGAGCACTTCTACAGAGCCCACGCTCCCGACTGTCGAGCGCCGCCTCTCGGGGCGCGGAGGATGTCTTCGTTTGCTCATCGTCTCAGAGGTAGAAGAGGCTCAGGCGCGGCACGCCCGCGCGTTCGCGCAGAGCCTTCGCCAGAAGGTTGTCGAGCGTCTGCTCGTAGGTGGCGCGCTCCATGCGCGCGCGGTACGGGCGTAGCTGTTCGGCCGCGGACGCGCGCGCCTCTTCGAGCGCCTCTTCGTCCAGAGACTCGCGCAGCGCGCGGTCGAGCAGCGCTTCGATTCCGGCGAGCGAACTCTCCAAAGCCTCCGCGTCGGGGCGCGGCGCTCGCTCGAAGTCCGTGTGAAGCTCTTCGAGTCGCGACGCGGCGCGCGCGAGTGCTTCGCACAATACCGCGTCGCCCGCCCGCGCGCTTCTCGAATCGAGAGAGCGCCGAATCTCGTCGCGGCACCCGGAGAGGTGCGCGGAGATGACCGCGCGCGGGAAAGGGAGTCCGCGCCCCGCGCCTTCGTCTGATGAAGGCGTGCCTTCGACGGTCGTGTCGCCCGCGTCGCGCGCGCCGTCTTCAACCGTCGAGGGCTTCGCGTGCGCGCCGGTCTGCGATTCGAGCCACTCTTGGAACTGCGCCTCTACCTCCTCCTGACAATACATCAGAGACTTGACGCTGCGCTTGCGCGGGCGTGACTCGTACGAGTCGAACGACTTCTCTATGCCGCGTAGCGCGACGTGCAGCGGCACGCCCATCTCCTTCCAGCTCTCTATCAGCGCCCAGTCCATAGGGCTCAGAAGGAGGTGCTTGCCGCGCCGTCGTATGAAGGCGTCCTCGACCTCCGTGAAGTAGTTGAAGTAGTTGAGGGGCGCTTGAGCCCGCGTCTGTCCGGCGGCGCTCGCCGCCTCCGAGTTGTTCATCACTTGTACGCGAATGTTTGAAAAGTTCTGAAGGATTACCGGGAAAGAATGAACAGCCCTAATGGAATAGTCAAGAAGTCAGAGCCGCGAGCGGAAGCCTCGCGGGTCGCGAACTCCGATAAAGGCAAGCCTGATGTAACTCGCGACCCGCGAGGCTTCCGCTCGCGGTTCTGTTCGGTAGTTCGCTCTGCAATTATCTCTATGTTGTCGCGTATGTCCGTGCTCTTTCCTCCCCCCTACACTCTCACGCGGACGCGCCGCGCACGCGCTCGTATACGAGACGCAGGCCGTCGAGCGTGAGTGTGAGGTCAACTTCGTCAATGAACTCCGAGGCGGTCGCGATGAGCGGCGCCAAGCCCCCCGTCGCGACGACGCGCGGCCGTCTTCCCAACTCTTCAATCATGCGGCGCAGTATGCCATCGACGAGACCTGCGTAGCCGTAGTAGAGGCCCGACTGTATGGCGGTGACGGTCGAGGTGCCTATGACGTTGTGCGGCCGCTCGATGCCTACGCGCGGCAGGCGCGCGGCGCGCGCAAACAGCGCGTCGGTCGAGATGGAGATGCCCGGCGTGATGACGCCGCCGAGGTAGCGCCCGCCCTCGTCTATCACCTCGAAGTTCGTCGCGGTGCCGAAGTCCACGACGATGCAGGGCGTGCCGTACTTGTGCGAGGCGGCGACGGCGTCAACAATCCTATCCGCGCCCACGTCCGAGGGCGGGTCGTAGAGAATCGTCAGGCCCGTGTCCGTCGAGTTGTCTATGAAGAGCGGCGTGAGATGAAAGTAGACTTCCGCCATGCGCTTCAGTGTGAAGTCCAACTGCGGGACGACCGAGGCGATGGCGACGGCCGTTATCGCCTTGAAGTCGAGACCAGCGAACGCGAAGAGGTTGCGCGCGTGCACGCCGTACTCGTCCACCGTCCGCGCGCGCTCCGTCGTCAAGCGCCAGTGCCAGGACAAGCGCTCGCCCTCGAACACGCCGAGCGACGTGTTCGTGTTCCCGACATCCATCACGAGTAACATTCGGCCCTCGTCCTCTTAATCAGAACCGCGAACGGTAGTGAGCGGGTAGTTCCAACACCGCAGACAGAGACACGGCTAAAGCTTCAAGCTGTGTCTCTGTGTCTCCGCGGTGAACTCCCGCCGATACCCGCTCACTACCGTTCGCGGTTCTGTCTCAATCGCGCAGCACTTCTTCTATCGCGTCGGCGGCGGCCGATGCGCCGTCTTCCGAACGGACTTGACGGCCAACCTCGGCGGCGCGCGAAGTATAACTCTCATCCGTCAGCATCGCGCGCAATTCTCGCGCGGCAGAGGCGGCATTGTACTTCGGGCGAGGGAGCCAGCGGCCCGCGCCCGTGCGCTCGACGCGCGAGCCGTTGTCGAACTGGTCGTGGCTGAAGGGGACGACGAGCGAAGGAACGCCAGCGCGAAGCCCCTGCGCCGTCGTGCCTATCCCGCCCTGATGCACGACGGCGCGCGCGCGCGGGAGCAGCTCGCCGTAGGGCGCGTAGTCGAACGCCGCGACGCCTTCGGGCAGTCGCGCTGGCCTGTTCCGCTCCTCGCCTATCAGCAGCAGCGCGCGCACGCCCAAAGCCCGCGCGGCCTTCGCCGACTCTGTGTAGAAATCTTCGGCGGCCCATATCGCCGACGACCCGAGCGTGAAGACGACGGGCGGGTCGCCCTTGTCAAGAAACTCTTCGAGCGCGGGGTCTAGCCCCGACGCGTCGCCCGCGCGGTCGCGACGGTCGTAGAAGGGAAAGCCCGTCACGCGCGTCTGCTTCGGCCAGTCGGGTTGCGGCTTCGCGATGGCCGAAGAGAAGAGCGCGAGCACCATGCGCGGCGAGTGCTGCCCTTCGAGCAGAGGGCTGCGGCCGTGCGGCAGTCCGAGTTCGGCGCGCAGGCGGAAGACGGGCTCCGCTATCTGGTCTAGCCGCCAGCGTCCGAGCCGCATCGCGGTGCGCGAGAGCGCGGGGCTGTGCTTGAGCAACTGATAGAGCCAGGGCATCTGCGGCAGAACGGGCGGGTCGTAGTCGGAGAACATAGAGATCGGCGCGAGGATTGTTGAGACCCACTTGATGCCCGTCTTCTCGACGAGCGGCGGCCCCACGAGCGACAGCACGTGCGTCGTCAAGAGGTCTGCGTCGCGCGTCGCCTCTTTGAGCGCGTCGTACATCGCGGGCAGATGCGGGTTGATAAAATCTTTGAAGACGCGCTCCGGCCCCGTCTTCGCGTCCATCAGATTGTTCACCATCCGCGCGACCTCTTCGGGGCGGTCGTAGCCCGGCAGGTCGGGCGGAATCGGATGAAGCTCAAGCCCGAGCGCGTCCATCTTCTCCCGGTAAATCTCCGACGTGGCAATCACGGGCCTGTGCCCGCGCCGCTTCAACTCAAGCGCGACGGCAACGTAAGGATGCACGTCGCCGAAAGACCCGAAGGTGGAGATGACGATTTTCTTCATGGTGTTGAGTCGTTAGTGATAAGTGATGAGTGATAAGTGATAAGAGAAGACGGCGTGCGCCTTTCTTCTTATCACTTATCACTCATCACTTATCACTCCTCTCCTATCACTCCTCTTACGGCCGTCACGTCTCCGGCCCTGACTGTTTGTATGAGGCCCGCGTCGGTCTCTACGCGGAGCGCGCCGTCGGGTTCGAGGCCGCGCGTGGTGCCCTCGAAGCTCTCTTCGGCGAGTGCGACGCGCACGCGACGGCCGTGCGCGTATGAAGAGCGTGCCTCCCACTCGCGAAGTATCAGCGCCGCCCCGCCGCACGCGTGCAGTTCTTCGTAGCGGCGCGCTAGTTGGTGCATGAGAGCGTTGAGAAGTTGCGCGGGGTCGGGCGCGCGCCCGGTCTCCTCTTCTACGGATGTTGCGGACGCGAGAATCTCGGGCGGGAAGGCGCGGTTGGTGAGGTTGATGCCGATGCCTAAGACGACCGCGCGCCCCGCTGCGCTCTCGACCGTCTCCGCGAGTATGCCGCACAGCTTTCGACCGGAGGCTAAGAGGTCGTTGGGCCACTTGATGTCCGCGCGGAGCGCGCACGCCTCTTCCAGCGCGTCGCGCGTGGCGACGGCCGCGGCGAGCGTTATGAGCGGCCACTCGCGCGCCTCAAGTCGCGGGCGAAGGACGACGCTGAAGTAGAGCCCCGAGTCCTTCGGCGAGACCCACGCCCGCTCTCGACGCCCGCGCCCCGCCGTCTGCTCGCGCGCGACTATGCACAATCCTTCAGCCGCGCCGAGCGAAGCCTGCCGCGCCGCCTCAGTGTTCGTCGAAGGCAGAGAGTCGAAGCGAAGAATGGTCGGCGTCAGGCGCGTCGTCATGGTATCTGCTGAACCGCTCGCCGTACCGATTGATACGCGTCCAAAATATGCGAACGCGCGTCCGAAACGCTCGACACGGGACTCGTGCACACGAATACATGTACGGCGCACGCCGCCACGGACTTTTCCATGTCGCCACGGCCTCTGTTCACACCGATATGGTGTTTTCCGCGCCGACACGGCATCGGAAACATCGTACATGGCATTATTAACAATAGTGAGCGAGTCAGAACCGCGAACGGTAGTGAGCGGGTCTCAAGTTTCTTCGGCCGCGCGTTTATCGCGGAGGGCACCCGCTCACTACCGTTCGCGGTTCTGTTTGAATTTATCGCGGAGGGCACCCGCTCGCTACCGTTCGCGGTTCTGTTTGAAGTCAGGCAGCGGGCCGCCTTGACAATCTACTACGTATTCGACGGCAAGTTCTACGCTGCGTTCAGTCCACAGGTATCGTCGGCTGCCTCCCTCAGACCAGGGGCTGTGATTGTGCCCCCAACAGCCATGCTCCCTCATTCTACGCGTCGCGTTTGCCTTTAACGCCTTCATCAACGGTTCGGGGCGGCATTCGGCAGAGACGACCGAGTGGACGTGATTCGTGCGCACGTTTACCGCGCGCAGTAGCCAGTTGCGGAACGCGCACGTCTCCCTGATTGCTTCCGCCACCGCATTACGCCGCGCGGCGTCAAGCTCTACCGCTTCATGCTTTAGTGACTCTGTGTTGTGCTGCTGCCAGCGCTCGTTCGGGGGAATTGACTCCGCGCCGTAGACATTGTGGCTGCGGTCAACCGAGCCGCGCCCGTCGCCGTGCAGCCACGTGCCGTAACCACGGAACGTTATGAGGTAGGCCAGCGGAATCATAAGCCTCGGAACAGAACCGCGAACGGTAGCGAGCGAGTGCCCTCCGCGATAAATTCAAACAGAACCGCGAACGGTAGTGAGCGGGTGCCCTCCGCGATAAACGCGCGGCCGAAGAAACTTGAGACCCGCTCACTACCGTTCGCGGTACTGTTATCTAGCGCGGCTGCGGCGCGCTGTCGGTCGTCTGCGGCTGTATGCGGTAGCGCAGGAGCGCGCCGACGCCGCCCACGTCTTCGAGGAGCGTCGAGTCTTCGATGAAGGTTATGCGCGCTGACGTTTGGCGCGCGCGGGTGATGAGGTCGTCCGCGACGATGACGGAGTCGGGCTCGATGTTGGCGACCGCGCCGTCCTGTCCCGCGACGACGGGCTCGGCGACCTCCGCGTCGGAGAGAATGGCAACGTCCTCCCGGTCGCCCTCGACGTGCTGCTGTCGCGCGGTGATGATGAGTTCCTCGACCTGCCCCATCGCGAGCGCTTCGAGCGTGTCGGTCGAGCCGACGACGGCAAGGCCACCCGCGCGGTACGCGTCGAAAAGTTGCGAGACCTTCTCGGCGTCGGTCTGCGAGTCGTGCTCGCGCATGGCCTCCATCGATTCGGCCAGAACTTCGTGCTCGGGCGTGTTGATGTCGAGGCTCAGCACGTCAACGACACGGTCGGCGACCGCTTTCGGGAATTGCTCTCGAAGCTTCGGTATGATGACCTCGTCGCCCGCGAGGATGATGTGCTCGACGTTCTCCTCGCGCACGATCTCTTCGAGTATGTCCGAAATCTCTTTGGCGTGCTGCATGTGGTACTGCTCCGTGTGGCGCTGGTATCGCGCCTGCGACCAGCCGCCCGCCTGCGAGCCGCGCGTCTTGACGTTCTGCACCTCGTCACGCTGTACGGCCTTGCCGCGCGCGAAGACGAAGAGGCGCGCGCGGTTCGTGTCGCAGACGAGCACGGCGTAGCGCGGGTACTGATCCATCAGGCGCGCGAGCGGATATAGGTGCGGCTGGTTATAGATGTAGAGCCTGTGGTTCTCGATGGGCGCTGCCATCTGCACGGCCTCGAAGAACTCTTCCGCGCCCGCGCAGGCGAAGATGGCGACTCCGTTTGTTTCGGGCCGAAGCTCGTCGCGCAGGTAAGCTTCGATTCGCTCCACGTCACGGTCAAAGCTCTCGCGCTCGGGGCTATGAGCCTTGAAGGTGCGCGCTCGCTCGGAGAACTCCTTGCGCAGGAAGCGCTCGAAGTCCTGCCTGCCGTGCTCGTTCGCCTGCGCGTTGAGGTAGAGGCTTATCACGGGGAGGCCCGAGGGCTCGAACCCCGCGAGCCTGTCAATAATCTTCTCCAAAGTGTTGCTCTCTGCTGCGCCGCTCTGTGCCATTGCTTCTCTGTCCCCTTTCGTCCGTTCTAATAAGATTTTCCGCGGAACTCGGAAAGGCGCGCACGCACGCGCCTCTTCGCACGAAGGGGAGGCGGCGCGCCTTAACATCACTCTTCTTCTTACAGGGGAACTGTCGCGATATTAGCACGCTCGCCGCCGCGCGCTAAACTTAAGCGGCTTCAGCGGTAGCCCGCGGCCTGTAGCGCGAAGAGGTCTGCGTAGAGGCCGCCGTGCGCGACGAGTTCGTCGTGCGGGCCCGATTCGACGACGTGGCCGGAGTCGAGTACGAGTATGCGGTCGGCCATGCGTACGGTCGAGAAGCGGTGGGAGATGATGAGCGCCATGCGGCCGCGCATGAGGTCTGCGAAGCGACGGAAGACTTCAAACTCCGCGCGCGCGTCGAGCGCCGACGTGGGCTCGTCGAGTATGAGCACCTGTGCGTCGCGCATGTACGCGCGTGCGAGCGCGACCTTCTGCCACTCGCCGCCGGAGAGTTCCACGCCGCTCTCGAAGCGACGGCCGAGCATCTGCCGGTAGCCCTTCGGCAGACGCGGCAGGAGACTATCGGCGAGTGACTTGTGCGCGGCCTCCGCGATGGGCGCGTGCGCGTCGTTCGATTCGGTCGAGACTTCCGCGCCCCCGTTCGCCGACGCGTTCGCGGCTGCCGACGCATTCGTCGCCTCTCTATCCGCGGCCTCGGCGGCTTCGAGCGCGTCGAGGTATTCGCGCACGTCCTCTATCTTGCCGACGCCTATGTTCTCGTCGAGGCGCAGGGCATAGCGCACGAAGTCCTGAAAGATGACGCCGACGCTCGCGCGCACGGACGCGAGGTCGTATTCGCGAAGGTCTCTGCCGTCGAGGAGTATGCGACCCTCGGTCGGGTCGTAGAGTCGCGCGAGGAGTTTGACGAGAGTGGTCTTGCCCGCGCCGTTACCGCCGACGAGCGCGATGCGTTCACCCGGACGCAAGCGAAAGCTCACGCCGCGCAGAGCCCACGCGTCCGATTCCGGATAACGGAAGCCGACGTTCTCGAACTCGAAGCCCACGCGCACGGGCCTCGGCGCGGGCGGCGCGCCCTCGCGCGAGATTATCGTCGGCCGCGTCTCGAAGAAGTCGAAGAGGTCTTTGAGGTAGAGGCACTGCGAGTATATCTCGCTCGCGCCGGAGAGGAGGCGCTGCACGAGGTCGCGGCTGCGCATGAAGGAGGCCGCGAGGAAGGTGAGCGTGCCGAGACTTATCGCGCCGCCGACGGCACGCAGCAGTATGACCGCGTACGCGCCGTAGTAACCCAGGAGTCCCACGGCCGAGAGCAGCGTCGCGACGATGCCGCGGCGTATTGAGAGTCTCCTGTTCTCGTCGTAGAACCTCTCGGAGAGCGTTCGGTAGCGCGAGACGAGCCACGGCGCGAGGCCGAAGGTCTGCACCTCCTTCGCGGGTTGGTCGCCCGCGCCGAGCACGCGCAGGTAGTCGAGCTGCCGCCGCTCGGGCGTGCGTCGGAAGAGCATGGAGTATTCGAGCGAGGAGTAGTGCGCCTCGCCGAGGAAGCCGGGCACGACCGCGACCGCGAGCAGCAGAAGCAGCCAGGGGCTGTAGACCAGGAGGGCCGCGCCGAGCGAGAGCAGCGTGAGCGAATCCTGACCCATCGAGAGGAGTTGCGCGAGGAGGCCGATGCGCCCGGTCGTCTGACGGCGCGCGCGTTCGAGCCGGTCGTAGAAGTCCGGGTCTTCAAACTGATAGAGGTCGAGCGTCGCCGCGTGCTCCATCAGCATCACGCTCGTGCGGTTCGAGAAGAGGTCGCCGAGCAGGCTCTCTATCACGGAAGAGGCGCGCAACAGCACCTCGCCCAGAAGCGCGAGGCCCATCTCAATCGCGACCAGCCGCCAGAGGCGCGTCGGGTCGTACGCGCCCGAGCGCGCCGCGACGACCGAGTCTATGATGAGCTTGCCGACCCAAAGGGCCGCGACGGGGACGAAGGCGCGCGTGAGCCTGAGCACCATCATCGAGAGCGTGAAGCCCCGGTGCGTCTGCCACACGAGGCGCACGAACGGAGGTATGTGACGCAGGGCCGCGACGCGCTGCCCGAGCGTCGGCGACTCGACAGGCACACCGCCCCGCGTCCTTCCTACTTCCCTCGACGACATCCCTTGCCCTTGCTCAACCCGACGCCTCGCGCGCGACGGCCGCGTTCCCGTTGCCGCCGATGCCGACGACCGACTCCCAAGCGGCGAGCGAGCGCGGCATGTCGTGTTCGCCTGTGCATATCGGCTCGCGCGTGCTCCTTCGGGTCAAAGCGGTTCGGAAGAACTTTCCGCGATGATATCACGCCCGACGGAATGCGGAATAAAGAGAGGAGGATGAGAGCAAGGCTTACTCTCATCCTCCTTCAATCCGAAATCTACAATCGGCATACCCGGTCGCTACCGCCCCCGGTTCCGCTCGCGCCTTTATCCGAGCACGCCGCGGAATTTCGCGGGGCCGGAATCATGGCCGGGGAAGACCTTCCGCAAGTCGGCCGCGCCGAGGTGGCGTGAAGCAATCTCTCCGAACACGTCGCGGAAGTCGGTCGTGAGCGCGAGGTCGCGCCCCTCGAAGAGCTGCTCTTCCTTGAGTCCCGGCCATTGGCCGTAGACTCGACCGCCGCGCACCGAGCCTCCGACGACGAACATCGCGTTCGCGTGGCCGTGGTCTGTGCCGCCCGTCCCGTTCTGCCTGACGGTGCGACCGAACTCCGACATCGTCAACACGACCACGTCCTGCATGCGCGCGGGGCCGAGGTCTGTGACGAGCGCGTAGATGCCCTGCGAGAACTGCGAGAGGAGGTTCGAGAGTTGACCGCGCGCGCCGCCCTCCGCGCGGTGCGTGTCCCAGCCGCCCACGTCCGTGAACGCGACCTCTAGTCCGACGCCCGCCTTAATCAACTGCGCTATCTGCATCAGCGCCGCACCGTATGGCCCGCGCGGATACTGCGCGCCGTTCTCGGGCTTGTACTGCGCGGGGTTCACCCTCTTCAGAAAGTTGACGGCCTCGAACGTCTCCTTGCCCGTGCCCTGAAGGAGGTCGCCCACGCCCTGCTCATAGATGCTCTCGAAGCCGCCCTGCACGGAAGCGGTCGAAGCGCCCGCGCGCAGTTGGAAGTCGGCGAGACTCTGCATCGCGAGCGTGGGCGCGCGCCCCTGCATCGAGCGCGGAAGGTTCTGCGTCATCGAGATGGCGCGGAACGGAGTCGCCTTCGCGTCGGGCCGCGCCTGAAGCGTTCGGTTGAGCCAGCCGTCCTGCGTCGATTTGACGCCCGGCGTCGCGGACTCCATGTAGTCCTGCGCGTCGAAGTGCGAGCGCGTGTTGTCGGGCGAGCCGACCGCGTGAACTATCGCGAGCCGCTTCTCGTCCCACAGAGACTTGAACGGCGAGAGCGAAGGGTGCAGCCCGAAGAGGCCGTCGAGGTTTATCGCAGCCTCTTCTAGCGCGCCCTTGCCCGGCTGCGGTATCGCTATTTGCGGGCGAAGGTCGTAGTAACTGCGCTCGCCGTGCGGCACGACCATGTTCAGGCCGTCCACCGCACCGCGCTGG
The DNA here is from genome assembly GCA_045807805.1 of Pyrinomonadaceae bacterium. Classification (GTDB taxonomy): domain Bacteria; phylum Acidobacteriota; class Blastocatellia; order Pyrinomonadales; family Pyrinomonadaceae; genus QHXN01. The sequence continues at coordinate 1,723 of JBJMGR010000097.1, read as the reverse complement.
AAGATGGCAATCAGAGTCTTCCGACGCGCGTTCGGCGTGGCCGTCAACCCCTGCGCCTCGACGACCGCACGCCTCAAGAAAGACGGGGCCGCACCCACGAGCCCGACGCTCGCCAGCGCCACGCCGCCCCGCTTCAAAAATATTCTTCGATTCTGGTTCATAACTCTTCCTACTGTCTTTGAAACTCCGGCGAGCCGATGACGAGCGCGGCGATGCGCGCGACTTCGGGGTTGCCGACCGTCGCGGCCGTCTGCTGCTGCCCGCGTCGCGCGGCGGGCGCGTTCATCTCGCGTGCGTGGTTGTCGTCGGGCTCCGTCGCAATCGGCGCGTCCGACTGACTCGTCAACTGCCGCATTAAGACCTCGCGACTCTTCGGAGAGATGTCTCCCTGCAATGCGACATCGAGGAAGCGCTCGACGACGAGCCTCTGGTCTACGGCGCGGCTGCTCGTCGCCTCCGTGCCGACGAAGCGCGAGAGGTCAACGCGCGTGCCCGGTATGCGGTTCGAGACGAGCGCGAGCGAGAAGTTCAGGCGTTCGAGCAGCGCGCCCGTGTTGACCCAGTAGTCGGCCGCGTCCGGGTAGCCCGTCGGCGCTTGATAGCCGTAGAGCGGCTCGCCCATCTTTCCAATCCACTGCGCGAGCGCGGGGCGCGCGTCCGTCTCAGCGCCGAGCGTTCGTATGGCGCTCGCGGCCAACTCGAAGGGCGTCTTTATCTTCGCGCGTCGCGCGTCCAGAGAGTTGAACTCGGGCGAGTAGAAGATCGAGCGGAGCGTCGTCTTCACGTCGCCGTTAGACTTGTGGAAGGCTTCGGCCACGCGCGCGACGAGCGCAGGGCTCGGCTCGTCCGAGACGAAGAAGCGGCAGAGCTTCGTCGCGATGAACTTCGCGGTCGAGGGGTGCGCGACGAGTATGTCTAAGACCTTCTCGCCGTCCTCCATGCCGCCGCCCGCCGCGACCTTCTGACCCAACACGACCTTCTCGCCCGAGTCGTGCATGCGCGGGTTGAAGACGAACGTGCCCGCGCGACTGCCGGCAGCGTCGTCGCCATAGAGCCCTCCGCCACGCGGCTGAAAGATAGTCCAGCCCGTGAAGGCGCGCGCCACCTCCTGCACGTCCTTCTGCGTGTAGCCGCCCTCGACGCCGAGCGTGTGAAGCTCCATCAACTCGCGCGCGTAGTTCTCGTTGATGCCGCGACGCATCCGCTGTTGCTGCTGCTGCGGGGGACGCTGCGCCGCCTGACCCGTCTGACCTTGTTGACCCTGCTGCCCTCTCATCATCTCGGCCTGACGACGTGCACGCGCTTCAGGGTCGCGCATGCGTCGCGCGCCGAAGATGCCGCCCCGCTGCATCGAGCCCGTGCCGTCCGCGTCGTTCATCTGACGGCGTAGCTGCCTTCGGTTCACCTGCGCGTTCGGCGTCATGCTCTGGAAGTTGTCGAGGTAGAAGAGCATCGCGGGGCTCTTCGCCGTCGCTTCCAGAAGGTCTCGGAAGTTGCCGAGCGCGTTCGGGCGTATCACGTCGCGGTCGTATGAAGTCAGGAACCAGCGATCCGCGCCCTTCTGCGCGTAGACGTTGAAGTGGTTCGTCCAGAAGCCGACCATCACCTCCTGCAACTGCCGCTCGCTGTAGACCGCGCGCAGTATTCGCGACGCGTTCAACTCCGCGACGAGTCGCTGCGGAGATTCGAGCCCATTCTCGCGCATGTACTTCGCGATGGCCTG
>JBJMGR010000096.1:0-26348 GCA_045807805.1 Pyrinomonadaceae bacterium | reverse complement strand
GTTGCGGGTTCAGCATCGAAGCGCACACCCGCGAGGCTTCCGCTCGCGGTTCTGTCTTTCGCCTTTTTACCTTCGCCTTCCAAACTGGCGTATGATGTGCGCGCCTTTAGCAAGGCACAAGGCTTGCTAAAGTTTCCCATGCGATGCGCCCGTTAAAACTGCACACGAAGACGACGCTCCTCGCATCCGCGATTACGCTCGCGGTGCTTGGCGTCGTGCTGGCTCTGGTGAGCGTGCGATTCGCCGAGCGCGTGCGCGAGGAGCAGAAGCTTCTCGCGCAGATTGAGGCCGACAATCTCGCGGACCACATCAGCCGCATGCCCGCGCCGCGCGACCCCGAGCAGGTGGCGCGCCTCGCCGCGCTCGTTCACGGCTCGCGTCCCGACGCCGTGACCGTGCGCGTATGGGAGCGTGTCGGCGGACTCTTTCAGGAGGTCGCGTCATCTTCCGCGAGCCTCCCGGCCGAGCAGGTGCCCGACGAGGTAAAGGCCGCGCTCCGCAGCGGCCTCGAAACGCGCGTCATAGAGGCGCGGCCCGAGGGCTCTGACGACTCGCTCTACCGCGTCTTCGCGCCCGTCTCGGACGGCGACCGCCTGAGCGGCGCGGTCGAGGTCATAGAGCGCTTAGACAGCGCGCCCTCGATTGCGTGGGACTACGGGCGCGGCGCGTTCTGGCTCGCGCCGCTCGCGGTCGTGCTCATCACGGCGGGACTGTTCATACTCTTCCGCCACTTCGTCTACCGGCCCGTCGAGCGCATGCTCGGCGCGATGGAGCGCGCCGGAAGGGGCGACCTCTCGGCCGAAGCGCCGAGCGTCGCCGAGGATGAGATAGGCCGTCTGGCGCGCGGCTTCAACCGAATGCTCGCGCGCGTGCGCGAGATGACGGCAGAGCGCGACGCGCAGAATCAACTCCTCGAACGTCGCGTGCGCGAGGCGACGGCCGCGCTCGAAGACCGCAACGTCCAGCTCGAAGAGACTAACCTCGAACTCTACCAGACCGCGCGAAGGCTCACGGAGTCGGAGCGACTCGCGGCCGCGGGACAGACCGCCGCGCAGCTCGCGCATGAAGTCGGCACGCCGCTCAACCTCATCAGCGGCCATGTCCAACTCCTGCTCGCGAGCCACTCGCACGACCCGGAGGCCGAGCGCAAGCGTCTACAGACCATCAGCACGCAGATTGAGCGCATCGAGCGCATCGTCCGGCAGATGCTCGACCGCACGCGCCCCGAGGCCGCCGAGATGTCGCCGCTCGACTTGAATCAACTACTGCGGCGCATCTTCGACGCGACCGCCCCGACGCTCGACGCCTCGGACGTGCGCCTTACGCAAGCGCTCGCCCCAGACCTGCCCGCGGTCGTCGGCGACTCAGACCGCCTGCAACAGGTCTTCATAAACCTCGTCAACAACGCGCTCGACGCGATGCCCCACGGCGGCGAGCTTCGAGTCACGACCGCCTTCAAGAACGATGCGGAAGGCGACGGCGGCGCGGGCACGCTCTGCGTCGAGTTTGAAGACACGGGCACGGGGATGACCGAGGAGGTTCGCTCGCGCATCTTCGACCCGCTCTACACGACGAAGGCGCGCGGGCGCGGCACGGGTCTCGGCCTCGTCGTCGTCCGACAGGCGCTCGCGGAGCACGGCGGCCGGATTGAAGTCGAGAGCGAAGCGGGCAACGGCTCGCGCTTCCGTTTGACGTTCCCCGTCGCGTCGAACGCAACTGACAGAGCCGCGAGCGGTAGCGAGCGGGTGACGGCTCCGGGTTAAGCTTGCACGTCGAAGCTTCGAGAGACCAACTCGCTACCGCTCGCGGTTCTGATGCTACGCGGCCACAATGGTTGAGTCTTATGACCAAACGCATACTCGTGGTTGACGACGACGCCGCTTCGTGCGAGCTGCTTCGAGAGATTTTCGCGGGCGAGGGATGGGAGACCGAGAGCGCGCAGACGCCGGAGGCCGCGCTTGAACTCGCTTCGCGCGAGCGCTTCGACCTCGTCGTCAGCGACATAAACCTTGAGTCGGCGCGCACGGGGCTGGACATCCTTCGCGAGATGCGCGACGCGTGCCCGGTCATACTCGTCACGGGCTTCGGCACGCTCGACGCCGCGGTAGAGTCCGCGCGCGAGGGCGCATGGGACTTCGTCTCGAAGCCCTTCAAGGTCGAGGAGGTCGTCGCCACCGCGCGCCGCGCGCTCGAACGCTCCCGCGACGGAGGCGGCGACGCGGCCGAGGTCGAGAAGCTCTCTTCGAGTTACGAACAGACGGGGCTTGTCGGCCGTTCGCCCGCGATGATAGAGCTTTACAAGGAGATTGCGCGCGTCGCGCCTTCGCGCTCGACCGTGCTCATCACAGGCGAGTCGGGCACGGGTAAGGAACTCGTCGCGCGCTCGATACACAAGCACAGCCCGCGCCTCTCGAAGCCCTTCGTCCCCGTCAACTGCGGCGCGCTCGCCGAGACGCTTTTGGAATCAGAACTCTTCGGCTATGTGCGCGGCGCGTTCACGGGCGCGGCATCCGACCGCAAAGGTCTCTGGGAGGAGGCCGAAGGCGGCACGCTCTTCCTCGACGAGACGGGCGAGACGAGCCCGGCGATGCAGGTCAAGCTTCTGCGCGCGCTGCAAGAGGGAGAGATTCGTCGCGTCGGTTCTACCAAACCCGTGAACGTTGACGCGCGCGTCGTCGCGGCCACGAACCGCGACCTCGAAAAGGAGGTTCGCGCGGGACGCTTCCGCGAAGATTTGTTCTACCGCCTGAGCGTCGTCAACCTGCACGTGCCGCCTCTGCGTGAGCGGCGCGGCGACGTGCCGCTGCTCGCGGAGCGTTTCCTACGCGCGGCGTCGGAGAACGCCGGACGCTCGCTGCTGCGCCTGACGGAGGAGGCGCTCGCGCGGCTCGTCTCGTACGACTGGCCCGGCAACGTGCGCGAGTTGGAGTCGGCGGTCGAGTACGCGGCCTTGCACGCGCGCGGCTCGGAAGTGGCGGCGGAAGATTTGCCGCCGAAGCTACAGACTTTGGAGGTGCGTCAGGCCGCGTCGCGCTCGCCGCTCGCGGCGCTCTACGAAGACCTGCCTTCGCTCGACGAGTTGGAGCGGCGTTACCTTCTGCACGTGCTCGAAGCGACGGGCGGCAACCGCACGCGCACGGCCGAAGTCCTGCGCATAGACCGGCGCACGCTCTACCGTATGGCCGAGCGCTTCCGCATCAAGCTCGATGAAGAGTGAGCGGGAAGGAGTCCCCGAGGAAAGATAAGTTGAAAGTTGAAAGTTCAAAGTTAAAGGCAAGCGCCTTCCAACTTTGAACTTACAACTTTGAACTTTCAACTTATCAGTAGTTGAGTCCGTCGAGCCCCCGGTCGAGGGCGACGAGTTGGCGGTGAGCGTCTTCAAAGGCTCCGCGCTCGATTGCGTGCTGAACGGAGTCGAGCCCCTTGAGAGTCGAGAGCAGTGCGTCGGCGTGCGCGCCCTTGTGCTGGCGCGCTTCGAGCGCGCGCGTAGTCGCGCGTCGCGCGCGTGTCAGTGCCGCGAGCGCCGCGGCGCTCTGGCGCTTCTTCAAATAGACCTCGACCTCGGCGATGCGGTCGCCCGCGTTTTCGACATCCGCGTCGCGCTCCGGGAGCTTCGGCGTGAAGTAGACGGGCGAGGGCGTCGGCACTGCCGCGGGCGTGCGCGCGGCCGTGGTCACTGTCTCGACGACGGGCGTGGCCCGCCGCACTCGAATCGCCGCGTAGACCATCAGCGCGCACGCGAACGCGAGCGGCGCGCACCACATGAGCGCGCGACGCACGCGCAAACGGCCTTCGACGTGACTCTGCCCGAACATCTAAGCACGCACAAAATCCGAAGCGGCGCGTGGGGCTCGCGCCGCTGAAAAAGAAAGAAAGGGGTGCATCGAGCGGCTGCCTCTCCACAACGTTGCACCCCTTCCACCCGACGCATCGGGCGGGCCGCCCTGCCTTGGTGCCGCCCGCCCCCCGCGCCGCGCACTCCGCGCGCGGCACTCATCGCCCCACGAGTGCCGCCCCGCCCACACCGGGGCTGACGCGCGGAATTTCGGTATGACGTTTTTCAAAGAAGGAGCGCGGCGCGGCGAGCGCCGGCTCGCGACGAGTTTAAGTGTTGGCGTTCGCGGCCTTCGCCTTGTGGTGGCGACGGTGGTGGCGACGGTGATGGCGACGGCTGTGCTTGGCCGACATGCTGCCGCCGCCGCCGCTGCCGCCGGTCGTCGAGGTGTTGGAGTTCTGTGCGAACACAGAGCCCGCGCCGAACGCGAGCGTCAAGAGGAGTGCGGTTGCGAGTCCGAGTTTCTTCATAGTCTTTAACGGTTCTCCTTCAGAAGGGTTTTTTCTTCTCAATTCTTTCTCTAGCTGCGCCGCCTTCCGTCCGAAGCGCGGCGTCATACTAATCTCTCGCCCGCCACACGTCGCAACGCACGTGCCAACTCGGTCGCGCACTTCTCCCTTTAACTTTCCGAGTCTTTCGCGCCTCTTCTGTTCGCGCACGCGCGCGCCATGTTGTGGCGTTTGTGCCCGACAATCCAAATCGCCACAGCGAACAGAACCGCGAGCGGTAGCGAGCGGGTAGCGGCTCTGAGATAGATATAAATCTCGTAGCCACTACCCGTTCGCTACCGCTCGCGGTTCTGATTGAAGACCTTTGTCTTACTTGGCGACGACGGCGATGCGGCGGCGGTTGGCGAGCGCGAGCATCTCTTCACGGTCGAAGATGAGTGTCTTGCCCGCGGTTATGCAGAGGCAGGTCGCGCCCGCCTCCGCCATCGTCTCGACTGTCGGGACGCCGACGACGGGCACGTCGAATCGCATGTCCTGATTAGGCTTCGCGACCTTGACGACCGTGAGCCGCCCCTTCGCGAGCGTCCCCGCACGGCGCACGGTCGCGTCCGTGCCCTCCATCGCCTCGACGGCGACGCATGCGCGCGCGCGCACGACGATGGTCTGACCCAAGTCGAGCCGCGCAATCTCGCGCGCGACCTCCAGACCGTACTCTATGTCGCCTCGCTCGCGCTCGTCGGGCGCGCGGCGCGTGAGCACGCCCTCTCGCGGAAGGTGGTCTTGCAGGAAGTAGGTCGAGTCGATCAGCTCTATGCCTTCGCGCGCAAGCTCGGCGGCGACGCCGCCGATAAGCGCGTCGGTGTTTCGGCGCGGCAGTGAGACGAGCATCTTTAACATTCTCAAGTCGGGCAGCGCGCCGCTGAATATCTGCACGTGCTTGACCTGTCCGGCCATGATCGCCTTCTCGACGCCCTCGCGCTTGAAGAAACGTATCATGCGCCCGAGCTGCCCTATGCCGACCCACGTCACGCGCTCCGCGACACGCTCGATCGCCGGGTCTGTCTCCTCTTTGATGGCCGCGACGGCCAGAGACACGCCCGCGCGCCTCGCGCCCTCCGCGACGAGGAATGGGAACTTGCCGTTGCCCGCTATGAGTCCGTAGCGCATGAGAGAAGTTTAAAGTTCAAAGTTGCAAGTTCAAAGTCAGGAGCACGCGCTTCAACTTGAAATTTGAACTTGCAACTTTGAACTCTCTATTTCACCACCCCGCGCTGCGAGGTCTCGATGAAGCGTAGGAGTTCTTCGACCTCCGCGGGGCCGCGAAGCTCTTCGCGTATCGCCGCGAGGGCCTGCGTGGTGTTGAGCTTCGAGGTGAGAAGTAGGCGGAAGGCGTGGTGCAGCGCCTCTATCGTCTCCGAGGGGTAGCCGCGACGCTTCATGCCGACGGTGTTGAGGCCGTAACACTTCGCGTGGTTGCCGACGGTGAGCGCGAAGGGGAGCGCGTCCTTGACGACGACGGAGTAGCCGCCGACGTAAGCCTCGCGGCCGACGCGGCAGAACTGGTGGACGCCCGAGTATGCGCCGACGTTTGCGCCGTCGGAGACTTCGACGTGGCCCGCGAGCGTCGCGGCATTCGCCATGATGACGCGGCTTCCGACGTGGCAGTCGTGCGCGACGTGCGCCTGCGCCATGATGAGGCAGTCGTCGCCTACAGAGGTGAGCATCCGGCCGCCCTCTGTGCCGCGGTGAATCGTGACGAACTCTCGCACGCGGTTGCGACGGCCGATGCGCGTCTCGGCGGGCTCGCCGCGATACTTCAAGTCCTGCGGTGCGAGGCCGACGGAGGCGAACGGGAAGAGGTGCGTGTCGTCGCCTATCTCGGTTCGGCCATCGACGACGACGTGCGACTCCAGACGCACGCGCGCGCCTAGGCGCACCTCGTCGCCCACCGTGCAGTAGGGGCCGATGTAAGAGCCCTCGCCAACTTCGGCGCGCTCGCTCACGACGGCCGTCGGATGAATCTGGACTGACATTAGAAGGCAGAAGGCAGAAGGCGGAAGGCGGAAGACGGAAGGCAGGAAGAAGAAAGCAGCCGCCCTGACCGCGGCTCGTCCTGCCTACTGCTTACTGCCTTCCGCCTTCCGCCTTTCATTTCACAGCGCCCCGGTCAACGACGACGCTCATGATGTCGGCCTCGGCGGCGAGATGTCCGTCAACGTGCGCCTCGCCGTGCATCTTCTGCACGCGCCCGCCGACGCGCAGGGGCGTGACCGTTATCAACAGCGTGTCGCCGGGGACTACGGGGCGGCGGAAGCGCGCGTTGTCTATGCCGCTGAAGAGGACGAGCTTCGACTCGCGCGCCTCTATCTGCCGCAGCGCGTAGACCGCGCCGACCTGCGCCATCGCCTCTACGATGAGCACGCCGGGCATCACGGGCGAGCCGGGGAAGTGTCCCTGAAAGAAGTGCTCGTTGATGGTCACCTGCTTGACGCCGACGATGCGGACGCCCTCGGTCAGCTCGACGATGCGGTCAACGAGCAGGAACGGATAGCGGTGCGGCAGTACGGCATGGATGGCGAGCGTGTCGAGAAGGGTGTCCATAGGCGTCAAAAGAAGTGGCGAGTGACAAGCGACGAGTGACGAGCCGAAAGTATCTTAGCTCGTCACTCGTCGCTTGTCACTCGCCACTTCTCGCGGCGTTCTTACTACTTCGGCGCGACCGTCGAGGCCGTCGAGGCCGGGTTGCGCTGGTTGTAGTCGGCGATGAAGCCGGCCGTGATGTCAATCCCGTTCGAGTTGACGACCATCACGACGCCCTCCATCTTCGAGAGGTCGAAGACGACCGAGATGCCGCGCGCCTGCGCGTAGGCGCGGAGCGCGTTGTTGATGTCCGTGAAGATCGGGCCGGAGAGTTCGGCCCAGCGCTTCTGTATGGCGCGCTGGCCGTCCTGCTGCTTGCGCTCGATGTCGCTCTTGAGGGTCTCGGCCTGGTCGGCGAGACCCTGTAGGGCCTTCTGGTCGGCGACCTTCTGCGTGTCCTGAATCTGCTTGCCGAGCGCCTCGTAGCGCGCCTGCAACTGCTGTATCTCATCGCGGCGCGGCTTGAACTCGCGGTCGACCGTGGCGGCAGCGCCGACGAGTCGGGCGATGCCATCCTTCGGGTCTTGGAAGGCGTCGGTGTCAACGATGGCGAACTTGCCCTCGGCGATGGTCGAGCCCTGAGGGCCTGCCGCGGAGGCCGTGGGGCGCGGGGTCTGAGCGGCGGGCGCGGCGGTGCGGCCTCCGGCCGGGGCCTGTGCGTTCGCGCTGAGCGCGGCGAAGGCCGCGAGGGCCGAGGCGGTAAGTATGTTGCGAATGGCTTTCATGATCTTTCCTGTACTGCTCCTTAAGCTTTAGTCAAAGGCGTACGACTCAAGAGGCGCTGTTGTCGGCCGGAAGAGTCCGCGCTCCCGTAGTTTAATCCTAAATGGCTAGAAAGTTCGACCGATGCTGAACCGGAAGACCCTCTTCTTTTCGACGAAGAACGTGCTGTGCGCGTTCGGGTTGACCGCGTAGATGAAGCGGAACGGCACGTTGACGACGGGCATTTGGATGCGCAATTCGAGCCCGACGCTGGATCGGTAGTCGCTGATTTTCGAGAAGAGGCTCTGCGAGATGCGCGCCAGCGTGTTCGTCTGCGCCTCGCCGCGCACAAAGAGGGGCTGCACGCCGAAGGGCAGGAACGTCAGAGGGTCGAGCGGCCCCGAGTGTTGCAGGAGCGCGAGGTCTTCCTTCGACAGGAGACGGTCGCCCTGCACGAGCAGCGCGCGCTGCTGCGTCGCCGTTACCGGGTCGAAGAACATGGTGCCGACGCCCGCGACCGCGAGCTGCGGGTTGCGCTGCGCGATGAGTTCGGTCAGGCCGCCGCGCCGTCCGAGGAACGGCTGGTCCGCGAGGAACTCGGTCGAGAAGACCTGATCCTCTTTGCTCGCGATGTTGAAGGCCGAGCCGATGTCGGCGAAGGCCGCGAGCGAGACCGGCCCGAAGATCGGTATGCGGTACTCGAAGTTACCCAATAGCTGCGTGTCGCCGCCGAGGAAGTTGAACTGGCGGTCTACCAGCACGGAGTTCGTGCCCGAAGCGCCCGTGAAGGTTCCGAGCGTCTGTAGCTGCTGCCGCAGCGAGTCGGAGATGCCCGTGACGGGCGCGAGGTCGCCGAGCGGGGTCGCCGACACCGACACGTTGCGCGACGTGACGAAGGTGTCGAGCTGGACGACGGGGCTGATGGAGCGGACGTTGTAGCCGCGTATCGTGAACTCGTCGCCGAGGAAGAAGCGCTCGTAGATGGGCACGCCCCCGACGAAGGAGAGCGAGCTGGCCTGCGCCTCGCGAATCTTGTCCGTCAACCCGTAGCTTCTGACGTGGCCCGCGACGAGGCGGAAGCCGAAGACCTCGGGCGTCGAAGAGCGCTTGCGACGCACGGGCATGAAATGAATGAAGGAGATGGTCGGCTGAATCGTGCGCACGTCGCCGAGCACGCCCGCGAACGCCAAAGAGGCCGCGACCTGCGAGCCCCTCGTCGGGTCAATCGTGCCGTTGCGCGTGTCGTAGACGAGCGACGGCGTGACGCGGCTCGTCATGATTGACGGCTGGCGGAAGATGACGGGGATGAACGTGCTCGGGTTGCTCTGCTCGTTGACCGGCGGGTCTTCGACGGACGTGCGCGAGAGCGAGTAGGAGAGGCCGATGCGCGAGGCGCGCGAGACCTCCACCAGCCTGCGCGAGTGCGGCCGCCAGAACTCGGAGAGCGGCGATGTCGCGAAGAGCGAGCCGCCCGTCGACTTCTGCGTGAAGAGATTCTCCTCGCTCGCGTTGAGCGAGGCGAGCTGGCCTCCGAAAGCGCCGTTGAGCGCCTCCACGTTGCTCGAAAGGAGTGTGCCCTCGCCGAAGAACTTGAGCGACTGCGTAAAGAGCGTGAAGCCGACCGAGATGGGGCGGTCTTTCACGTAGGGCTCCGTGAAGGAGAACTGCACGCTCTTCTGGCGATTGCCGAAGGCGAACTGGAAGGCGAGCGATTCGCCGCGCCCCAAGAGGTTGTTCGTCGAGTAGTCGAGCCCGAAGAACGAGCCGCCGACGCCCGAGATGCCGCCGTTGAAGGCTATCTGGTTGCGCCCGCGCTCACTGACGCGGAGGTTGACTTCAACGTCGCCCGTCTCCTCGTTCGTGCGAAGCTCCGCGTCCTTGTCCTTGTCAATCGGGTCGAAGAAGCCCAACTGGTTGAGCTTCAGCACGGAGAAGTCCCAGAGCGCCTTGTCGAAGATGTCGCCCTCGTTGACCGCGACCTCGCGGCGAAGCACGTTGTCGCGCGTGTACGTGTTGCCCTGAAACTCCAGGCGGCGGAGCGTGAACTGCTTGCCCTCGGTGATGGTGACGGTGAAGTCCGCGATGCCCTCGGCAGGGGTCTGCGGGTTGGGCTTGAACTCGGGCGTCACCTCGTAGGAGTACTGTATGAAGCCCGAGCGGCCGTAGAGCTTCTCAAGGTCTTCGGACAGGGCCTTCGTGATGCGCTGGCCGTTGGCTACCTCGCCCGACCTGAGGCCGATGACCTGCCGTATGACCTCCTCGGAGTAGATGGAGTTTCCCTCTATCTTTATCTGGCCGAGGCGGTAGAGCTTGCCCTCGTTGACGGGCACGGTGACGCGCAGGCCCTCATCCACCGAAGAGATTATCGGGAGCGGCAGGATGGGGAAGCCCGTGCGCTTCGGCCCCAACCCTTCGACGCGTGGCTCGCCCGTGCGCGCTTCGAGATAGCCCTTCGAGGCCATGTAGCCGCGCACGTTCTGGTGGAGGTCGTATTCGAGCTTGTCGAGGTGGAGTATGTCCTCGCCGCGGAAGCGAGAGACGAGTCCGGCCTCCTTGACGAGCTTCAGAGCGCCGCGCAGCTCGCCGTCGGAGAAGTGCTGGTTGCCCTCGAAGTCTATCTCGACGACGCGGACGCGCTCGCCCTCGTCGATGTTGAAGGTCAGCGCGACCGAAGTCTGCGAGACCTCTTCGGTGTTCGCGTCGATGACCGCGTTCGGGTGGCCGTGCTCGGAGAGAAGCTCCTTGATTACGCGGCGCGCGTTGTTGATCTTGACGGGGTCGTAGACCGACTCCTTCGTCACGCCCACGCGCTGCTCGCGGAATGCCTTGAGCACGTCGGCCTCGCCCACGCTCTTCAACCCCTTGAACTGTAGGTCGCGTATGACGGGGAGTTCCTTGACCTCGAAGCGCACGACGACGCCGCCCAAGGGGCCGGGGTCGATTATGGTGACGCGAGTCTCGGTCTTGTCGAAGAAGGGTAGGTTGAGTAGAGCCTGAAGGTCGCGCTGCACCTGCGCGGGGTTGTAGACATCGCCCTTGCGCGTCTGTATGTGGTAGAGCACGTCGTCGTCACGAAGGCGGCGGTTGCCTTCGATCTGAACCTCCTCGACGAGCCTCTGCTGCTGTGAGGAGGACGCTTGCGGCTCCTGCGCGCTGGCTGCTACGGGGAGCAGCGCCGCGTTGAGGAGCATGAGACAGCCCAAAAAGGCCGCCACTAGACAGAGCCACGGCGAGCGAATTCGCATAAACTTGGTTTTTCGCCTCAAGGATTACGGTCGAATGAGTCCGGGAGACCTATCGGATAAACTTTTTTCGAGAATCCGGCTGCGCCGGCCGGGGCCGCCGCACAGGCGTAGGCGTCAACTTAGGAACAGGCGAATCTTGGATTCAACTCGCGCCCGTCAACGTTGCCAGCCGCACGACTCCCGCAAAGGGGCGCATTATAGCAAGGCAAAAGGCAAAAGGAAAAAGGCAAAAGGGTGAATCGGCATCCCTTTTGCCTTTTTCCTTTTGCCTTTTGCCTTCCTAATTCACTGTTTTAGTGAATTAGCAGCGCGTCGCCCGGCTCTTCGACCCCCACGGGGCGGTGGCTTAGCTCGGTGCCTTCGAGGAAGACCTCTACGAGCGTCGCGCCGCCGAGGCTCCCCTGTATGAGCGCTTCGGAGATCGGGTCTTCGACGTACTTCTGTAGCGCGCGCCTCAAGGGCCTCGCGCCGTAGGAGCGGTCGGCGCAGGTCTTATCGACAATCCAGCGCTTGGCGTCCTCCGTCAGACGAACTTCGAGGCCGCGTCGGCTGAGCGTCCTGTTCAACTGATCGACCTGTAGGCCGACTATCTCAAGCAGCTCGTCGTCAAGCAACTGGTCGAAGATGATTATCTCGTCGAGGCGGTTGATGAACTCGGGGTTGAAGGTGTGGCGCACGGCGTTCATAACCATCTCTTCCATCTTCTCGCGCGAGGCGTCGGGGCTGGCCTGGAAGCCCATCGTGCCCTTCTTCTGTATGAAGCGCGCGCCGATGTTCGAGGTCATGATGATGATCGCGTTCTTGAAGTCGACGGAGTTTCCGAGCGCGTCCGTCAGTAGGCCGTCCTCGAAGACCTGCAAGAGCACGTTGAAGATGTCGGGGTGCGCCTTCTCAATCTCGTCGAAGAGTAGAACGGCGTACGGCGAGCGCTTGATTCGCTCGGTCAACTGTCCGCCCTCCTCGTGGCCGACGTAGCCCGGTGGCGAGCCGATGAGCTTCGAGACCGAGTGCTTCTCCATGAACTCCGACATGTCGAAGCGAATCATCGAGCGCTCCGAGCCGAAGAGGAACTCCGCGAGCGAGCGCGCGACCTCCGTCTTCCCGACGCCGGTCGGGCCGAGGAAGAGGAACGAGCCGACGGGGCGGTGCGGATTCTTCAGTCCCGCGCGCGAGCGGCGTATCGAGCGCGCGAGCGCGGAGATTGCCGGGCGCTGCGCGATGACCCGGCCGCGAAGCTCGTCTTCGATGCGAAGGAGCTTCTGGGTCTCCTCCTCCTTGAGCGAGGTGACGGGGATACCAGTCCAGCGCGCGATCACCTCCTCGATGTCGTCGCGCGTGACCTCGACCGCCATGAGCATCTCTTCGTCGTCGAGCGACGCCCCGCCGAGCGAAGGGCCGCGGAAGTATATGCCGCGGTCGCGATCCTCGAAGGCGTCCGAGCGCGAGCCCGTGTCGCGGCGGGCGCGCAGCTTGACGCGCGCTCCCGCCTCGTCAATCACGTCAATCGCCTTGTCGGGCAGGAAGCGGTCGGGGATGTATCGGTTCGATTGATAGACGGCCGCCTCTATCGCGTCCTGTGTGTAACGAACCTGATGGAAAGCCTCGTAGCGCTCGCGCACGCCGTCGAGTATGGAGACGGCCTCCGCTTCGGACGGGGGCGGAACTTTGACGGCCTGGAAGCGACGCTCAAGCGAGCGGTCTTTCTCAATCGACTTGCGGAACTCGGCGGGCGTGGTCGCGCCGATGCATTGAATCTCGCCGCGCGAAAGCGCTGGCTTCAGAATGTTCGCCGCGTCGAGCGAGCCTTCGGCGCTCCCGGCGCCGACGAGCGTGTGCAGCTCGTCGATGAAGACGACGTACTGCGGATTCTCAATCAGCTCGCGCATTATCTGCTTCAGGCGCTCCTCGAACTGGCCCCGATACTTCGTGCCCGCGACTATGAGCGAGAGGTCGAGCGAGAGTATGCGCTTGTTCTCAAGGAATGAGGGCACGTCGCCGCGCACGATGCGTTGCGCGAGCCCCTCGACGATTGCGGTCTTGCCGACGCCCGGCTCGCCTATCAAGACGGGGTTGTTCTTCGTGCGGCGGCAGAGTATCTGCACGACGCGCTCTATCTCGGCCTCGCGCCCGACGAGCGGGTCGAGCTTGTCGTTCGCCGCGTCGTCGGTCAGGTCGCGCGAGAACTCGGCGAGGTGCGGCGTCTCCTTCTTCTGCGCGGCGCGCGGGTCTGCGCCCGCCTGACGCGAGACCTCTTCGCGCACGGCGTTCAGGCGCAGGCCGCGGTCGTAGAGAATCTCGGCGGCCATCGAGCGCTCTTCGCGAAGGAGGCCGAGCAGAAGGTGTTCCGTGCCGATGTGGCGGTGCTGCAAGCGGTCTGACTCTTCGTGCGCGAAGGCGAGCACGCGCTTGGTCTCGGGCGCGAGCGGCAGTTCGACCGAGGTCGAAATCTTTTCGCGCAGCGGCGCGCGACCCTCGATCTCTTTGCGTATGGCTTCGAGCGAGGTCTGCGCGCGCGCAAGGAAGCGCGCCGTCAGCGTCTTGTCCTCGCGCATGAGGCCGAGGAGGAGGTGTTCGGGCTCTATGGCGGGTGCGCCGAACTGCGAGGCTTCGTAACGCGCGAAGAAGATGACCCTACGCGCTTTCTCGGTGTATCGCTCAAACATAAAGGATGTTTCCGACCGACGAATGAAGAGTTCGAGGGCGCGCAAGCGTCTCTGCGGCCCTGGGAATTGCCGCCCGCCCCGCGCCCGAAACGCATTATAACTGAAACGAAGCGCGTATGTCAGTTTTAAAAGCGGGGGCCGGATGCCGGTCGCCGTGGCTGGTAAATTGCCGCCGGCCTCCGGCCAATTTGCCGCTACTCCCCGGCCTCCAGCCGCCCTTCTCTGAGCAGCATCCGCCTGTCGCACATGCGCGCGAGGCGTTCGCTGTGCGTGGCGAGGAGGACGCATGCGCGCGCCTCCCGGCAGAGCGCCAGCAGTAGAGCGCCGACTTCGTCGCCCGTGCGTGCGTCGAGGCTCCCCGTCGGCTCGTCGGCGAGGACGAGTCGAGGGCGCGTGACGAGGGCGCGCGCAAGGGCGACACGCTGCTGCTCGCCGCCCGAGAGTTCGCCCGACGCGTGCGCCGCGCGCGCCGAAAGGCCGACGCGCGCCAACATCTCTCTCGCGCGCGCCGTCGCCTCGCGCGTCCCAGTTCGCGCAACCATGAGCGGCAGCGCGACGTTCTCTTCAGCCGAGAGGTCTGCGAGGAGTTGGTGCGACTGGAAGACGAACCCGACCTCGCGACAGCGCCAACGCGCAAGCTCCGACAGGCCAGCGCCCGTTATCTCGAAACGCCCGAGCCGCGCGCGGCCCGAGTCCGCCGCTTCGAGCCCGCCTACGAGGTGCAGAAGCGTCGTCTTCCCCGAGCCCGACTCGCCCACGACGGCCGACATCTCGCCCGCACCCACACGGAACGACACGCCGCGCAGAACCTCAAGCGTCCCGCCCGCAGGGTCTCGGAAAGACTTGCGCAGGTCTTCGACCTTGAGTTCAAAGTTCAAAGTTTCAGGTTCAAAGTTCGCTGCTGTGCCGGACGCTTCGACGCGCGGCTCGGAGCCTTCGGCGCGCGCCGCCTCGTCTTCCAACTTTGAACCTTGAACTTTGAACTTGGAACTCATAAAACTCATTCGTATCTTAAAACTTCGGCGGGGCGGACGCGCGCGGCCTGACGCGCGGGGTAGAGGGTCGCGACGAGGCTCACGGCGAAGGCCGCGAGCGCGGGGAGTGCCACGTCCCATGCGTGCGGGTGGAGCGGCACCGCGCTCAGCGAGTAAACGTCCGCGGGCAGTCGCACTAGGTTGAAGCGGTCGGCCACGAAGCACGCGGCGAGACCCGCGACGACTCCCGTGAATGCTCCGAGAGCGCCGACGATTGCGCCCTCTATCATGAAGACGAGCGTGACGGAGCGCGCACGCGCGCCGAGCGCCACGAGCACGGCGATGTCCGCGCGCCGCTCGACGACGACGAGCGCGAGCGTCGTCGTGATGTTGAGCGCGGCGACGATTGTGATGAGCATGATGATGAGCGCGACCGTGCGCCGCTCCAGCGCCAAAGCCTCGAAGAGCGCGCGGTTCGTCTCGCCCCAGTCAACGGCCGTCCAGCCCTCGCCCAGAGACGCGCGAAGACGACGCGCGACCTCGACGCTCTCGTACACGTCGCGCGCCTCGACGCTTATGACCGTCGAAGACGGCCTCGCGCCCGCGACGCGCCCGACCTCTTCGAGCCCGAGGTAAGTCCAGGTCGAGTCGTACTCGTAGAGCCCCGAGCGGAAGAGCCCGACGACGCGCACGCGCCGCGCGCGGGGCACATACGCGAGAGGCGTGCCCGACGCGCGCGCGACCGCGCCCGTCAAGACCCAACCCTCTTCGCCCACGCGCGCAAGCCCCGTGCGCGTCGCGAGTTCTTCGCCGAGCACGACGGGCAAAGGCCCGACATCTTCGACGGCGTTCGCTTCATCAAGACGCGCGCCGCCGCCCGACGCCTGAAAGATGGAATCGAGCGAGCCTTCGACGACTGTGCTTTGAACCTGGGCGCGCGCGCGCGTCGAGCGCTCGTCAACGCCGCGCAGGAGCGTGTAGGTCGCACCATTGGGGCCGCTCAAAAGCGCGCCCTCGTACGTGGTCGGCGCGGCGTCGGCCACGCCCTCCACCACGCGCGCGCGCTCGGCGACGGCGCGCGCATCTTCCACGCTATCGCCCTCGCGCGAGAGAGTGACGTGCGCGGTGCCGCGTAGGATTTTGTCGCGAAGCTCGTCGCGAAACCCGTTCGCGAGCGCGAGCGCCACGATGAGCGCCGCCACGCCGCACGCGATGCCGACGACGGCCGCGAGCGCTGTCCAGCGCGCCACACGACGGCCGCGCCTCATGCGCAGGTAACGCAGCGCCAGAAAGAGTTCGTAAGGCATAGGCAGTGAGCAGTAAGCAGTGAGCGGTGAGCAGTTGTCAAATAAGTTAGAGGCGAGCGCAAAGTCAGAACCGCCTGCCGCAAGCGGGCGGGTCTCAAGCTCCGATGAAGGCGTGCCTGTCGGAAATATTAGCCGCTCGCTACCGCGGGCCGTTCTGACCGTTCACTTCCACGACGGCGACCCACTGGCCTTTGCGCTCTTCGTGGAAGACGACGCGCGCGTTGAGCAGTCGCGCGGCATCTTCGAGGGAGAGGCCGCCGTGCGTCGAGTAGAGTAGCGCGGCGTCGTACTCCGAGCGTCTCGCGGCGGCCCTGTCGAGGTCTTCGCGCTTCAGGCTCTCGACGGGGAAGACCGAGAGCGCGCGCTCTGTGTATCCGTAGTAAGTGTTACGAAGCTCGTCGGTCGCGGGCCAGGAGGTGAGCACGCGCGCGCCCGCGTAGTTCTCCGAGAGGAAGCGCGCGGCGTCTCGGTGCAGGAGTATGAAGTCGCGGTATGCGAGATTCTCCTCCCAGGGGAAGTTGTAGGAAGGGTTGACCTCGCAGCGGTAAGCGAAGGCCGCGCAGACGAGCGCGATGGCGAGCGGCCACGCGGGCACGCGACGCCAGAGCGTCGAGACCCAGATGAGTATGACGAGCGGCACGACGGGCAGCATGTATCGCGCGAGCACCGCGCCGCCGACGATTGAGAGCGCGACGACGTGCGCGACGACGAGCACGAGGAAGAGCATCTGGACTTGCGCGTCAATGCGCTCGCGTTCTTCTACGCCGTCGCGCCTTGGTTTGAGAAACATCGCGGCTACACCGGCGAGCGTCAGCACCCAGAGGTTCATGTGCGAGGTGACGTGCAAGAGACGGCCCGCGCCCGCTTCGAGTATGCGCGAGAGGTTGAGCGTTGACTCGACGTTGTAGCGAAAGTATTCGGGGTTGCCGAACGTGTAGCCGGTCTGCGCGCGGTGGTACGCGAACCAGAGCGCGAGCGGCACGCACGCGAGCAGAAGCGCGAGCGGACGTTTGAGCGTGCCGCTGCGCTCGACGCACGCCAGCGCCCTCGACTTGCCCCTGAAGTAGTGGCATGTGAGAAGCTCCCACGCGCACAGCGTCAGCGGCACGAGCACGGCCGTCTCCTTCGCCAGCGCCGCCAGCGCGAGCAGCGCGACGCACGCCGCACGTCGCCGCGACGCCGTCGCGTCGTCCCGCAAGGGCTTTGTATCGCCGCGCAACGCCGTTGTGTGTCCATGCAACGACGTTGTCTGTTCATCCAACGACATTATGTGTCCATGCAACGACGTTGTGTGCTCATCTAACAACGTTGTGTGCTCATCCAGCGACGTTGTGTGCTCATCTAACGACGTTGTGTGTTCATGCAACGACGTTGTATGGCCGCGCAACGACGTTGTGTGTTCATCCAACGACGTTGCGACGCTTCGCAATGGCGTTGTGTCGTCTCGCAACGGTGTTGCGTGGCCGTGCAATGACGTTTTCACGCCGCGCAATGGCGTTTTCTCACCATGCAACGCGGTTTTCCCGGCGCGCGGAGGCAGGTAGAAGACGAGCGCCCAGATTGTGAGCGCGGCGACCATCATGTCTAGATGCGCGAGCGAGCTTTGTGCGAAGAAGACGGGATAGACGGCCGTGCACAGAACCGTTGCGACGGCGACGCGCGCGTTCCGCACGCGCTCGGCGAGTCTGAAGAGGCCCGTGAGAGCGAGGGTGGAGACGGCGAGCATGGCTACGCGCGCGACCGCGATGTGGAAGCCGAAGAGCTTCCACGCGAGCGCGAGGTATGCCATGACGAGCGGCGGGTGTGCGTTCGAGAGGGTCGAGTGCGGGACGAAGGAGCCGTCTGTGTATATGTCGCGCGCGGCCGGTATGAAGTAGCCCGCCTCGTCCCAGTAGTACGGGAGTTCGATGAGCGTCAGGTGCAGGACGACGAGCGCGGCGAAGATGACGAGGAAGACGAAGGGCGTACGCAGTCCTTTGATGACTAAGAAGACGAGCGGAATGCGTCGTCTTCCCGCGAGCGTCGGGCGCGTATCGTCCGTCTGTGTGTCTGTGTGTGAGGGGGCCGCGCTCTCTCGGGCGGCGTCCGCGTCGTCGTCAGCGTTTCTGTTTGGCGGCGTCGTCATCCGGCGGCGTCAGAGACTCTATCAATTCGTGGTCGAGCGAGCTTTCGGGCCGCTTGACCATTGTCAGGCGGTTGCCGCGCTCATTGTACTCGACCTCGTCCATGATGTTGTAGATGAGCAGGACGCCCCGGCCCGAGGTCTTGAAGAGGTTCTCGGGGTCGCGCGGGTCCGGGATGCCCGTCACGTCGAAGCCCTCGCCCTCGTCCTCGATGGTGAAGCGCGCCTCCTTCGAGGAGAGGTCTGCCGTGATTCGCACGAGCTTCTGGTGGTCGTGGCGGTTGCCGTGCTTGACGGCGTTGACGAAGGCCTCGTCCAAGGCGATGAAGAGGTTCGACGCGTCGGGCTTTATCACGCCGAGGGCTGCGACGCGCTCCGTAAGATAATGCAGTACGCCGTTCATCAGAGAGATGTCGCTCGGCAGCTCGAACTCTATGTGCTCGCGTACGTAGGGTAGGACTTTGAGGTCTTCGACGAAGCGGAGCTTGTAGCCGAGCGTCTTCTCGACAATCGAGCGAAGCTCTTCGTGGTCGTAGGGCTTTCTGAGGTAGTTGGTCGCGCCGAGCTTGAAGGCTTTAACTATCCCGGCCTGCTGCGCCTCTTCCGACGAGACGACGATGGGGACGAAGAGGCGCTTGCGTTTTAATTCGGAGACTATCTGGACGCCCGAGTCGGCGTACTCGGCGAGGTCTGAGATGATGAGGTCGAACTCTTCGAGGTCTTCGCGCGCGACGGCCTCCGTGCGGTCTCCGGCCGTGACCACAACGTGGCCCTGCTCGCGCAGCGCGTCGGAGAGCACCGTGCGGAGTTCGGCGTTGCCTTCAACGATGAGAATCCGTCGTCCGTCCATCCCGAAACGTTTTCCGTAAGCCTTGAAATTGGAGAGGGCAATGGAAAGCTCAGGTTAGTTCGACTCCGAAAACTTTCCGTCAACGATGTACGACGCGGGGCAGTGCGTCGGTTTCAAGATATATCGCACAAACCGGGGCGCGCGTCCAGCTTGAATGACATCGATTGTGTAGTCGAGCAATACCGCCGCGCCGGGGAGGCAGGTCAATACCGCCTGCGGTAACGGGCGGGTCGCGAGTCCCGACAGGCGGCTCTCGTCGGAGCACTCACCCACCCGCTACCGTGGGCGGTACTGACCTGTGCTGCCGCCTTTGATGTAAACTCCCGGCCTTGGACTCCGTAATCTCACAGCCGCGAGAGGACGAGCGCGTCCGGCGCGCATACCGCTTCGCGCCGCTCGACGCATACACCTTCCGCCAGCGGCTCCTGATACGCGCCGCAGACCTCACCTTCTACCTGGCTATTCGCCTCTTAGGCTCGACACTGCGCTTTCGCGTCGAGGGCGGCGAGCACTGGGAGGAGGCTTCGCGCGAAGGCCGACTTCCCATCTACACCTTCTGGCACGACCGGATATTCCCCGGCACGTACTTCTTCCGCCGACGCCGCATCGTCATCATGACCTCGCGCAGCTTCGACGGCGAGTACATCGCGCGCTTCATACAGCGCTTCGGCTACGGCGCGGTGCGCGGCTCCTCTACGCGCGGCGCGGTGGGGGCGCTCGTAGAGCTTGCGCGGCTCGTGCGCGCGGGCTGCCCCGCGGGCTTCTCCATCGACGGCCCGCGCGGGCCGCGCCACGTCGCGAAGATGGGCGCGCTGCTCCTCGCAAAGAAGACGGGCCAGCCCGTCCTCGCCTTCGGCGTCAACGCCGAACGCTTCTGGCGTCTGCCGAGTTGGGACGGCCTGCAAGTCCCCGTGCCCTTCACGCGCGTGACAGTCCGATTCGCCCCGCCCATACGCGTCCCTTCTGACGCGGACGACGACGCGCTCGAAGCGAAACGCGTTGAGCTTCAACGCGCGCTCGAAAGTGTGAGCGGCTGAAAGCCTCTGCGCGTGGCGCGCCCGCCCGCCTGTGTAGTAGGATTGGCCCAACACCCAAGCAGCAAGTCCCCTTCAGGCATTAAAGAAGTTCGACGCGATATTCTTTTGTGAGGAGACCCGCATGATTAATCAGGAGCGCATCAAGAACCTTCTACTCGAACTCGTACAGATCGACTCGGTCTCGCGCGAGGAGCGCGAAGTCGCCGAGCGCGTCAAGCGGATCTGCGAAGAGCTTGGCGCGGAAGTCTTCATCGACGACGCGGGGAGCAAGGTCGGCGGCAACACCGGCAACGTCATCGCGCGCTTCCCCGGCACAATCCCCGACGCCGAGCCCATCATGATGAGCGCGCACATGGACACGGTCGTGCCGGGCCGCGGCGTCAAGCCCATCGTCGAGGGCGACATCATACGCACGGACGGAACGACCGTCCTTGGCGGCGACGACAAGTCGGGTGTCTCCGTCATCATCGAGACCATACGCTGCCTGCTGGAGCAGAACATCCCACACGCGCCGATTGACGCGGTCTTCTCCATCTGCGAGGAGGTCGGCCTCCTCGGCGCGAAGCACGTGGACATGTCGAAGGTGCGCGCGAAGTACGGCATCGTCTTCGACTCCGACGACCCCGGCTTCCTCTTCACCAAAGGCCCCTCGGCGAATCACTTCGAGTTCAAAATCCACGGCCTCGAATCGCACGCCGGAGTCGCGCCCGAGCAGGGCATCTCCGCGATAAAGATTGCGGCCGAAGGAATCGCCGCGATGAAGCTCGGGCGGATTGACGAAGAGACGACCGCGAACATCGGCGCGATTCAGGGCGGCGAGGCGACGAACATCATCACGAACCTCGTCACGCTCCGAGGTGAGGCGCGCTCGCTCGACGACTCGAAGCTCGAAGCGCAGACCGCGCACATGATCAAGTGCCTCGAAGACGCGGCGGCGAAGTATGAAGTCACCGTGGACGGCGTGACGACGAAGGCGAGCGTCGAGTCCGAAGTCACGCGCGAATACTACGCGATGGACGTGTCGGACGACTCTCGCGTCGTACGTCTTGTGCTAGAGGCCGCCACGCGCATGGGCCTCGACGTTAAGACGCTCGCCTCGGGCGGCGGCTGCGACGCGAACATCTTCAACAAGCGCGGCATCGAGTGCGCCAACCTCGGCACGGGGATGCGCGCCATCCACACCGTCAAAGAGTGGCTCGACGTAAAAGACATGTACGCCTCCGCCGAGATGACCTTAGAGATCATGCGCCTCAACGGCGAGACCGCGACGAACAAATAAGGACGAGATGGAAAGGATGAAGGCAGGCAGTGGGCTGGAAGCGGAAGACTAAGAGCCGCGCTTTCATCCGCCTCACTTAATAAGGGATATAGTGTAGTTATGAGAGATAAATACTATCCGCCAACTCAAGGTAAAAAGCAGTTTCACTGTGTCCATTGCAGTGTATACGCTGCACAGGCTTGGTACAATGTTTTTAGTGATACTGAAACTGGTACCCTTCATAAGACTTCGATTTTCCAGTGTGTCTGCCAGCATTGTCGCAAGCCAAGTTATTGGTGTGAAGAAAAGATGATAATTCCATCCACATCTACTACAGAGCCTGCACACCCTGATTTACCTGACGATTGTCGGTTTGATTATGAAGAGGCTGCGGCTGTGGTTTCGGCGTCACCTCGCGCTGCTGCTGCGCTGTTGCGGCTCGGCATACAAAAACTAATGTTGCATCTGGGCGAGAAGGGGAAAAACATTAATGAAGATATTGCTTCGCTGGTTTCTAAAGGATTGCCGCCACTCATTCAGAAGGCTTTGGATTACTGCCGCGTTGTAGGCAATAACGCTGTACACCCCGGCGAAATTGACTTGAATGATACGCCCGAAACAGCTCATCAGTTGTTCCGCATGATTAACTTCATATTGGAAGATCGTATTGAACGTCCGAAAGAGATTGAGGCGTTATATAACTCGCTGCCACAAGGCGCGCGAGACGCTATAGACAAGCGCGACAATAAGCCATAACCGACCTTCATTCACCTGTCAATTTAACTCAACGGAGCCGTGATGAAATTCGTCAAGTACGCGAAGGCTTTGCTCGCCACCGCTGTCTTGCTCTCGGTGCTGCCCTCGGGCGCGAAGGCGCAGCGGCGCACACAGCGCGCGGGACAGGGCCGCGCTCAGCAGAACGACGTTGAGCGGCGCATCGACGCGCTCATGGCGCGGATGACGCTCGAAGAGAAGTTGGGGCAGTTGCAGCAGTTGGGCGGGGACAATGGGGGGCACGCGAACCCGGACATCTATGAGATGGCGCGCGCCGGACATCTCGGCTCGACTTTGGGCGTGAGGGGCGCGCGCAACACGAACGACTTGCAGCGCGCGGCCGTCGAAGGCTCGCGGCTGAAGATTCCGCTCATCTTCGGCTTCGACGTGATTCACGGCTACCGGACTCTCTTTCCGATACCTCTCGGCGAGGCGGCGAGCTTCGACCCCGCGACCGCCGAGCGTTCGGCCTACGTCGCCGCGACCGAGGCGCGCGCGGCCGGAGTCCATTGGACTTTCGCGCCGATGGTTGACGTTGCGCGCGACGCGCGTTGGGGGCGCATCGCCGAAGGGTCAGGCGAAGATACCTACCTCGGCATGGCTATGGCGCGCGCGCGCGTGCGAGGCTTTCAGGGGTCGGACTACTCGGCGCAGGATCGCGTCGTCGCGTGCGCGAAGCACTTCGTCGCGTACGGCGCGGCCGAGTCGGGGCGCGACTACAACACGACAGACATGAGCGAGCAAAGGCTTCGCGAAGTCTACCTCCCGCCCTTCAAGGCTGCGGTAGATGCGGGCGTCGCGACACTCATGAGCGCCTTCAACGACGTGAACGGCGTACCTGCTTCGGGCAATCCTTTCACCCTGACGAAAATCCTACGCGGCGAGTGGGGCTTCGACGGCTTCGTCGTGAGCGACTACACGTCCGTGCAGGAGATGATCGCGCACGGCTACGCGCGGGACGGCGCGGACGCCGCGCGCCTTTCGCTCACCGCTGGCGTCGAGATGGAGATGGTCAGCCGCCTCTACAATCAGAACGCGTCGGAGCTTATCCGTCAGGGCAAGCTGCGCATGGCCGACGTGAACGAAGCAGTCCGACGAATCTTGCGCATAAAGTTCCGCGCAGGTCTCTTCGACCGACCCTACGTTGACGAGTCGCGCGAGCCAGCGGTCACGCTCAGCGCCGAGAACCTTCGCGCGTCGCGCGAGGTGGCGGCGCGCTCTATGGTGCTTCTGAAGAACGACGGCGACGCACTGCCGCTCAAAAAAGACCTTCGCAGCATCGCCGTCATCGGCCCGCTCGCGGACGACCCGCGCGCGATAATCGGCTCGTGGTCGGGCGACGGCCGCGCGCAGGACTCCGTCACGCTGCTCGAAGCCGTCAAGGCGAGGGTCTCGCAGCGCACGCGCGTGACCTACGCGAAGGGCGTCGCGATTGAGGGCAAGGGGGTCACGGGCAACTACGACGCGCCTCCGCCGCAGCCGAGCGCGGCGGGCGGTACGAACGTCGCAGCCGCGGGCGAGATAGACCCCGCGCGACTCGCGACGACTCCCACGTCCGCGAACTCAATCGCCGAGGCGGTGCGCACGGTGCGCGACGCGGACGCGGTCATAGTCGTCGTCGGCGAGACCGCGGAGATGAGCGGCGAGGCCGCGTCGCGCACTTCGTTAGACCTGCCGGGCCGACAGCTAGAACTTCTGCAAGCCATACATCAGACGGGCAAGCCTTACGTCGTCGTCCTGATGAACGGCCGCCCGCTCGTCATCAACTGGCTCGCCGAGAACTCGCCAGCGATACTTGAGACGTGGTTCTCGGGCACGCAGGGCGGCAACGCCATCGCCGACGTGCTCTTCGGCGACACGAACCCCGGCGGCAAGCTCCCCGTCACCTTCCCGCGCGCCTCGGGCGAGGAGCCCCTCTACTACAATCGCCCCGCCACGGGCCGCCCGCCCTCGAACGAGAAGTACACCTCGAAGTACCTCGACGTTCCCGTCGCGCCGCTCTACCCGTTCGGCCACGGGCTCAGCTACACGACCTTCCGCCTCTCCAACCTACGCCTCGGCGCGCAGCGCATCAACGCGTCGGGGAGCGTCGGCGTGACCGTTGACGTGGAGAACACGGGCCGACGCGTGGGCGACGAGGTCGTGCAGATTTACATACGCGACATGGTCGCCTCGCGCGTGCGGCCGACGAAAGAGTTGAAGGGCTTCCAGCGCGTCACCCTACAGCCCGGCGAGCGACGCACGCTCACCTTCAAGCTCACGCGCGAAGAGTTGGGCTTCTACAACACCGCGATGCAGTACGTGGTCGAGCCCGGCCAGTTCAAAGTCTTCGCCGCGCGAAGCTCCGCGGACCCCGACACGCTCGAAGCGAACTTCGAGGTGACGGCGAGATGAGACATGGCTGAAGAAGAACAGGCGGAGCGCATCGAAGAGACGACGGACGAGCGTGACGACGAGCGTGACGACGGACGTGGCGACGCGGTAAGCGCGTACCGCAGCGGCTACGTGGCGCTGGTGGGGCGGCCGAACGCGGGGAAGTCTACGCTTTTGAATCGGCTCGTGGGCGAGAAGATTGCGGCGGTCTCGAATAAGCCGCAGACGACGCGGCATCAGATTCGTGGCGTAATATCGAGGCCCGCGGGCCAGGTCGTCTTAGTTGACACGCCCGGCGTGCATCAGCCGGGATACCTTCTGAACCGCCGCATGATGGCGGCCGTCCATGACGCGCTCGAAGGCGTTGACCTGGTCTGCCTCATACGCGACGCGTCGGCCCCGACGGGCAACGGCGACCGGTTCGTCCTTGACCTCGTTAAAAAGTCGGGCAAGCCCTCGATGCTTCTGCTGAATAAGACCGACCGTGTTGACGACAAGCGCGGGCTGCTTCCTTTAATCGAGTGGTATTCGCGCGAGCACGAGTGGCGGGCGGTCGTGCCTCTCTCGGCGCGTACGGGCGACCAGCTCGAAGACTTAGTCCGTGAGTTCGTCTCGAACCTCTCGGAAGGCGAGCCGATCTTTGAAGAGGACGAGCTGACCGACCAGCCGATGCGCGTCATCGTCGCGGAGATGGTGCGCGAGAAGATTCTGAAAGTGACGGGCGAGGAGCTTCCATACGTGACGGCCGTCGTCACGGAGCGCTACGAGGAGGTCTCGGAAGACCTCGCGCGCATCTACTGCGCCATCTACGTCGAGCGCGAATCGCAGAAGCGCATCATCATCGGTAAGGGCGGCGCGCGCCTCAAGGAGGTGGGCACGGAGGCGCGGCGCGACGTGGAGCGGCTCGTCGGCCACAAGGTCTACCTCGAACTCTTCGTCAAGGTCGAAGAGGGCTGGCGCGACTCGCCGCGCGCGCTGAACGAGATGGGGATTGATGAGAAGTGACGGGAGAGCTGTCAGCTCTCAGCATTCAGCTTTCAGCGTTCAGCGTTCAGCCAAACCCTCTTCGCGTCCTTCGCGCCCTTTGCGGTTAAGCGAAGATTCCCTAAACGCAAAGGGCGCGAAGGAGACGCGAAGCGCGCAAAGGTTTTAAGCTGAATGCTGAATGCTGACAGCCTCTTATTATGAAGTGGTACGCGCTGGATGTTACGTGTGAGGCGGGGGCGCGCGAGGCTGTGGAGTACGCGCTGATGGAGGCGTGCGCTCTCGGCACGGAGAGCAGCGCCTCGGTCGAGGGCGGCGAAGGCTCGAACGAGGTCGTGACGGCTTACTTCGACTCGCCGCCGGAGGTGGAGCGCGTGCGCGCGGCGCTCATGGATGCGCTGCGCGTCTACGGGCTCGCGTCCGGGTGCGTGCGCGAGTTGAGGTTCCGAGAGGTCGAGGGACGCGACTGGCTCGCGGAGTGGAAGAGTGGTTGGCGGCCCACGTTGGTCGGGCGCTTCGTCGTCGCGCCGCCATGGAGCGAAGTCTCGGAGATGGAGGGGCGGCTCGTGATACGCGTCGAGCCCGGCATGGCCTTCGGCACGGGCACGCACGAGACGACGCGCCTCTGCCTCGCCGCGATAGAGAGACACTTCCGTGGCGGGAGCTTTCTGGACGTTGGCACGGGCACAGGGATACTCGCAATCGCGGCGGTGATGCTCGCGCCTTCCGCGCGCGTCGAGGCGTGCGACACAGACCCGCTCGCGGTCTCGGTCGCGGAAGAGAACGCGCGGCTCAACGGCGTCGCTTCGCGCATAAGTTTCAGCGTCGGGAGCGTTGACGACTCGACGCCCTCGGCCGACTTCGTCTGCGCGAACCTGACGGCCGACGTGATACTGCCGCTGCTGCCCGCGCTCATGGCCGCCACCTGCGGCCGCCTCATACTCTCCGGCATACTCGACACGCAGGCCGAACAAGTCCGTGCGCGCCTACTCGAACTCGGCGCGGAAGACTGCGAGGTCACGCGCGACGGCGAATGGGTCGCGATAACGGTATGATGGCTGTCAGCACTCAACTTTCAGCTATCAGACGAACCCTCTTCGCGTCCCCCCGCGCTTACCCTGTGTGCTTAGCCTTT
>JBJMGR010000095.1:0-9401 GCA_045807805.1 Pyrinomonadaceae bacterium | reverse complement strand
GACGGCGACGCGTCGGCGCTCGTCGAGGCCGAGCAGGTTCAGGACGCTCTGCTCTGGCGCGGCATACTCGTGGACGTGCTCGACGGCGACAAGCAGACGGCCGCGTCGCTCTCGAAGTACGGGCTCGTCGTCGTGCCCGGTCGCACGCCGCTGCCCGATTGGATGAAGTCGCTTCCCCTTCGGCAGACGCAGGCGGACGGCGACTCCGGGCACGGCCGCGACCTTGCCGCCGTTGGCGAGGCCGATGGGCGTGCGGAAGTTTAGAAGATGTACGACCACCTTGCGCGCGTCGCCCCACGCCGAAGCCTGTAGGAGAGACCCATCGGGCAGCGTGAGAGCGCGAAGAGTCTCCCCGCGCTCGACTGCTTGGCCAGCGAGCTTCGTCTGTCTCAACCGCGGCGTGCCGCGCTCCTTCTGAAAAGTCTTCTTAACGTCGCGAACCTCTTCGGGCGTGAGCGGGTCTGGACTCCGCAGAAGGGGAAGCGACTTCATCCAATCGGGCAGCGGCGTGCGACCGGGCACGACGACGAGCCCGTACTTCAAGAGCGACGCGGCCGTCTGCTTGTCGCCGTCGAGCACATCCACGAGTATGCCGCGCCAGAGCAGAGCCTCTTGAACCTGCTCGGCCTCGACGAGCGCCGACGCGTCGCCGTCGGGGAAGACTACTAGCGCCACGTCGCCCGCCGGGAGCAGTCCTTCGTAAAGCTCGCGGTGAGCGCGCGCGAACGTGAAGAAGCGCTTGCGCGCGCGGTGGGCCGCGAGGTCGTTGTCGCTGTTGAAAGGGTACTGGCCCGTGACCTGCACGGCCACGCCGCCGCCGAAGGTTGCGCCTTCGGCGAGCGCGAGCAGGGCGGAGTCTTCGTTGTGCGCGAACTCAGCGCCCTTGTTCACGGGCGCGCCCGCGAGGAAGTGCACGCCGCGCGCGCCGCGCATCGCGTACGAGAGAGAGGCGAGCCAGATGTTGTTGAACGAGCGCTCGGCGTCAGTCCCGCGCGTGCGCGCGTCGAGGATTTTCGCGCCGGGCATCGCGGGGTAGAAGCCCGTCCATACGCCGCCCGGCCAGAGTATGCGCGCCGCGCCGAGCCACACCTGCTCGACCATCGCAACGTCGAGGTCGTCGGTGACCGCGCGTTGGTATGGAAGCTCCGGATAGTTGCCGCCGAGGAAGAACGAGCCGCCGCGAAAGCGCGAGCCCTCCGCGCGCAGGTCTCTGAAGTAGCGCGAGTAGCTCTCCAACCAGACGCGGTCTGCATCGCGCGAGAGGTCTGTGCCCAACTCCTTCGCCAACGCCTGACAGTATTTATCGTAGCAACGGTGGACGAGCACGTTGTCCATCCAGAGCCCGTCGTAGCCCGCGCGCGCGGCCCAATCGGCGACGACCCTCTGCCAGCGACGCCAGCCGGGGTTGTTGACGCACATGCTATAGCGCGTCAAGCCTTCGGCGTCTTCGCTGCCGCCGCCCATGCGGAAGTAGGTCTTGCCTTCACGGTCGCGCTGCGTCCAATCGAGGGGGTCGCCCGAGGGGCGTGGGCCGAGGTCGAACTCCTTCTCATACTTGTCCCACGCGTCGAAGAACTCGAAGAAGCCGAGCCGCTTTTCGGCATTACCGTACGCGGTCATCGGTGAGATGTAAGGAACGACGGTCTTGACTCCGGCCGCGTGAACGTCGCGCGTGAACTGCTCGGTCGCCTTTATGCGCAGGCGAAGCTCTTCGGGCGTAAGCATTCGGCGCGGGGCTTCGCCTTTGCGGTTGGGTACGGCGGGGAACGTCCTGTTCTCGCCGCCGAAGGAGAGGATGGGGCCGACGCTGTGCGTGAACGGCGCTTCTTTGCCGACGATGAGAAGCTCCGGCGGAGACTCGCGCAGGCGCGAGAGGAAGACCTTGTATCGCTCGTCCGCCCCGTAGAGCGGAGCGCCCGCGCCGTTCAGGAGATGCGCGGCGTTGTATCCGAAGTCGCGCACCACGTCGGGCGCGAGACGCGAAGGCGTCGGCGCGCGCGTCCCTTCCTTCGCGACCGGCTCGGGCGTCTTCGTCTCTTTGGCCCTCTTCTGAAGACCGAACGCGCCGTCCGACGCGGGGCCGCGCGCGTAGAGTTTGACGACGAGCGCCACGCCGAGCGCGCACGCCGCCAGAAGGCAGACGAGGAGCGCAAGCCGCGACACGTTCAAACTTCCGACGTTTAAGCCTTCCATGAAAATCCCCACCCGCGCACCCTCACGCCGCGCGCGTTTTCATAATCCTGTCTGTTGACTCGCCCGTGTTGGCGGCCGGAACGTCGGCGGTCGCGACGGCGACGAGCGCGACGAAGAGCGCGGCGTTGGCCGTCATGTGTAGGCCGAAGTCGAAGAGGCTGTGGACGGCGACGCCGAAGAGGGCCGCGAGCGCGCCAACACAGGCCGCGCGCCGGAACGCGTCACCGCTACGCAAGGTCTCTCTCACGCGCCGCAGGAAGACGAAGGCGAAGCAGAGGAAGATGACGCAGCCGATGATGCCGCCGCTCGCGAGCAGTTCGAGGTAGTCGTTGTGCGCCTGCTGCGGGATGTATTCGCCGGAGGCGTCGTGGTAGCGCGGTATCGCGGCCCAGTAGCCACCCATACCTACGCCCGCGACCGGGTTCTCTTTGAACATCTCCAACGTCGCGCGCCAGATGTCCACGCGCCGCGTGTTCCAGCGCGTCGCGGCCTCTTCGTTCCGAGCGGCAAGCTCTTCGCCCACGGTGCTCATGTTACTAACGACGCGCTCGCCTCCGACCCACACGACCGCGATTGAGACGAGCGCGACGAGCGCCGCCGCCACGACCACGCGCACGACGAGCGAGGCGGCGCGCCGTCGGAGGCCGCGCGCGTTCGCGTCGTCTTCGTCTTGCGCGGAGCGCGCGCCGCGTCGCTTAGTCCAGGACGGCGCGACGAGCGCGGAGATGAAGAGTAGCTGGCAGAGCATCGTGAGTATGCCGCCGCGAGAGTTGGCGAGTATGAGCGCGGCGCACGCGGGTAGAGCGAGCGCGACGTAGAAGAGCCTTGTGGCGTGCCGCGTAGAGCGCGCGGTCGCAAGCCCGAGCGAGAGGCCGAGCGCCATCTCCATCATGAAGGCGAACTGGTTGCGGCTGATGATCTGCCCATAGCCTATCCCGCGCGGCAGCGACGGCAGTACGAAGCCCATCTCCGATACTTGCGTTCCCTGCCTGATTATTCCGAAGAGCGCGCTCGACGCGCCCACGCACACGACCGTCAGCACGACGGCCGTCAAACGCCTACGGCTCGTGGTGAAGCGCAGGAGCATCGCGCCGAGCAGCGTCAGCGCGAGCAAGCGCAGTGCGAAGTCGTATGTCTCGAAAGGGTCTGCGCTGATTGCGTTGCGGAGCGCCGAAGAGACGCTGCCCGCGTTCGACGCGTCGCGCGAGAGCGGTATGATTTGGAGGAGTGAGAAGAGTGCGAGAGCGACGGGAGGAAGAAGCAGCAGCCAGTCGGCGCGACGCAAGCGCAGGCCGCCCCGTAGCAGCGACTCGACGGCCCAAAGCGCGCCGAGCGCGTAGACGCCCGAGGCGAAGAAGTTCGCCCACCAGGGCTCGATTGAGCCGTATGGGATGGCCGAGAGCGCAACGACGAGCAGCGACCCGTAGAAGACCGCGCGGCCCGCGAGTCTCGCGGCCGCCTCGCGCGCGCCGCCCCCGCCTACGCGACTCGTCGCGCCGGAATCCGTGTGTGCGGCCGTCGAGCGAGGCACGGCGTCAGTCAGTGCGCGGCCCGAGCGCCTGCCGTTGATTCGCGCGCGGCGTCAGTCTTCGGAGCGTGGCCGTTGCCGTTAACATGGCCGTTGCTGTTGCCATTACTGTTAACGTGACCGTTGCCATTAGCGTTAACGTTGACGTTGATATTGCCGTGGCCGTTGACGTGACCATTGCCGTTCAGACGCGCTTCGGGAAGGAAGTCGGCCATGAACTCGCGTATGCGCCGCTCGTCGCCGAGGCGCGCGAACTCGCCCAGGCGACTCAAGCCTTCGGCGACTCGCTCTTCGGGGTAGGTGACGATGTTGCCGATGTAGATTTTCGGGTGGAGCGTCTTCGTTATCTGCTCCTCGCTGACGGCCAACTCCTCGAAGAGCTTCTCGCCGGGGCGCATGCCCGTCACGACGATATCGATGTCCTCGTACGGCTTCAGGCCCGAGAGCGTGATGGTGTCGACGGCGAGGTCGAGAATCCTCACGGGCTCGCCCATGTCTAGTATGAAAATCTCTCGGCCGCGCCCGATGCCGCCCGCCTGAAGTACGAGTTGCGCAGCCTCCGGGATGGTCATGAAGTAGCGCTTCATCTGCTCGTGCGTGACCGTGACGGGGCCGCCCTTTCGTATCTGCTCCTGAAAGATAGGTATGACCGACCCCGTAGAGCCTATGACGTTGCCGAAGCGTACGGCGACGTAGCGCGTCGCGTAGCGCCTATCGAGGCTCTGCACCGCGAGTTCGGCTATCCGCTTTGAAGCGCCCATGACGGAGGTCGGACGCACGGCCTTGTCGGTCGAGACGAGTACGAAGACCTCCGCGCCGCACTCGCCCGCGATGCGTCCCAGAGTGTAGGTCGCGAGCACGTTGTTCTTGACGGCCTCGGCCGCGTTCGTCTCCATCATCGGCACGTGCTTGTGCGCGGCCGCGTGAAGAATCACCTGCGGGCGGTGCTCCTCCATCACGCGGCGCATGCGCTCCGCGTCGCCCACGTCCGCGACGAGCGGCACGGTCTGAAGCCCCGGCAACTCTTCGCGCATCTCGCGGTCTATCTGGAAGAGCGCTGGCTCGGCTCGCTCTACGAGCAGGAGGCTCGACGGATTGAAGCGCGCGACCTGCCGCGCAAGCTCCGAGCCTATCGAGCCGCCCGCGCCCGTCACCATCACACACTTCCCGCCGAGGAACTGGCTCATCCCCTCGAAGTCCAACTCGACGGGCGCGCGGCCGAGCAGGTCTTCGACCTGTATGTCGCGTATGTGGCTCACCTCGACGTGGCCGTGCAGGAGTTCGTAGAGGCCGGGGATGACGCGAATCCTGATTGGAATCTGTTCGCACACGCCGACGATGCGGCGTATGTCGCGGCGCGAAGTCTGCGCGATGGTGAGTATGACGTGGTCGATGTCGAGGTCGCGCACGAGGCGTGGGAGGTCTGCCGTCGTGCCGAGGACGCGCACGCCCTGAACCATCGAGCCCGCCTTACTACGGTCGTCGTCTATGAAGCCTTTGATAGCCAAATCCGCGTCGCCGCGCCCGCGAATCTCCTTCGCGGCGAGCATCCCCGCGTGGCCCGCGCCGATGAGAAGCACGGGCCTTCGGCGTTGCCCCGCGCCCGCGCGCTCGCGGCTGCCCCGGCGCGTGTGCGCGCGCTCGTAGATTGCGCGCCGCAATACCCGAAGGCCGAGCGCGCCGCCGAAGGCGAGCGCCGTGTCTATCAGGCATATCGAGATGGGCACGCGGTAGTCGTTGAGGCTTGCCGGGAGCACGAGGCGCGCGCCGAGGATGGGCAGCGCGGACCAGAGCGCGGCGTTGGCGAAGGCGCGCGCCTCCGACATGCCGACGTAGCGCCATATGAACGTGTAGACGCCCGCGAGCGAGAGCGCCGCCATCTGCACGAGGACGACGTAGGGGAGCTGCGTCAGGAAGTCTTCGGCCTGACCGTGCGGCAGCTCGAAGTCGAAGCGCAGGAGGTAGGCGAGCGCGAACGACGAGATGAGAACAAGGAGGTCTATGACGTAGTGCAAACGCCTCTTCGTTATGAGCCGCCGTCGCGGGCGCGTGAGTTCGCCCGCCGACGTTCGCTCTATGCGTAAGTCTCTTCGCATGCTTTCCATTGTCGAGTCTTCCTTAGAGTCGGCCCTCGGGGGGGCCGTCGGGGCTAAGAGAGAGAATTTTAACCTACCGCCTGAACTTTTCCACCACGTCCGAGACGGCTTCGATAACGTCCTCAACGTCGCGGTCGCTCATACGGGGGTTGAGCGGCAGCGAGACGATGCGTTGGAACTCCGCGTGTGCGACCGGGAACTCTTCGGGCTTGAAGCCGTAACGGTCGCGGTAGTACGGGTGCGTATGGACGGGGATGAAGTGGACGCTCGTGCCGATGCGCCGCTCCCTCATCTCCTCTATGAACTGTTCACGCGTGATGCGCAAGACTCCGGGGTTCAGGCGTATCACGTAGAGGTGCCACGCGTGCTCGACCTCGGGGCGCGACGCGGGCAACGTCAACTCTTCGAGACGCGAGAAGGCTTCGGTGTAGCGGCGGGCAATCTCGCGGCGACGCGCCTGAAAGGCGTCGAGCTTGCGTAGCTGCACGAGGCCGAGCGCGGCCCCTATGTCCGTCAGATTGTACTTGAAGCCGGGCCGCACGACCTCGTAAAACCAGGAGCCCTTCGCGCCGTAACGGTTCCAGGCGTCGCGGCTCATGCCGTGCAGGCTCCAAATGCGCGCCTCGTCAATCAAATGGGGCGGCCCCGTCAGCATCCCGCCCTCGCCGGTCGTCAGATTCTTCGTCGCGTAAAACGAGAAGCAGGTCAAGACGGGCACGTCGAAGAGGCGCGCGAACGATCCCACCCGACGCCCCTCGTGCGACGCGGGCAGCGCGTGCGCCGCGTCTTCGACGACCGCCAGCCCGTACTCGCGCGCCAAGTCCATCAAGGGGTTCATGTCGCACGGGTGGCCGTACAAGTGCACGGGCAGAAGCGCCTTGACTCGCAGGCCCTTCGCGCGCGCCGACTCTACGCCTTTGGCGACTCGACGCGGGTCAACGTTGAGAGTGTCGGGCTCAACGTCGGCCATTATGGGATGCGCGCCGACGTGCTCGATGACGTGGACGCTTGAGACGAAGGTCATCGGCGTCGTGATGACGGCGTCGCCCGCGCCGACGCCCAGAGCCGCGAGCGCCGTGTGGAGCGCCGCCGTGCAGGAGTTGAGGCCGAGCGCGGCGGGCGCGCCGACGTACTCCGCAAACTCCTCCTCGAAGCGGCGCACC
Organism: Pyrinomonadaceae bacterium; assembly: GCA_045807805.1. Lineage (GTDB taxonomy): Bacteria > Acidobacteriota > Blastocatellia > Pyrinomonadales > Pyrinomonadaceae > QHXN01. The sequence continues at coordinate 2,421 of JBJMGR010000095.1, read as the reverse complement.
TTCGGCCCCGTCGTTATCCAGTCGGAGCGCAGAGTGTCTACGACTTCGGCTATCTCCTCCTCGCCGATGAGCGGCGGCGAGAAAGGAAGGAAAGTGTCTCTCATCGCTAGTTCAAAGTTGCAGGTTCAAAGTTCCGAGTTGCAGGTTCAAAGTTGGAAGGCAGGCTCTTAACTTTGAACCTGCAACTTTGAACTTTGAACTCCCACGGGTTTCAGTTACGAATCTCGCCCTCGTAGTCAACGGGGTAGTAGACGCCCCTTCGGAGCAGAACCATGAGAAGTGCCATCAGAAAAATCTTCGCGTCGAGCAGGAGAGAGCGGTGGTCAACGTAGTACACGTCCAGCTCCGCACGTTTATACCACGCCAGAGAGTTTCGGCCGTGCACGAGCGAGAGGCTCGCCATGCCCGGCTTCGCTTCGAGCTTGCGCCGCATCATGTCGTCGTAAAGCTCCAACTGCTCGACGAGGTCGGGCCGAGGCCCGACGAGGCTCATCTCGCCCTTGAGCACGTTGATGAGTTGCGGAATCTCATCGAGCGTCGAGTCGCGTAGGAAGCGGCCCGCGCGCGTCAGGCGAGGGTCGCCCGCGCCGACGAACGCGGAGCCGTCCGCGTTGCGAAGCATGGGCGCGCCGTCCTGCATCGTTCTGAACTTGTAGAGCGTGAAAGGCACCCCGTTCTTCCCCAGACGCTTCTGCCGAAACAGCACGGGGCCGGGTGAGCCGAGCTTTACGACGACGCATACAATCGCCGTGACCGGCAGCAGCACGACCGACGCGAGCGACGCGCCCGTCAAATCTATCGCGCGCTTCGCAAAAAGGAATGCCGTGCCGGGCCGTCTCGTCATAGTTAAATTGCCACCGGCTTTAGCTAGTGGGATGTGTGTGCGGCGCTAGCCCCTTCGGACTTCCAGAACGGACTCGAACGCCTCGGCCGCGCGTAGGCCGACGGCCGCGCCACGGCTTACGGCCGCGTGGCGCAGCGCTTCGAGCGAGCGCGGGTGCGGATAGTCGCGCATCTCCGTCTCGTAGACCTGCATCGCGCGAAGCTTAAGCTCTAAGGTCTCCGTGATGTCGGAGTAGTAGTTGAAGCGCGGCGCGGCGGTACCAGCGTGCGTCAAGGTGTCAACGGCGTAGCACAGAAGTCTCTCGAACGAAGGCAGGCTGAACGGGCGCGCGGCGACGGCCGCCGCCTCGTACGCGACGCGATGGTCCGCGTTAAGCTCCGCGAAGTGGTGCGTGTAGATTACGTTCGGGTTGACCTTGCGCGCCACGGCCTCGACGAAGCGGTTCACTTCGAGCCGCGGCGTCACGTCGAGCCGCTGGTCGGGGAAGTCCGCCGTGAAGAGTTCGCGCGCGCCCAGAAGCTCCGCGACCTCCTCGGCCTGCCGCTTCTTCAAGGCGACCTTCCCCACGTCGCCCGGAAACTGCACGGACGCGCCCTCAGTCAGTATCGCGATGTATACGGAGTCGCCCGCGGCCGCGTGCGCGGCGATGGTGCCGCCCGCGCCGATCACCTCGTCGTCCGGATGCGCCGCGATTACCAGAACGCTCTTGCCCGCCATCGAAACAGACCTCTTGAGTGAAACCCGCTCTAGCCTTCGTAAGACTCGACGCCGCCAACGCCCGCGCTCGCCGCGCGCTCGTAGCCTGGAAGCTTCCTCTTCAGAAGCTCCTCGTAGAAGCCTCGAAGCCTCTCTATCACCTTCTCAACGTCGAAGCGCTCTTCGGCGAGTGCCCGGCCGCGTGCGCCGAGACGCGCGGCGAGCGCCGCGTCGTCGAGTAGAAGCTTTATCTTCGAGGCCAGCGCCGCCGCGTCTTTCAAGGGCACGAGGTAGCCGTTCTCCCCTTCAACGACCGCCTGCCTGCAACCCGAAACGTCGCTCGCGACCAACGGCTTCGACATCGCCGCCGCCTCCATCAGGCTTCGCGGGAAACCCTCGCGATACGAAGGCAGCGCGACCACATCCATCAGAGCGTAAAGCTCCGGCATGTCGCTCCGAGACTTCAGCACGAAGAACTTCTCTTCGACTCCAAGCTCGCGCAGGACTGAAAAGTCAACCGGGTCGCGCTCGCTCTCAAGCGGCACGCCGACGGTGACGAACGAGACGCGCTCGTCCTCGCGGAGTATGATTCGCGCGGCCTCGAAGAATTCGCGGTAGCCCTTCTCCCAGACGTATCGGCCGACCATGCCGACGACTTTACAGCCTTCGGGTATGCCTAGCTCGCGCCTCTTCGCACGCACCTCTCCGGGCGTGAAGCGTTCGGCGCGCAAGTCCGAGATGTCAATGCCGTTTCCGAGGAAGCCGACCTTGCGGCGCGTGTATATCTTCTCGCGCACGACTGTGGAAACGTCTTCGGCGCTCTGCGAGATGACTTTGTCTGAGAAGAGACCGGCGACGCGCGCCACAGTCCTGAACATGTG
>JBJMGR010000094.1:0-18361 GCA_045807805.1 Pyrinomonadaceae bacterium | reverse complement strand
GCGATGCTCGATGGCGACGCCCTTGGGGCGGCCCGTAGAGCCAGACGTGTAGATGATGTAGGCGGCGTTGTTGGGGCGGGGGCGGGTGGGGAGGTCATCGCCGGACTCGTCCTCTAATGAGGCCGACAGGGAGGAAGGGTCGAGGGTGAGCGGGGCGGGGTCGAGCCCACAGAGGAGGTGCGCCACCTCCTCCTGACAGAGGACTACCCTCGCCTTCGAGTCCGAGGCCATGAAGGAGATGCGCTCGGCCGGATAGTCTGGGTCCAGAGGCAGGTAGGCCGCGCCAACCTTCCATGCCGCGAGGAGCGAGGCGATGAGTTCGGGCGAGCGGGGCAGGGCGACGCCGACCACCATCTCGGGGCCTACGCCGCGTGCTGAGAGGGAGCGTGCGAGGCGGGAGGAGCGGCGGTCGAGTTCGCGGAAGGTGAGGGAGTGTGGGCCGAAGCTGAGTGCCACGGCCTCGGGCGTCCGCTCTACTTGCTCTTTGAACAGTTCGATGAGGGTGGAGTCCGGCAACGCCTCCTCCACGCCGTTAAACTCCTTCAGGAGCCTTCGTTCATCCTCGTCTCTGAGCAGCTCGAAGCTGCGGAGCGGCCGCCCCGCGTCGGCGACGACCGCCTCGACTACCGACGCGTAGTGTCGCGCCATCTGTTCGATACGCCACCTGTCGAACAGGTCGCGGTTGTATATCCATCTGAGGTCGAGCCGGCCCTGATTCTGGAAGACGTGTATCTCAAGGTCGAAGCGCGCTTGGGCCGCGTCGCCTATCAGCGTCTCGACCTTCAGCGAGTTCTCCAGCGGCCCCATCGGCGCCGTGCTCTGCAACACGAACATCACCTGGAAGAGTGGCGTCTGGTCGAGTCCCCTGTGCGGCGCGATCTCCTCCACGAGCCAGTCGAAGGGCACGTCCTGGTGCTCGTAGCCGCCCCACATCGAACTCTTCACCTCGTCGAGCAGTTGCCGGAAGGTGAGCCCCGGCGTGACGCGCATCCGCGTCAGAAGTACGTTGACGAAGAAGCCGATCATCCGCTCCAGTTGCGGGTGCTGACGGTTGGCGATGGGCGAGCCGACGACGATGTCGTCCTGCCCCGTGTAACGGCTGAGCAGAACCCCGAGCGCGGCGAGCAGCGTCATGTAGAGCGTCGCCTGATTCTCGCGGCTCAACTGTTTGAGCGCCGTCGTCAACTCCGGCGAAAGCTCCGTCTCGAAGACCTCGGCCGCGAAGGTCTGCGCCTTATGGCGCGGCCGATCCGCGGGCAGCTCCGCGCGCTCGGGGACGCCTTCGAGCTGCGAGCGCCAGTAGGCCAGCCCCTCGTCGAGCGCTCCGCTCTCAAGCCTCTTCCTCTCCCACAACGCGAAGTCCGCGTACTGGATGTCGAGCGGCTTGAGCGGGCTCTCGGCCCCGCGCCGGAATGCCTCGTAAAGCTCTCCCATCTCGCGATTGAAGACGCCCTCCGACCAGCCGTCCGAGGCGATGTGGTGCATCGTCTGCAACAGCACATGCTCCTGGTCGCTTAACTTCAGGAGCCGCGCGCGTAGCAGCGGGACGCGCGACAGGTCGAACGGCTCGGCCCCCTCTTGCCTGAGCGCCTCCGCGACGCGGCGCGCTCGCTCCTGCTCGCCGAGCCCCGACAAGTCCTCGACGGGCAGCGGCACGGACGCCTCCGGCTCGACTATCTGCACGGGTTCGCCGCCCGACTCCTCGAAGCGCGTGCGCAGACTCTCGTGGCGCGCGACGACGGCGTCGAGGGCGCGTCCGAGCGCAGCGGTGTCCAACTCGCCCGTCAGCTTCAGGCCGAAGGGCAGGTTGTATTCGCTGCTGCCGCCCCGGAGCTTGTTGAGGAACCAGAGGCGCTGCTGCGCGTATGAGAGCGGCAGGCGCTCGGGGCGCGGCTGAGGCTCAAGCGGTATCTTCCGGGCGGCCTGCGCCGCGTCCGGCGTCGCCGCAGCGCGCCGGGCGTTGGCTCTTTTCGAGTCGTCTGGATTCATCAAAGTTCTTTCCCCGATTCAGCTCTCGAAGGTGCGCCCGGCGGCGCTAGATGAGCAGCGACATGTTCTCGACCGTGCAGTGGTCTATGAGTATCTTGCGCTCCCGCAGGAGCCACCCGCCCGCTCTCTTCCACCTGTCCTCGCGGCAGCCCACCAGAATCGTCTCGTCCGCGAAGCTGCGGTTCTTGAAGAGCATGAAGTTTGACCTGACGCGCACAACGCCGCCCTCCTCCTCCTCATCGAGGACGTTGGAGACGAAGCGGCGCGTCCGCGCCATAGGGCTCTCGGCCCACGCGAGGCCGGTGCCGAGCCGGCTGATGCGCAGCGTTAGGCTAGCCTTCGTCTCGTCGAAAAGGGGTAGCCGCCTCGCCTCGTCTTCCATCTCCTGCTGGCGCGACACCTCCGCGCGGGCCGGCGCCCAGTAGCGAACGTCCGCCGCGAGTATCTCCAGCCACTCGGCGAACAGCCCGGAGTCGAGGAGGTGCGCCTCGCGATAGAGTAGCCGCTCGACCTCACTCGCCATCGCCGCTTCCCTCCGCACCCGCGAGCAACTCGGCCCAACGCCTGTAAAAATTAAAGGCCGGCGTGTCCGATTGCAAAGAGGCCGTCTGCCCCGGAAAGGGGCGCGGCGGGCTCTCTTCGCCCGCGCCGAATTCGTAGCAGAGCCGGAAGCCCGATGGCATGCTCGCGAGGTTGTTCCCGAGGCGCGCCCAGACCTCCAAGTCGTCCTGCTCAAGCATCCCCGTCGGCGAGAACATGCGCGTCACCTGCTTCTTCATTGAGTCCTTGAGGTGGCCGGGCGCATCCCGGTTGCAGAGCGCCCAAGACCACAGCTCCGTCTGCGAGGCAGAGCGCGGGTGCCACACGCGGATGGTGCACATGCCGGGGAAGTAGACCAGCGACAGATTCGGGAAGATGGTCATCACGATGGAGCAGCGGAGCAGACGACGCTGGCCCTGCGAGATATGACCCTTCGCCAGCAGCTCGTCCACGTAGAAGGAGAAGGCCCCCGGCAACTCCTTCTCGGGGGCCACGCAGATGAGCATGTGCCCCTCGGGCGTCCACGCGTGGAAGCTGTCCTCGTCGCCCGGTGCCTCGTTGCGCCGGCCGAGCTTGGACATGCTGCCGTGGACTGCCTGAAAGTGCCAGTTGTCGCCGCCCGCGTTCTCGGCCGGCACCTTCCAGTTGCAGTGAACCGTCGAGCGGTGCGTGCCGAAGACCTCCGTCCCCGCGCCGCTGCTGTTGACGATCAAGTCCAGATAAAAGCGCACGTCCCCGAGGTACTCCTCAAGCGGGGCGGTGTCAGCCGAGAAGGTGGCGAAGATGAGGTCTCTGTAGGTCTCGACCCGCGCGGCGCGCAGCAGCCCCCACTTCGACTTGTCGAAGCCGGGCGAGGCACGCCGCGGGACGCCCACGAGGTTGCCGCGGTTGTCGTAGACCCAGTTGTGGTAAGGGCAGACGAACCTCTCGGCGTGGCCGTACTCCACCTGGCAGATTCGCCCGCCCCTGTGCGAGCAGACGTTTGCCATCGCGTGATAACGCCCCTCGTCGTCGAGGCACAGCAGGAGCGGCATCGTTCCGGCGTAGGTCTGTACGAAGTCACCGCCCCGCGTGAACTGGCTCCGGTGGCCGACGTAGAGCCAGCAGCGCGAGAAGACGGCCGCCTGCTCGCGCGCGAAGATTGACGCGTCGGTGAAGACGCGTGCGCTGACCGTCCGCTCCGCGATGTCAACCAGTGGCTCGGTCATGGCTGGATACCGCCCCCGGCCGCGCCGCTCTCGTGCGCCGCTTCGAGCGTGGGCAGGTCGAAGAGCATCTCGTCAAACCATCGGCCGCCAATCTGGCGGTTGATGGGGAACGCTTGGTTGGCGACGCCGCCGAAGAAGATCGAGCGGTTGCGCTCCTTAATCTCGTCGCTCAGCTTGTCGATCTCTCTCGCCCGCTCGGCCTCGTTGGCGATGCAGTCAACCTCGTGGACGACCGAGATGAACTCCATCGCGTCGTCTATCTTCCTGACGACCGAATCGGCCACGCCGCCCGGCAGGAACCCCGTCTCGCCCTTCAACTGGGTCAGCCGCTTGACCGCCTGATAGCCGACCATCGTCAGCGCCTTGCGGTCGAGCCAACGCGTCTCGTAGTTCGTCCGGTTGATGAGCGAGGCCCGCTCCATGCCGCGGCGGTGCTCCTCGACCGTCCTGTAGAAGACCCGGTAGCCGTGGCGCTCGGGGAACTCGAAGAAGGAGGAGGCCGGGTCGAGGAAGGGAATCATCGGGCAGAGGAGCGGCGTCACGCGCCGGCCCTTGAAGAGCTTGAGGAGCCGGTGGCAGTAGTCAACCGTCTCCCGCACCGACCGCTCGTCCTGCTCGGGCATGCCGATGAAGTACCAAACGTCTATGCCGTAGATGCCGCGGTCGAGCGCCCGCTCGATCCACCGCTCCATCTGCTCGGGCGAGTAGACGCCACGCCCGGCCAGCTTCGCCACGCGCATGTCGTGGCTCTCGGGCGAGAGCGTGATGAACGTCCTGCGGTTGGCCTTCGCCATCTCTTCGAGCACGTCGTCGGGCGTGAGGTGGAACTGCTCGTAGCTGACGGATTTGAAGTTCGTCTCGGCCACCTGCCGCAGGAACGCCTTCATCGCCGGCTTAGGCTCGTTGTAGGAGCCGACCGAGTAGAAGTGGTACTTGTTCAGGTCGGGAATCTGCGCCACCGAGGCGAACTCGTAGGCGATCTCTTCGGCCGGCTTGCGCGACATCGCGCGGCTCTGCGGCGCGAGCCCGTAGACCCGCCGGAACGCCTCGCGCGAGCCGCCGCACCAGCCGCAGTTGTACGAGCAGCCGGCGTTCTGCGTCGAGAGGACTTCCGAGATGGGAAGCGTCTGCGTCCGACTCTCCGCCGGCAGGCTCGACCAGTTGATGCCGCACGAGTAGGCTTCGGGCAGGTAGGAGAGGCCGTTGTCCACGACCCTGCCGCCTTCATCCTTCCAGAGCAGGTTCTCCACGCGGTCGAGGCTTTGCCCGCACTTGAGCGCGCCCAGCAGCGACGCCATCGGTTCGAGCGTGTTGTAGCCGCGCATGACCATGTCGATGAACGGGTAGCGGATGAGCTCTTCGGCATAGTAGGTGGACGAGATGCCTCCGAAGATGACGGGCGCTTCGGCGTGAACCGACTTGAGCAGCTCGGCGATCCTGAGGCTGCCCTGCACATGCACCATCCAGTGGAGGTCGATGCCGAAGAGGCGTGCGTCCACCGCCCTGAGCAGCGCGGCCACGTCCACGCCGGGGAACTTCAGCAGCACCGTCGAGAGGTTGATGATCTTCACGTCGTGCCCGCGCTCGCCGAGGAACCGTTGGAGCGTCTTGAAGCCCAGCGGGAAGTACTCGTAGAGCGGCGTGATGGGCACGTCCCCCGAGGTGCTCAGGTAGGGGAAGTAGATGTCGCCCCGGTCTCTGAAGTCGAAGAAGGCCGGGGCGTGGACGAGCACCACGTCCGCGCTGATTGTCGGAAAGACTTGGCTCATTGAGACCTCGACGCGCTCCGCGTCAACCCTCGTGGACGTAAGCGCCGACGCCTCGCGCTGCGAGTCCAGCTTCGAGGTCGCCGGACAAAAACCTGCGCGCCTCCTCCAGCCCCTTCAGGTGCGCGTCGAAGTGGCAGAGCGCGAGCCCGCGCACGAAGATGTGCGCCTCTTCGCCCGTGCAGAGTTCCGCGACGGGACGCATCTCCTTCGGTATCCACGAGAGTTCGCCGGGCCACGTCATCGTCCGCGCGGCCTCGTGCTCCTGCTCGACGTAGTCGAGGAAGTGCGCGTGGTCGGCGCGGCGCAGGATGACCATCCGCTTCGTCGCGGGCGTCCTCTTGAACATCTCGCGCATGCCGTCGAGCGGGGTCATCGTGTCGTCGTCGCCGACGAGGTAGAGCGTCGGCACGTCGCGGCCCCATTCAAAGTTGAGCTTGGCCGGCAGTATCCCCGGCTTGGGCCGGGAGCCCCCGGCCGGCGCGAGCGCGACGACGGCCCTGATGCGCGGCTCCTCGTCGGGCGCGGCCAGCACCGTCCAGCCCCCGAAGCTGTAGCCCGCCACCCCGACGCGCTCGGAGTCTGGCCGGACGCCCTCGTCCAACGCCGCGCCGCCGAGCATCCGTTCGAGGAGGAATCGCACGTCGGGCACGCGGCTCGACATCATCGCCTCGGCGCGTGCGCCCCTTTCCTCCTTCGTCTCCCCGGCTCGCGGCGCGAGTTCGGCTGCGACCACCTCCGAGTGGTCTAAGGCTGCGACCAAGTAGGCGTGGCTGGCGAGGTGCGAGCAGAGGAAGGTGGACATGCGGCGCGCGCCGCGCGAGCTGCCGTGCGAGAAGATGACGAGCGGGTAGGTTCCGCGCCGTGCCGCAGCGTCGCGCACGGCCGCCTGCACGCGCGGCTCGTTGCACAGCGGGACGGCGTAGGCGTCCTGCGTCTCGCGCACGGTGTCCTGCCCTGCGTGTCGTGCGTCGGCCGGGTACCAGATCTCACAGGGGAACCGTCGGCCGCGCGCCTCGTCGAACGCCTCGAAGGTGCGCACGCCGACGGGGAAGGGGCCGCGCGCGAACGGGTCGTACGAGACCGTGCGCGGCGCGGGCTCATCACCCGGCGGCCGGTTAATCTGCTCTCTCTCTTCGACGGCCATGCGGAACCTCTCTCTCTTGCGCGACGGCGACCGGGTCGACCGTCAGGCGAAGTGTGGCATGACTTGCTCGCCGAAAGTCCGTATGGACTCCATGACGAGCTCCTGCGGCGTGGTGCCGGCCTGCATGACGAGCAGCATCTCGTCCACGCCGACATCGGCGAAGCGCTGCACGGATTCGCGTGCGGCGCGCGGGTCTCCGATGACTGACGAGAGTTGCGCCTTCGGCGTGTTGCGCACGCGCATGAAGTCCCGCACGTAATCGTCGGGCAGGAAGTCCTTCTTGATCGGGAGTTCGCCGACGGGACGGCCCGGCCCGTAGTACTGGAGCAGGGCCTCCGTGAAATAGGTGGAGCCGCGCAGGCCGTGCCGGCATGCCTCGCGGTCGTCGGGCAGCACGAGGCAGGCCGCGCTGCAAGCGAAATGGTTGTTGACGTGGAAGCCCACGGGCTCGCATCCGGCTATGGCCTCGCGGTAGTCGCGCACGCCCGCGGCCAGCATCTCCTCGCGGTACGTCGCCACGTTGAGCGCGCCAATGCCGAGCCGGCCGACGGCGCGCGCATCCTCTGGCTTCGAGCAGGCGGCGTAGATCGGCGGGTGCGGCTTCTGCACCGGCTTCGGCACGATGTAGGTCGGTGGGATGTCGAAGAAGCGCCCCTTGTGGCTGAACGGGCCGGGCTCCCACATCCGTGGGATCATCCAGAGGGCCTCCAGCCACTCGTCGCGCAGCGTGGACTTGTCCACCTCGAACGCCTCCTGCTCGACCCGCGACCCCGACCGCGCCGTCCCCCAGTTGACGCGACCGCCCGAGAGGATGTCGAGGGTCGCGATGCGCTCGGCGATGCGTATCGGGTGGTTGTAGCGGTAGGGCAGCAGCGTGCAGCCGTGCCCGATGCGGATGCGCTTGGTCTGCGCCGCCACGAACGAGAGGAAGACTTCCGGAGCCGACGAGTGCGAGTACTCGTAGAGCCCGTGGTGCTCCACCTCCCAGACGCAGTGGTAGCCGAGCTCGTCGGCGAGGCGCACCTGCGCCGCGCAGTCGTGAAAGAGTTGCGCCTCCTTCTCCGGCGTCGAGTCGGCCACCTGCATCTCGAAAAAGATTGAGAATTTCATCGTCGTCCTAAACGCGGCTGCGTGTGACCCGGCCCGCGAGCAGCCTCGAACCTTATGCTAAGGCCGGGGTGGTCAGTCGTGGAAGTCGCAGCGGCGTCGGCCTAAGACGGCGGGGCCGACGCGGGCGCGGCGTCGGCCCCAGACCCGCCGGCCCCCTCCTCAAGCACGTGCAACTGGCCCGTGCCTTCAAGGGTGCTCAGGTCTATCTCGGCGTCGCAACGCACGGGCACGTAATCAAGTATGAGGCGGCCGCTCAGCGCGACCTTCCCGCTCGCCCCTTCAAAGTCCGCCGAGGCGAGATCGCACGCTTCCTTGTCCAGCTTGACGATCAGTTCCGTCTCGCCCTGCGTGTCGGTAAACTTGATGTGGACGAAACCGAACTCCTCGATCCGCCGCCTCAGGGCCTCGGCGGTTCTCTCCGGGCGGAGTGTGACCTCCACCGGGTGCGCGGAAGCGGAGAGCCTTCGCGTTAACTCGTTCATGTTGCCTCCTCCAATCTCGGGCCGACGAGGGGCGAGCCTTCACTCGCCCTTCGTCGCGACGACGATCATCTCCTCCGACTCGTCTTCGAGGTCTTCTCCGCCCCAACCGCCGTAGAGGCAGACCGAGGCGAAGCCGACCGACCGGCAGATCTCCGTGATCTCTTTGGCCGTGTAGATGCGGCAGGAGTAGGGCGGCAGCTCTTCGCGGGCACCGGCTGAGTCGATGAGAATCCACTGGCCGTTGAGCCGCTTGCGCTCCGGGTCGTAGCTCTCGACGATCTCAAGCGTCCTCCCGCTGCGCAGGTGGCGGTTCTCGTGGAACTTGTACTGCCCGCAGGTGATGCGTCCGACGTTCACGTCGGTGTGGAGCAGGAACCGGCCGCCGGGCTTGAGCGCGCGGTGGAAGTTCGACAGCACGCGCTCGTTCTCCTCGTCCGTGTCGAAGAAGCCGAAGGCGAGGAACATGTTAATGACCGCGTCGAAGCGGTCGCGGTAGTCGAGGTGCAGCATGTTCTCGCGCGCGAACTGGATGTTGCCGGTGCCGTTGACGTTGCGGTAGGCGGCGTTGAGCATCTCCTGGTTGATGTCGCTCCCCAGAACCTTGTAGCCCCTCTGCGCGAGCGCAATCGAGTGGCGGCCGTACCCGCACGGGCAGTCCAGCACCGCGTCGCCCGGCCGCAGGCCGAGCAGCCGCTCGATGCCTTCGACCTCGTGCCCCGTCCGCACGGCGAGCGTCTGCGGGCTCATCAAGAAACCCTCAAACGAGTCGTCGCCCTCCATGTACTTCTTGCCGAAGAAACCCGCTCCGTCGTCATACCAGTGGGAGGCAGACTTAGTTTGCTCTGACATTCAATCGATACTCCTTCCTTTGAGCAGTTGTGTAATGTGTCTTGAGGAGATGAACGGGGCCGCCGCGCCGAAATGGGCCTATGGACTCGTGCGGCGTCGAAACCTTTTCGGGCGGTGCTACTCGCCCGGCTCTGCGGCCACGATCTTGTCGGGGCCGATCAGCTCGCGCGGTGGCGCGATGTGCATGCCGGGGCGCGCGATCTCCGTCTCCGAGACGGCGGCGGGCGCGCCCGCGAACTCTGCGGCCGCGGCGGCGTCGAGCGTCGTCTCGCCGAAGAGCGTGTTGCGTAGGAAGAGCTTCAGGTACGCGGCCCCGGACGTGCCGCCCGTGCCGATGGGGATGTCCGACAGGTAGAGCTGCGCAAAGCCGACGTGCAGCCCGCGCCAGTTGAGGAGCTTGCTGTCGAGCTGCCGCGCCGTCTCAAGCAGTGCCGCCGCGTCGCCGCCGCTCGCGGGGACTGACCGCAGCAGGTCTCGCAGGCACAGGAAGCCGGGGTGGTAGTAGCGCAGCACGTTACGCAGGTGCGGGATGCGCTTGAAGAGCGCCAGCTTGTTCTCGCTGAGGCCGAAGAGGTGAACGTCCATGAGCTGGTAGTTGGCCGACTGCACGGCGCTGGCGTTGGCGGCCGACTCGCGGAAGTCGAGGAAGTGCGGCGGCGGCATGCTGCGCACGACGCGGAATATCTGGTGCAGCACCTCGCCAAACGCGATGGCCTGTTCGAGGCACGCGCGGGCGGCAGCGAGCACGCCCCGGCCTATCGCACGCCCGGCCTGCATGACCGCGATGCGGATACCGTAGAAGCAGAACTCGGAGATGTGGATTGAGCGCAGGAAGAGCACCTCGTCGTGGTAGCGCGTCTGCGGCATGCAACTGAAGCGGACGAGCGCGCTCAGGCGGCCCGGCTCGTTTGCGTATTCGATGACGTTGTCGTAGTCGCGCGGGGCGCGCGCTGGCCGGGCCGTGCAGCCGGGAATCAACTCGGCGAGTCGGGCCGTCGCGGTGTACACGTCCTTCAGCATCCGAATCCGCTCGATGGCGAACTCCGGCTCGAAATGGAGCGGCTGCGTGGGCTCGCAGCCGATCAGGCTCCTCATCTCGAAGTTGCCGAGGTCGAGCAGCAGGGTCACGACCCCTTCAACGCTCTTCCTCTTCTGGGCTTCGAGGTCGTCGCCGCAGTCGGCCATGTACCAGTCGAGGATGTTGACGCAGGTGTAAGGGTAGTAGCTCGGGATGCGCGAACGCTCCTGCATCGCCGACGGGTAGGTGATCTCGCGGAGCAGCCGCAGCGCCTCCGCCAACTCGGGGTTGAACTGTAGGCGCTTGAGCAGCGACCCCGCGGCCCTGTATTGGTCGGCCCATCGCCGCACGAAGTCGGGTTCGAGGTCGTAGCGGCCCGTCTCCCTTTGGGACTTGACGTAGTCGGAGAGGTCGAGCGCCGTCAGCGCCCGGCGAACTCTGGAGTGAATCATGGGTGGCCCATACCTCCGTCGCCGAGATGCAGATACTCGCGCAGGCGCGCGATCGCCGTCGTGCTGACCGTCGCGGCGGCCAGCGCGCCCTCGTTGAGCACGTCGCGCAGGAAGGGCGTGTTGTGACGAATCGCATCGTAACGCGCGCCCGCCGAGCCCAAATCGGGAGCGGCCCCAAACGAAGCCCGCCCGTCTGCCGCACCCTCTCGTAAGACCTCAAACGGAGTCTGTCCGGGGTTGAGCCGCAGCCCAACCTCACGCAGCAGCGACGAGAGGGCCGCGCCCGGTTCGTGCGGCGTGAGCGCGAGCACGAGGCTGCTTGCACCGAGCCCGAAGGCGAGGGCCGCGAGCAGCAGAGCGCACTCGCGCGCCGCATCGTCCGCGCCCCGCGGCAGCGCCATCGAGGCTTCGACACCGGGCGGCGGGAGCCACAGCGCGCACGAGAGCAGCCAGTAGACTTCCGGCAGCGCAGCCACATCCGACTCGCGGCAGAGCGAGGTGTTTCGAGGGTCAACACCTAACGCGAGCAGTGCCGCCGCGGTGTCGTAAACGGCCTCGGCGTGGTCGGCGCGTCCGCCGCCCGACAGGAGGAGCTGGTAATCGGCGATGACGCAGAACGTGTCTCCGGGGTGCATGCGTTGGTGTTCGAGGAGGGGTCGGGCGGCGGGCAGGAAAGCCTCGGGGCTGTCGTAGGGCCTCGGCCACACGCTCGCCACGAGCCGCGGCACTGCGGAGGGCACCGGCAGCAGGCCCTCATCGGCAGAATCGGCCAGTGCTACCAGAGTCGGGGCTGTCACCTCGTCGTCGAACATCGTTCCGTTAGTCCAAACGTCAAGCCTGCTGCTCGCTGTCGGCCGCTAAGATTTCGGCGGCGATGTCGGCCACTGTGCCGGCGAGAATCGACCGCAGGGTGACTTCGCACCCGAACCGGTCGCGAATCCGCCAAGCCGCCTGCGCGGCCAGCAGCGACTCGCCGCCGAGCAGTATGAAGTTGTCGTGAATGCCGACGCGCTCCATGTTCAGAAACTCGGCGAGGATTTCGACCACGCCAGCCTCCACCTCGTTGCGCGGGGCCTCGTACTCCCTGACGCTCTGAGCCGGGGGGGGAGTGGCGGCGCAGACGCCCGCCTGCGCCGCCGCCTCACGCGTACGCCCGTCGCCCTGCGCGTTCGGTTCGTCGTTGAGCTTGTCCGAATCGTCGTTCCTCATGTTGGTCTCTCCAGCCGTAGTCTTGTGTCAACGCGGCGGGTGTCCTGATATCACGCCGCGCACGAGCAGGCAAGGTTTTCTCCTCCTCAGCGAACGGCCGCGAAGGCGTCGCCAGCTAGCGTCCGGTCTGCGTCCGGTCTGTCATCACTTGTTCGACGATCAGCCAACTCCCGCGCTCGCGCTTGAGGACTAAGAGGTAGTTGCCTTTAACGTTGTACTTCTTCGTCGCGTCGGACGTTGACGTGACCGTCTCCTCGAAGTCGCCCGTGTCGTAGGCGAGGTCTCCGGAACGCTCGACGCGGACGCTTGTCATCGTGATGTCGCTGGTGAACGAGCCGAGCACCTTCTCGAACAGCCCGCGGATGGCCGCGCGCCCGCTCACGCGCCCGGTGGTTCTGGAGAGGAAAGCGCCGTCGGGCGAGAAGAGTCCGGCGATGTCGTCAAGTCGCTTCGAGCGCACCGCCTCGACCAACCTGTCCTTGACCTTCGCGGGCTCCTTCGGCGCGTCCGCGGGCGAGGGCTGCCGCGCCTGCGCGGGCAGGAAGGCCGACGCCATCAGGCAGGCCAGCAGTATGACAATGAGTCGCCGACGTTTCATGGTCACTCCTTAACAAAGGTTTAAGCGCTCGCGCCCAATGCGTCCGAACCGCGCGGGCTCCGACAGGCGCGCGTCAATGCGTGTGCCTCTCGCCTTGAGCCTGTTTTGATTGAGCCCGACTTCGCCGCTGTTTCGTGCCCGACTCGGCCGGCTCCACCACATAGAACGCCTGCATGCCCATCCTCATGTGATAGTGGACATGGCAGTGGAAGAGCCACTTGCCGGGGTTGTCGGGCACCATGTCAGCGACGACCATCCCCATCGTCATCACCGGGGTCACGTCCGTGCGCATGTGGTTCACCGTGACAACATTGCCGTGCCAGTGCACCGAGTGGATTTCAAAACCCGTCCCCGACATCAAATACCAGCGAACACGCTGCCCCACCTTCATCGTCAGGCCGGGCGTGTGCCCGTAGGAGTAACCGTTGATGGTCTCGCGGAAGTACTTGTCGTAGAGGAGCGGGGTCGAGCGCGCCCAGGTCAGGAAGAAAGGCCCCGTGACGACCGAGACCTTGTCGGGGGTCGTGGCGTAGGTGTGGATGTTATCGGCTGTGTACCAACTCTGGTTCTCATCCGTCTCCATGAAGCCCGCGACGATCTCGCGGTCAACGTCAACGGGCGAGCCGTCGGGGCGAGCCATGCCGCGCCTCGTGATGATGATCGGCCCCATGAGGCCGCTCTCCACGTCGCGCACCTCGTCGGCGTGCGAGTGGTACATCCAGAGCGTCGAGCTGCCTTCGTGCTCCGTGGGGCCTGCTCGCTCCGGCACCGCCCAGACGTATGTGTGCGTGCCGCCGGGTGGCACGGCGTCGTCGGCCTTGTCGGCCCCGGTCGAGCCGTCGTTGTAGTTCGCGCCCTCCGAACTCTTCGAGTAGAGGACGCCGTGGGGGTGAACGGTCGCCGGGAACTTGGCGTTGTTCTTGAACACGACGCGGATCGTGTCGCCGACCTGCGCGCGGATAACCGGCCCGAGGAAGCCGAGATGCTCCCACTCGGGCGGGCGCGGCTTCAGCGTCTTGAAAGTGTCGTCGGTGTACTCGCGGTAGAGCGCCTTCTTCGCCTTGCGGCCGATCACGGTTGGGCCGGCCACCATGAACGCCTTCTCGTCGTCGTTGAACGGGCGGCCCTCGATGAGGTTGGTGCCCGTGGGCGCGTAGTCCCACTCCACCTCGTCGGCGGCGATGTAGTACGTCCGCGTTGTCGGGGGGACGCTCTGGCGCGCCCCCTTCTGCGCGCCCACGCCCCTGACGTGAAACGCCGCCGCCGCGCACACGGCCAGCACCAGCACCGCGAGTGCAAAGTGGCGGTGCTGATAACTCCGGCGGGGCATCGACACGCGAATCAAGTCCTTTACCGGCATGCTGTAGCCTCCAATGAGTGCGAACATTCAGTTTCGGCGCGAACGCCTGCGCCGGTCATGATTGCCGGCCGGAATGAGTGACGCCGGGCCGTGCGGCCGGGAGCGCGTGCGCCCCCTTCGCCTGACCGTCCTGACGTTCACCCTCTCCAGACGCGAGCGGTGTGGTCACCCACTCCGAGTCGATCTCAACGGCCACTGCCTGCGGCAGGAGCCCGACCGAGACGACCAGCCGGCGACGGTTCTTCACGACCAGCACCGTGCCCGTGATGCCGCGCAACGGCCCCAACTCAATGCGCACCTTCTGGCCGACGAGCGAGACCGGCCAAGGCTCGGCCGCGACACGCGCCTCGACGATGCGCCGGATGGCGTCGATCTCGTGCGCGGGGATGGGCGACGGGCCGCGGTCGTCGCTGACGATGCGAATCACCCCCGGCACCGTGACGATTTTGCCCCCAAAGTTTTTATCAGCCCGGCAGAAGACGTAGCCGGCGAAGAGCGGGCGATCAACCACCTTGATACGGTCAGACCAGCGGCGGCGTTCGCGCAGGCAGGGGAGGAAGACCTCGTACCCCTTCAGCAGGAGGTGCTTGGCGCAGCGATGCTCGCGCCCGCTCCACATCTGCACCGCAAACCATTGCGGCGCGCCCCTGTCGAAGCAACGAACTTCCATAAAGGTAGACTCGCCAGATGAGCTTCAGCGAGGCGGAGCGGGAAAAGGGTAAGCTGCCGCCATAAAAGTCCCATCCGGGGCTTCCCGCTATTCGCAAAAAGGTTAGACCCGCTCCAGGCGGCGCGGACTGGTCACTGCTGCGTTGGGGAGATTATTACATCAGTAATTTAAGAGAGCAGCTTTTTATGAGGGCTTGGGGCAATTGAATCAGTGTCTCTGATGGCCGAAAGGTGGTTGCTGTAGGGCGTTCGTCGAATAGCAAGCAGCATTATGATTCGCTTGAAGTGAGCATGAGCAACAGCACCAACTTTTATGACCACCGCTCTATTGCGAACGCGTTTATTCTATCGTACCGAAACCCGTTGTCAAGGTAAGCGGGGCGTAAACTTCCCCCCTTTGATTACGGCCCGCTTTCCCCGAGTTGCTTGCGCGTTCGCGTCGGCCCTCAACCGCCCTGACAAAGGGCCGGGCCAACCCCTTTTACGACTCGCGGGCGGGGTAGTGGTACCATGAAGGGCCCTTCCGCTTCTCGACGAGCAACTGGTGCCTCACACGTTCCGAGTTGACCAACTGGTTGTTCGGGCTCGCCGTGCTGCTCGGGGCCGGGAGCATGATGTGCTTGCTGTCCGGCCCGACCGACTTCCCGATCTCTTCAAATATTTCGGGGACTTTGAAGGAGGGATCGACGTAAAAGGTCGGGTCTACCATCGGCTCGCCCGCGAGGTAGAAGCCCGAGTCGAGCAGGCCGGCGCGCCTCCTCTCCTCCAGAAACGCGCCCATCGGGGTGCCCGGAAACACGGCCAACCCGACGCTCACACCGATGACCCAAGGGTCTAGACGGCGCAGCTCTTCGATTGCGCGGTACATCTTCTCGGGCGTGTCACCCGGACTGCCGAAGAGCAGTTCGTGCATAACGGCTATCCCGTTGTCTTGGCACAGGCGCGTCGCCCGCACGATGTCCTCGTAGTCGTACCACTTGCCGAGTCCGTTGAGCATCTCTGTGTCCGTGTGATCCGTGCCGAAATTTACCCCGACGAAGCCGGCTTCGGACAAGAGGCGGGCGTACTCCTCGTCGAACGGGTGCGGCTGGCAGTAGGCCCAGAAGCGAACGTCTTTGCCGTAGCCCCGCTCGATGATCGCCCTGAGCAGACTCTTGGCGTGCCCGATGGGCATGTTGAATTCGCTGTCCGCCGTCTGAAAGTCCCTCACCCCCAACTCTATCAGTTGGTCGATCTCGTTCAGGGTGTTCTCAATCGCGGCGCTGCGGTACATCTTCCCGGCGGCCACGGGCTCGGGGCAGTAGCTGCACCGGAGCGCGCACCCGCTGGTCGTGCGAATCGCGGCCTGCCCGCCGTACTCGTAGTACCAGCGGTTCTCAAGGTGCGTGCGCCGCACCTGCGTCGTCAGTTGCTCTCTCCGGCCGTCGAAGACGAAGGTCTCGGCCCCGTCCGCCAACTCCTCCAGCGTCTTGGTCTCCATCTCACTCGCGAGCCGACACAGCACAACCTCCCCCGAGCCTCTGACCCCGTAACGCAAGCCCAGTCGCTTCAGGAAGGCGTACGGGTGGACTGAGAAGCCGACCCCGCCGATGAGGATTCGCTGCGGGTCAACGTACTCCTTGATCACGTCGATGACCCGCTTGTGCGACCCGAGGAACGAGCCCTTTTCGGGCAGGTCGAACATAGAGGGGAAATAGAGATCGACGGCGTTGCGCATGGACAGGCCGACGAGCCCCGGCTCGTGCGCCTCGAAATACGCGCGCAGGGCGCCGATAGGATCGTCTTCGGGACACAGGTCGAGAACGTCAACCTCGTGCATCGCTGCGTCGAGCGCCGAGCCGAGTATGTCGATGGCGTAAGGCGCGATGGCGGGAACCTTCACCAGGTTCAGATTTATCAACGTTATTTTCACAGAATTTTTGCCCCTTCAGCTTTAATTACATGCGGCTTCGAGTGGGCCTTAACGAACGTACGAAGCTCCCCGACGTTCCGAACTACCGGGTGGACGCCGGAATCAATCGAAGCACGCATCAGATGAGGGAAGGGGCAGATGAAGAGTTCAAGGCGGCAGTGTCGCAATTCGTATCCGCCTTGCGGCAGATGCTTAGAGGCGGCCCGATGCTCTTCGCCGCCGCCGATTGTAACCTAAATCATCCAAGTTGCTAGTGGCACTCGGCACGTTCTTCGGGCGCGGGGAAGGTTGCGTAGTGTCTATGAAGCAGGGGGGATGTGATGAAGCAGGCACCTCCAGCTCACTCGTGAGCTGCGGTAAACTCAGGTTGCGCATGAGACTGCGAAGGAGGTGCCCGTGACTATCTATTGTGCAGTCGACTTTCACGCGCGTCAACAGACCATCTGTTACTGCTACACGGCTGACGGACAGGCCCATCTCAAGGAACTACGGCATGAGGAAGACGACACCCGTGCCTTCTATTCACAACTTGCCGGCGAGGTGATCGTCGGGTTAGAGGCGAGCGGCTAGCGTCACCTGGTTCGTCGAACTCCTGGAGGGCCGGCCATCGGGTGCTCATCGGCGACGCAGCCGAAGTCAGGCGGCTGGCCAAGCGCAGGCAGAAGAATGATCGGCGAGACGCGGGGCTCATCCTCGACCTGCTGCTGCGGGGGGAGTTCTTGCGGCACATGGCCGTGAATCTGTTGAAGCAGGAGCGCAGTTGCAAGTTGGAATCAAGAACAAACGGCTCAAAGCAGGGTGGGATGAGAGCTACATGCTCAAGGTGCTGAACATTTAAGATGCGTTCGCCCTAATTCGAGTTTGCCTTTAAGTATCATGTCTGCTTCAATTTTATCGCTCTACCATTCTTCTCGGTAAATCACTGGTATCAGATGAGCGATTACCTCGATTCAATTCTTCGTGAATACGATGAGGCGCATGACCTCTATGAACGGTTCAAAGACAAACTGTTAGTGCTGCTTGACGACCTGCTAAGTCGGGATTCGTCAATACATCTACATTCTATTGACGGTCGCGTTAAAAAAACGCGATAGCCTAATGAAAAAGATTCAAGCCAAATCCTATACCCAACTCAGTGACATTACGGACATCTGTGGGATACGCATCATTACTTATTATGACGAAGAGGTTGATGCTGTCGCACGGATAATTGAAAACGAGTTCGAGATTGATCCTGAAAACTCCGTTGATAAACGCAAGAAAGCTCCCGATACATTTGGCTACCTTTCATCCCATTATATTGTTCGCTTACGGCCCGTACGCCTGCAACTGCCTGAATACGGAAGATTCTCTCAGTGCCAAGCTGAAATTCAGATTCGCTCGATTATTCAACATGCTTGGGCTGAAATCGAACATGATTTAGGCTACAAAAGCCAGAATGCGGTACCACCGCCAGTGCGTCGGCAATTCTTTCGCCTTGCAGCCCAGTGATGGGCGCTCTTTTTAAGAAGGGGTTGGCAGAAAGGATTTTTGTCGCCCATCCATATGAAGCTGTTTATGGTCAATTTGTCAGGGCAGAAGACTTCAATCAATTCGCGCGAACTATGAAGCAGAACCCCCTTTCAAAGATAAACTCTCTGTTGTTTGAACACGAAGAATTACGTTGGAATGACCAGCCTGGGCCGACTTACAGCCGACAAGAAGCTGAGCAACTTTTACACAATCGCTATGTCAATGTATTGCCTTCTATTCGTTACACACTGCCCAGACTTCGGAAGTCGCCTGTGTTTAAGAAAACGGAGGTTCTAAACATTCTGTGTAAGTGAGTTTGAGCTGAGCCCGCCCATCGGCACCCTCCCATCGAAGAGGATCGCGAACTGATTGAGCGCCCCGCTCCAGTTCTTTATAGGCATTGTCCATCGCTGGCTGATATTTCTCAACGCCAGATACATCAGCTTGAACACCGCCTCGTCGTTCGGGAACAGAGAACGGTTCTTCGTCACCTTCCGTAACGTCATGTTCAAAGACTCTATCGTATTCGTCGTGTAGATG
>JBJMGR010000093.1:0-22601 GCA_045807805.1 Pyrinomonadaceae bacterium | reverse complement strand
GATAACGGAGACCGCAAGTTTCACTCAGACCAACGTCTCCGGCCTACAGTATTATCCGTTGGCGCATCCCGTGAGACTGCTCGACACGAGGCCCGGACAGTCGGCATGCTTCACGCCCGGCGCGCCTTTGAGCGCCAACGTCGCCCGGACACAGGCCGCCGTCAGCACCTGCGAGGGGCTCGTCATCCCTTCCACCGCACAGGCGGTGGTGGGGAACGTGGCCGTGGTCAACACGCTGTCCGGCTCGACTGCGGGCAACCTCTCGATGTACCCGACCGGCATCGCGCGGCCGTTGACGGCCAACGTCAACTATGTCGCCGGACAGGTCATCTCCAACGGCTTCAACGTAAGGCTCGGCTCGGATGGGGCTTTCAACCTCTACGCCGTCAGTTCGCTCGACGTAGTCGTTGACATCACAGGCTACTACGCGCCTGTGGGGCAGGGCGGGTTGTATTACCACGCACTGCCGCGCCCGGTAAGGCTTCTGGACACGCGCATCGGCGAGTCGGCGTGTGATGCACCGGGCGCACCCCTCCAAGCCGGCGTTGCCCGCACGGAGACGGCGCGAACTACCTGTAGCGGGGTGGTCATTCCCTCCGACGCTAGTGCCGTAATCGGGAATGTGGCCGTGGTCAACACACAGGCGGGTTCGACCGTCGGAAATCTTTCCATGTACCCGACCGGCATCACGCGGCCACTGACGGCCAACGTCAACTACGTCGCCGGGCAGGTCATCTCCAACGGCTTCAACGTGAGGCTCGGCTCGGACGGGGCTTTCAACCTCTACGCCAACTCGACGACGAACGTCGTCGTTGACGTGACGGGTTACTTTAACGGGAGCGCGGCGGCGGATGCTAACGGCGTAGCGGGATTGCTCTACTATCCGTTGTCCACCCCTATGCGCCTACTCGACACGAGGCCCGGACAATCGGCATGCTTCACGCCCGGCACGCCGCTCGCGGCTAACACTGCACTAACGCAGGTCGCGCGCGTCACGTGCGGGAGCAATACGGTGCCGAACTCCGCACAGGCGGTGGTGGGGAACGTGGCCGTGGTCAACACGCTATCCGGCTCGACCGCGGGCAACCTCTCGATGTATCCGACCGGCATCGCGCGGCCGCTCACAGCCAACGTCAACTATGTCGCCGGGCAGGTCATCTCCAATGGCTTCAACGTGAGGCTCGGCTCGGATGGGGCCTTCAACCTCTATGCCGTCAGTTCGCTCGACGTAGTCGTTGACCTGTCGGGTTACTTCGCGCCGTAGGCCGGGCACGTAGAAAACGACGCACGAAGAGAGGCCAATTGGCCGTCGCGTTAAGTCGATTGAGTCCTGCCGGAAGTTGCGTCGAGGTGATTGAGTCAAGTCGAGACCCGAGGGGCCGACTCCGAAGTCGTCAGATTTCGGAGTCGGCCCCTCGGGTCTGTCGCTCTCCCCGCGTTCACTCTAACCCGCCCGGCTGACGCATCAGCATGATAAGTGCTATCATCGTCACGCAATTCAACCCGCTTCCCTTTTAAGAAATTATTGATGAAGCACAAGCTTCTGGATATCGCGCGCCGTCTGCTCATGCTTCTGCTCGTCGTGTGGACGGTCGTCAGCCTCGTGACGATTCTCATCGAGCTGGTGCCGGGCGACCCCGCGACCGCGATACTCGGCGACAACGCGACGCCCGACCAGCTCGAACAGTTCCGGCACAGGCACGGCCTCGACCGCCCCGCCTTCTTCTTCTCCTACTCCGAAGACGAGACGGCGGGCGGCGCGCGCCGCTTCCGTTGGAACGGCGCGGACAACCGCTACGTTGACTACTGGCGCGCGATACTGCGCGGCGACATGGGCAACTCGTTTCGCACCGACCGCCCCGTGCGCGAACTGATACTCTCTCGCTACGGCGCGACGATTCAACTCGCGCTCGCCGCGCTCCTGGTCGCCGTGGCTATCGCAGTCCCGCTCGGAGTCATCGCGGGCACGAACCGCGGCAACCTCACAGACAACACGCTCTCCGTGCTCGCGCTCGTAGGCATAAGTCTGCCGAGCTTCGTCGTCGGGCCGCTGCTCATATACGTCTTCGCGGTCTGGACGGGACTGCTCAGCCCTTCGGGCCGCTTCGGGTGGTCGAGCATAATCCTTCCGGCCGTCACGCTCGGCTCCGCGCTCTCGGCGCTCCTGACGCGCATGGTTCGGTCCTCTGTGATTGAAGAGATGGGCGAGGACTACGTGCGCACCGCGCGCGCGAAGGGCCTCAGCGAGCGAACGGTCGTCTACAAGCACGTCTTGAAGAACGGGCTCATACCCGTCGTCACCGTCCTCGGCCTGCAACTCGGCGTGCTGCTCGCGGGCGCTATCATCACGGAGAAGATTTTCAACTGGCCCGGCATCGGCCTCCTGCTCGTCGAGGACGGCATAAACAAACGCGACTACCGTCTCGTGCAGGGCTGCGTCCTCGTCATCAGCGTCACGTACATCTTCGCAAACACGCTGACGGACTTGTTGTATCGAAGACTCGATCCGAGAATAAGAGTCTCTTGAGAGTTACAAGTTGCAAGTTCAAAGTTCAAAGTTCAAAGTTCAACGCGCGCGGTCTTAAATTTGAGCTTGCAACTTTAAACTTTTGAACTTATGAATCAACCATGAACCGTCTCGCCATCTTCGGCCTCGTCTTCATCGCGCTGCTCGTGCTGGTGGCGTTGTTCGCGCCGTGGATTGCGACGCACGACGTGGGCGTGCCTGACCTGCTCGCACGCTACAAGGGGCCTTCGGCGGAGCACTGGTTGGGGACGGACGCGACGGGACGCGACATCTTCTCGCGGGTGGTCTTCGGCGCGCGCATCTCTCTGCGCGTCGGGCTGGTCGTCGTCGCCGTCTCTGCCGTGGTCGGGACAACCATCGGGTCGCTCGCGGGCTTCTACGGCGGTTGGGTTGACCGCATCGTGTCGGGCTACGTCCTCAACGTCTTCCTCGCGTTTCCCGGTCTGCTGCTGGCGATTGCGATGGTGGCTTTCTTAGGGGCGGGGCTTAACAAGCTCATACTCGCGCTCTGCATCATCGGGTGGGTGGGCTATGCGCGTGTGATGCGCGCGCAGGTGTTGAAGGTGAGGGAGTACGACTTCGTGCAGGCGGCACGCGCACTCGGCGCGCGCGACTGGCGCATACTACTCTTCCACGTCCTGCCTAACGCCGTTCAGCCGCTCATCGTTCAGGCGAGTCTCGGCATGGCGGGCGCGGTGCTGTCGGAAGCGTCGCTCTCGTTCCTGGGCTTGGGCGTGCCGCCGCCCGCGCCATCCTGGGGCGTGATGCTCGAAGAGGCGCGCGACCTCGCGACCTTGCAGCGCGCGCCGCACGCGATGCTCGTGCCCGGCATAGCAATCGCGCTCACAGTCCTCGCCTTCAACTTCCTCGGCGACGGCCTGCGCGAATACCTCGACCCGCGCCAGCGCAAGAGATGAGCGTCGCCATCTCGATTCAAAACGTCTCGAAGACCTACCCCGTGCCGCTCGCGGGCGCGCGCAAGTTCTTTCGCATGGCGACGCGCGCGCCCGTCGAGGCGCTCGGCGGCGTGTCGCTCGAAGTCGGCGAGGGCGAAGTCTTCGGGCTCATCGGCCGCAACGGCGCGGGCAAGACGACGCTCGCGAAGATAATCGCGACGCTCGTGCAGCCGACCGAAGGCACGGTCTCCGTTCGCGGCTTCGACAGCGTGCGCGAAGAGTCGCGCGTGCGCGCGGTGGTGGGCCTGGCGAGCGCCGAGGAGCGAAGCTTCTACTGGCGTCTGACGGTCGAGCAGAACCTGCTCTTCTTCTCGCGGCTCTACGGCCTCGGCGCGCGCGAAGGAACGCGCAGGATTGAAGAGCTTATCGAGCTTTTCGAGTTGACTGACTTGCGACGACGACGCTTCGGCGAACTCTCGACGGGCAACAAGCAGCGCATGACGGTCGCACGCGCGATGCTCAACTCGCCGCCCGTCCTCCTGCTCGACGAGCCGACGCGCTCGCTCGACCCGCTGGCGGCGGCGCGCATGCGCGAACTCATAGGCTCGCTCGCGCGAGGCGCGCGCCCCGTCACGATTCTTCTAACGTCGCACAACCTCGCCGAAGTCGAAGAGCTTTGCGAGCGCGTCGCGGTCATCAGCCGCGGGCGCATACGCGCCGTGGACGAGCCGCGAAGCTTGCGAGCCGCGCACCGCAACCGCGAGCGCGTCCGCCTGACCCTGCGCGGCGTCACGGCCGAAAGCGCCGTCGAGATACTGCGGGCCGCGTTCGCGGAATCCGCCGGGCTCGCGCAACTCGATGCCGGGCGACTTGAGAACGGCGCGGTCTCGGTCAACTTCGAGCGTGAGTCGGAAGACGGCACGCTCGACCGCGCGCTGCGCTCAGTGGTCGAAGGCGGCGCGCACGTCGTCTCGTGCGAGACGGAGCGCGGCACTCTGCTCGACGTTCTCGAAACCTTCGAGAGAGAGACGGAATGAAGACGCTGCTTCTACTGCTCGGGCGCGTGCGCGCCTTCGTCGTGCGCGACTTCCAGTTGGCCGTGAGCTACCGGCTGGAGTTCTTCATGCGCATCCTCTCCATACTCTTCATCACCACTACGCTCTACTTCATCTCGCAAATCTTCGCGGGCTCGTTCTCGACGCCATACGAGCAATGGCGCGACCCCTTCCTCGCGTGGATAACGGCGCTACCCTTCCTCAACTACTTCATGGTCGGCTTCTCAAGCCTCGCCAACGCCATCCGCTCCGAGCAGGCCCAGGGGACGCTCGAAGGCGTTCTGATGACGCCGATAGGCGTGCCGACGCTCGTCGTCGCAAGCTCCGCGTGGGACTTCGTGCAGGCGAGCTTCCACTCGTTCCTGTATCTCTTCTTCGGATGGGCGCTCTTCGGAGTGCGGTACCGCGGGAGCTTCATGCTCGCCGTGCTCTTCCTGCTTCTGACGACGCTCGTGCTGGCTTCGATAGGGATTCTTTCGGCGAGCTTCGCGATGGTCTTCAAGCGCGGCGACCCGCTCGGCATGATAATCGGCACGGGCTCGGCCTTCTTCTCGGGCGTCTTCTTTCCGGCGCAGCTTATCTCGCAGACCGGCGGCAGCGGATTAGGATTCGTCTCTAAACTCATCCCGACCACACACGGCATTGACGGCATACGCCGTGTCCTCATACAGGGCCAGACGCTCGCGGACGTGAGCGGCCCGCTCCTCACGCTCCTCGCGTACCTCGCAATCCTGCTCCCCTTCTCGCTCTGGGTCTTCGCACGCTCCGTCCGCCGCGCCAAGCGCGAGGGCAGCCTCATTCAATACTGAACGCGACGCGGTCGCGACTCCGGAGACAGTTCTTTGCCTTCGCCGAGGCGCTAAACTACAATCCGCGCCGACGCGGGCCGGGAAAGTTTCATGCGAGTCTTCTACACGCCGCGATACTACGCGGACATTGGCGAGGGGCACGTCTTCCCCATACGTAAGTTCGAGTTGGTGCGCGACCGCCTGCTCGCGGAGGGCACGCTCTCTCCCTCCGACATAGTCGAGCCGCGCGAGGCCGCGGTCGAGGACGTTCTGCTCGTACACACGGAAGACTACGTGACGCGCCTGCGCGCGGGCGCGCTCAGCGAACGCGAGTTGAGAAGGCTCGGGCTGCCGTGGTCGAAGGCGCTCGTGCGTCGCTCCTTTCTAGCGACTTCGGGCACCGTTGGAGCGGCGCGCGTTGCGCTCGAAGCGGGCGCGGCGTCGAACCTCGCGGGCGGAACGCACCACGCGTTCCCCGACCGCGGCGAGGGCTTCTGCGTGCTCAACGACGTGGCAATCGCGATACGCGTGCTGCGTCGCGACCGAAAGATTCTGCGCGCGTCCGTCATTGACCTCGACGTGCATCAAGGGAACGGCACGGCCCACATCTTCGAGGGAGACACGGAGGTCTTCACCTTCTCGATGCACGGCGCGAAGAACTACCCGCTCTTCAAGCAGCGCTCCTCGCTCGACGTGGAGCTGCCTGACGGCACGGGCGACGACGAATATCTCGACGCGCTCGCGCGAAACCTCCCGCGCGCCTTCGAGCACGGCCCCGACCTCGTCTTCTACCTCGGCGGCGCAGACCCGTACGCGGGCGACAAGCTCGGCCGCCTCTCGCTCTCAATCGAGGGGCTTCGCGCGCGCGACGAGACGGTGCTGCGCGAGTGCCGCGCGCGCGGAGTGGCTGTCGCCACCGTCATGTCCGGTGGCTACGCCGCCGACATCGACGACACCGTCGAGATTCACTGCAACACCATTCGAGCCGTCAAAGCAGTCCTCGAAACAGAACCGCGAGCGGTAGCGAGCGGGTAGAGGTTTCAACAGGCTTGCCTTTATCGTAACTTGAGACCCGCTCGCTACCGCTCGCGGTTCCGTTTCGGGTTGAACTTTGAACTCTTAACTAATAACTTATCCGCGCATGTGGAGAATCATAAAGACAGGCTTCATCGTCGTGCTCGCGCTCTTCACGCTCTTCGTCCTGTACGAGGTGTTGACGTTCCCGCGCGTCTCCGATCTGCGCGATAAGAATCCCGAGACGACGAGCATGATTGAGACGCGTCTGAAGGAGGCGCGCGAAGATGGCCGAGAGGCGCGGCGCGTGCAGCAGTGGGTTCCGCTCTCGCGCATATCACCGAACCTACAGCGGGCCGTGCTCGCGGGCGAGGACACAAACTTCGTGACGCACCACGGCTTCGACTACGAGGCGATAGAGCGCGCGTGGGACGATGGCTCGAAGGTCTCCGAGAAGGAGGCGAAGGACGAAGGCGACAACGACCCCTCGGACTGGATTCCAGACCTCAGCAAGTTCAAGCGAGGCGGCTCGACCATCTCGCAGCAGTTGGCGAAGAACCTCTACCTCTCTTCGGAGCGCACGGCCGCGCGCAAGGTGAAGGAGGCGGCCATCACATACTTCCTCGAACGCTCGCTCTCGAAGTGCCGCATACTCGAAATCTACCTCAACGTCATCGAGTGGGGCGACGGAGTCTACGGCGCGGAGGCCGCCGCGCAAGTTTACTTCCACAAGCCCGCCGCCGCGCTCTCCGACAAAGAGGCAGCCTTCCTCTCCGCGATGATTCCGAGCCCCTTGAACATCTTCAACCCGCAGAAGAACCTCCGCCGCGTGCAACGACGCCAGCGCGTCATACTGCGCGGCATGAACTACGTCAAGATTCCCGCCTGCTAAAAAAAAATGAGGCCGCGCGTGCGGCCTCTTAGAGTCTCCCACCGAAGGAGAAATGTGTTCAGAGCGCGAACTCTTGCGCGAGCCGGAGTTCGGCCTTGCGAAGCTCGTATCGGCCGCGGCCGAGGTTGCCTTCGGGGCCGAGCGTGAGCACGACGTAGTACTCGGGTGAGAGCATGCGCGCGAGCACGCGGACGCGGTCGAAGCTCAGGCACATCTCTTCGAGCGTGCCGAGGCCCGTGTTCGAGCCAGCGCGCATCGCGCCGCGTACGAGCGAGGTGACCTCGGTCGCGGCGATGTCCATGTTCGTGTCGTTCCCCTCGGGCAGGAAGTGGCGCTCGACGGCGATACCGTCCATGCCCATGATGAGCGCGCCAGTCGCGCCTTCCGTGCGCTCTACTATCTCTGCGAGTGCCTGTTTGAACATGAGAGTTTCGGCTCCTTCTTACGGGCGCTGCTGCGGCGTCGAGGCGGGCGGCGTTGACTGGCCCGCGGCGGGCGCGGACTGCTGCTGCTGTTGCTGCTGCGTGGACGAGGGGGTGTTGGTCGCGGGGTTTCCGAGCGGCACGGGCTGCGGTATCTGAACGGAGCGCGTGCCGTTGGCGGGCTCGGTCTCGACGCGGCGGCCCTGATAGTCGGGGCGGTATATGCGCGGCGTGATGAAGAAGAGTATCTCGTCCGTGCTGCGCGAGATGAGTTTACGCTTGAAGAGATTTCCGAGCACGGGGATGGAGCTGATGCCCGGCGTGCGGTTCTGGTTCTCGGTCTCGCGGTCGTTGACGACGCCGCCGACCACGGTCGTGCCGCCGTCGGGCACGAGCACTTCCGTCGACATGCGCTGCGTGTCTATGCCGGGCGTGCCGAGGGCATTCACAGAGCCGTTGACGTTGTTGTTCTCCATCACGACCTTCATCACCACCGTGCCCGCGTCCGTTATCTGCGGCGTGACCGAGAGACGGAGGGGTACGGAGATGAAGGTCGTCGTGAAGAGGGTCGAGCTGCCGCCCGCGCCTGTCTGCGGCGTGACGACGGGAATCTGCGTGCCCGACTCGATCTGCGCGGGTCGGTTGTTGAGCGCCGTGACGCGGGGCGTGGCGACTATCTTCGCCTGACCCTTCGCCTCGGCCGCCGTGATGAGCGCGCTTATCTGCGCGGTTCCGATGATGCCGGTCGTGAGCCCTATGACCGTCGTCGGGTTGTTCGCGCCGAGGCCGGCCGAGGGGTTCTGTATGCCTTGCGGAATGCCGCCGGGCCGGAGACCGATGGTGTTCGCGCCAGTTCCCGTGCCGGGCGAGCCGGGCGACTGCTGTATGCCGGCTGAGCCGCCGCGGCTCGAAAGAACGAGCGCGCTCAACTGCACGCCGAGGTCGCGCGAGAAGCTGCGGTTGGCGAGCACGATGCGAGTCTCTATCTCGACCTGCGGCTCGGGCTGGTCGAGCAGTTGCACGAGGCGGCGTATGGCCTCGATGTTCTCCTTCACGTCCGTGACGATGAGCGTGTTCGAGCGGCCATCGACCTCGACGCCGCCGCGGCGCGACAGTCTGCGCTGCACGATGGGCAGTATGCCCTGATCGTCGCTCGACGCGACGCGCTGATTCGAGACAGGCGTGCCGTCGGGCAGGTAGGACGTGGTCGTGCCCCCGTTTGTAGTGCCCGACGCAGTGCCGCCGCTGAAGTTGCCAGCAGAACCCGCCGTGCTGTCGAGCGTGCCCGCGGCGCGCGCGTAGTTGAGGCGTATGAACTCCGTGACGAGCGGCGAGTTCGAGAGCTGCGCCTCCTTGAGAGCCGCGCGGGCCGACTCCTCCTCGGCGCGAATCTTAGACTCGTCCTTGAGCACTTCGAGCGTCGCGACGCGTAGGATGTTGCCGTTGACTTCGATGCCGAGGCGGTTCGCCTTCAGTATCGAGTCGAGCGCGAAGTTCCAGGGTACGTCCGTCACGTTGATGGTGACGGGGACGGTCTTGACCGAAGAGTCCACGACGAAGTTAACGCCGTACTGCTCGGTGATGTAGTTGAGTATGTCGCGTATGTCGGAGTTGACGACGTTGACGCTTATCGGCTCGCCGACGAATCCGGACTGGCCGTACTGCGCGCCCTGCGAAGTCTGACTCTGATTCGCGGGAGCGGGCGTCGGGCGCGTCTGCGCGGCCGCGCCGTCGGCATTAGCATCCTCGGGCAGGAGTTCGAGCACGAGCTGGCTGCCTTCGAGGCGCGAGCGCTCGCGGGCCGGTGCTCGCAAAGTCACCTGAAGCGTCGAGAGCGGAGCGCCCTCGCGCAGTGCCCGTTTGACGGTCAGCGACTCGACGAGCGGCGAAGATATTTCGTAAGACGCCGAAAGCTGCGAGCCGTCTACGCCGGGAAGTTCCACGACGACGCTTCGGCCGTCGGGCCTGCGCACGGTGTAGGGCATGGGCGCTGTGCCCGAGATGGTTATCAGCGTCGCCTCGCCCGAGATGACGGTGCGTAAGCTGGTGGCGACGGGAGCGGCCGCCGCGCCGACGGGGCCGTTCGCGAACGCCGAGAAGGCGAGCATGCACACGGAGAGGAGGACGAGCGCGCCTCTTCGGGCCGTGGCCGCGGGAAAGGGTTTGGTGTAAGCCATATTCTCCATCCTTCGGGGCACGAACCCACGGCAATCACCGCCACGCGCTAACGCTCGTATGAGTTTGACGACATGGGGGCCGCCGGACTCTTTTGAAGCGCGCGCCGCACAACGCGGCTCACCTCGGGTCGTGTTGTCAATTGGGCGGCCGTTTTGCGCGGCCTCTGGAATCTACAACCTCCGGTCAGGTTAGGCGGGACGAGGGTTCCGGACTTAGCGGGCGTCGGGTGTAGCTCGTGGTCTCTAACAAAACTCTAGGGCTTCGCGTTCGCCACGCTGCCTTGCGGCTGCTGCTGCTGTGCGTCGGCGCTTCCCTGCGGCTGCGACTGTTGCTGCTGCTGCGCGCCCGCGGCGAGCGCCTTCAGGATTTCGACGAGCGCGTTGACATCCGACTTGCCTTCCGAGGCAGCCGCGGCCGGGGCCGCGGGCTTCTGCGCGGTCAAAGAGTCCTTGACGGCATTGGGCTGACGCAGAGCCTTTGACTCGACGGCCACGTCGGTGCGCCCGTCCGTCCAGCGGGTCTGTCGCCGGAAGACGAGACGCGTCTCCTCGATTGCGACGAGCATGCCGTCGTAGAACTGCTCGCCGGGGTAGACGACGTAGGAGAGGTTAATCGGCGTCGCCTGCACCATCGCCGCGTAGCCGCGCGGCGTGCGGAAGATTCCTATGACCTCTACCTCCGAGAGCGTGAGCGCCGTCGTCGGCTTGGGCGCGGCCTGCTGCAAGTTCATCGCCGCGAGCTTCTGCGCCTTGTACTTGTCTATGCGCGACTGTATGCCGGGGACGGGCACAGGCATGGGCACCTTCTTCTCGACCTTGCGCGCGAGCCTCGGCTTGTAGTGGTCGAAGGGGTCGCGCTTCGCGCCCTTGTACTCGGTGCTCGCCGCCTGCGCGGCCGCCACGGTCGCGGCCGAGAGTACGAAGACGGCCGTCATCGCCCACCTCATTGCGCGGAACGTGTTTCTTTTGCTGTCCTTCATGTTTGCCTTCCTGCGATCCGGCTTGCGGTAACCATTCAAACTCGCGCGCTCGCCGCGCGTCTACTACTTCGCCGCGGGCGCGACCGGGGCCGCCGCCGCGTTCGCGGCCGCGACGGCCGGGTTGGCGGCGGGTGCGGCGGGTGTCGCGGGCTGTCCCGGCGCGACCGCGGCCTGTAGCTTCTCGGGCGCGACGTAGTAAGCCTTGAGCATGAAGACGGCGTTAACGGTCTTGCCGTCCTGCTTGTCCTTTAGAAGATTGTCCTTCAGCTTCGTCACCTTGAAGTCCGTTATCGAGACGATGCGCTGGTAGGAGGCCATCTGCGAGAAGAACTGTCCAATCTGGTTGTAGGTTCCCGTGACCTCTATCTCGACGGGCTTCGCGGCGTACAACTCCTGCTGCTCGTCGTCCTTCGGCGTGAACTTGCGGAGCGTCAGCCTGCCCCTCGCCCTGTCCTGCACGTTCGCGAGGACGGTCGTCAATTCGCGCTGCTCGGGCAGAAGCGCTTTCAGGTCTTCGTAGTCGGCCTGCGCGCGCGCGTAGTTGGCCTTGAATTCGTTCAAGCGCTGCGAGGCTATCTGCGCGCCCGCGTTCGCGCTCTGGAGCTGGACGACCTGCGCCTCGACCTCCGCGGTCGCGGCGCGTGTGCCCGAAGTGACGAAGTAGTAGAAGACTCCGTAGACGAGCAGCGCGACTACGCCGAACGCTGCGAGGTGTAGGTACCAGGGTTTATCTTGAAGTGCGTCGAGTTTGAGCATCGTTCTTGTCCTTCCGGGCTTACTCCGGCGTGCGCTTGCTACTTCTGCGCGACCTGCGCGGGTGCAGGCTGCGCGGGCTGTCCCGGCGCGGGCGGCGCGGGCGGCGGCGCGGAGGGGCCGTACTTGCACTTGACCTTGAACCTGAAGACCTCGGGCTTGAGCGTGAGGTCTAGAGGGCCGACCTGTCCGACGAGATCTTCGGGCTTAACGTCCACTTCCTTGCGCTCGGCCTCGATGCTGACGTTCAGGAAGAGGCCGTTGGAGAATTCGAGGCTGCGGCTGAAGGCCGTCACCGCGTACTCGTTGGGCGACTGCCCCTCGATTGTCAGATCGCCGTTCTTCTGCTCGACCGATTCGAGACGGAAGTCGGGGTCTGTGGGGATGCGCGAGTTGAGTTCGGAGAGGAGCGAGACCGGCCCCTGCTGCGAGGCGCGCAGCCTCTTTATCGCGTCGATGCGCGTGTTGATGTCCTTGAGCTTCTTCTCAAGCTCGGCCTGCTCTTTGTTGACGGAGGCCATCTGCGCGGCTATCTGCTGCTGCTTGTCCAGCTCCTCCTTCGCGCGCGCCTGCGACGCCGCCGCGCTCACGTAATCGAAGAGCATACCCATGCCGAGGAGCACGAAGACCGCACAGCCCAGTATCCAGAAGCGCGCGGCGGGGTTCGCCACCTTCTCCTCTACCGCCGCGACGCTCGAAGCGCGCTCGGTGACGGAATCTAAAAGGTTGACCTTGATCATTTAGGCATCCACTCCTCTCAGGGCGAGCCCGACGGCGACGGCCATCTCGGGCACGACCTCGCGCATGTAGTCGGGGTCGAAGCGTCGCGCGTCGAAGCTTATGCGGCGGAACGGGTCGAGCCGCTCGACCGGAATCTCGAAGCGGTTCGAGAGGTATTCGGGCAGGCCCTTCAGCTTTGAGCCGCCGCCCGAGATGAGAATCTTCTGCACGCTTCCGTCGTCGTCGGCCGTCGCGCGATAGAAGTCGAAGGTCTTCGAGATTTCGAGCGCGAGCATGTCCGAGACCGTCTCAAGCGCGTTGTCTATGTCCACGCCCTCGAAGCCGCCCGGCGCTGCGTTTCCGCGCTTGACCTGTTCGGCCTGTTCGTACGTGAGGCCAAGCTCCTTCTGTAGGAGCGACGTGTACTGGTTGCCGCCGACCGATACGTCGCGCGTGAAGACGCTCTTGACGCCGCGCAGGATGTTTATGTTCATCGTCGAAGCGCCGACGTTTAAGAGCGCCACGGCGAGATTGTCCGAAGGCTCGTAGTTAATCTCGTAGCAGTTCTGCAAGGCGAAGGCGTCAACGTCTATGACGGCGGGCTGCTTGCCCGCGAGCTGTATCGCCTGCTTGAGGTTCGCCACGAAGTCACGCTTGCACGCGGCCATGAGCACGTGCAGAGAGTCCGAGCCCGAGCCGACGACCTGATAGTCGAGGCTCACGTCGGAAATCTCGAACGGGATGTGCTCCTCTGCGTGCCAGTCGATGGACTCTTCAAGCTCCTCGCGCGTCATCTGCGGGACGATGATGTTCTTGACGATGACGGAGCTGCCGGAGACGCCCGCGGCGACGCGGTCGGTCTTGAACTGGTGGCTCGCGAAGAGGCCCGCGATGACGCCCGACACGTCGTTCAATTCCATGATCTGACCGTCAACTACGGTGTCGGGCTGAAGGCCCTCGAAGCCGAGGTTGACGAGCGAGAGCGCGCCGGGCTTTCCGGTAAGCTCGACGGCCTTCACCGAACTCGAACCGATGTCGAGCCCGACGAGGCCGCGGTTTCCGATCTTTTTTCTGAACATAGGCTATCCGTTCCTTGAGAGCTTTCCGTGTCTGCGTCGGTGGAGTTGTCTGAGGCGTGCGCGCGCGCGAAGCACTCGCGCGTGGGTCGTGCGCCATTGCGGCGGCGTATGGGTGTTGAGTTCGGAGGGGTTCATGGCTCGAAGGTCTGACGGCTGCGCGGCGCGCGCATCCTTTGGGGAGGGGGGCTTCAGACTGTGGCGCGTTGGTGCCTGAGACTTCCGAAGGCTGGAGGGAGTGACTTGCGCGTGCGTCGCGGTGCGTACGCACGCGGCTCAAAGAGTCTCCCCTTCGGCAACCCGGCCGAGTCGAATCTCTCTAAAGCTTCGACTCCCGTTGGCTTTGCGGCCCAAGCTCGCGCCTGGTGTGCCCTTGTCGGTTGAGTTTCAAAACGGGCGGTCGGTTCGTGTCGCTCTCGGGAGCGTCCGTAGTCGCGCCGCGTTTTCACTGACGGGAGGCTCGCCCGGCGTCTCGACCGCACAAGGCGGACGCCACGGCCGCAAACCTTCCAAAGAGACTATAGAATAACGGGTCAATCACTGTCAATCACTATTTTGCAACGTTTAACCGCAAGCCTTATCGTACTTTAACGTACTTTCCTGAATTGATGCCGCCTCGTTTCCAGAAAATCGTGGGCATTCGAGAGAGGTGTAATCTATAGTTTAGAGGCGGTATGCGCCCACCGTGCGAAGCCGCTATGTAACTCGCGAAGGCGTGCGCAGTCGCTTCTAGACAGTAGACGGAGGAGGGCGTCTTACCGACAGGGTTTCTTGCCTCGCGCTCGGCGAGACGGTTAGGATAAGTGCCTATGCACAATGTCCGAAGTGCGCTGATAGTCTTACTGCTGCTTACGGCGACCACCTCCGTATGGCTCTGGCTGACGCGCCCGGAGAAGGTGGAGATGGCCGCGTACGTCCCCGCCGACTCAATCGTCTACTTTGAAGCAGACAGCCTGCCCGACATATTCGACGGCGTGACCTCAACGGACGCTTGGCGCGAACTCGCGCGCGCGTCGGGCGTCGAGTCCGGCCAGACGCAGAGCGGCTGGCTACGCGGCCTCGTCTCTTTCACGGGCCTCGGCCCGAGCGACGCTGTAGTTCTCTCGCGCGCGCAGGTGGCCGTCGCCGTGCTCGGCTTCGAGGCCGCGGAGGAGTCGGACACGACGCTCAGGTTCTCGCCGCGCGCGGCGCTCGTCGCGGAGACGCACACGAGCGAGTGGCGCGTGCGCGCGGCCGTCGAGAAGCTCGCGGGCGACTTCGCGCGGCGCTCGTTCGGCGCGGCGAGCGTCGAGCGCAAAGAGGTTGACGGCGTGCAGTTCGTCACTTGGGTCTCACAGTCGGACGCGCGCCGCAAAATAGTGACGGCCGTCTACGAGAGCGAGGCTCTGATGGGCAACGACGAGGCGACGGTGCGCGCGTGCCTGGACGTGAGGCGCGGCACGCGCCCGAGCCTCGCGGCGAACGAGCAGTTGAAAGAGATGCGCGCGCGACTCGGCGGAGGAGGGGCGCTCGCGTTCGGGTTCGCGCCGCAGGGCAGCGCCGCGAAGGTCGTCGAAGTCTTCGCGCCCGCCTTTGTCAGCAGCGTGTCCTCCGAGTCGAAGTTGCAGAGTCTGCTCGCGACGGTGCTTCCGCAGCTCACGAGTCAGATGCTCGGCAGCGCCGGATGGAGCGCGCGCGCGGCGGGCGGCGGAATCGAAGACAGGTACTTCCTCGCGCTCCCCGGCGACATGGCCCGCCGTCTTCAGGCCCCGCTCGCGCCCGCTGAGGCGCGCGCGGACGGCGTCGTCGAAGTTCTCCCGACAGAGACCTATCAACTCACGCGCTACGACCTTCAGAAACCGGAGGAGGCTTGGAGGGGTTTGGGCGCGGCGCTCTCGGCGCAGGTGGACGTTTCGCGCGCGACCTTCATCACGCTCGCGCTCGAAGCGCTCGTGAAGCCATACGGCGTCGAGCACCCGCGAGAGTTCCTGCGCGCGTGCGGGACGCAGTTGGCAACGGCAAAGCTCGACTCGGAGAGCGAGGGGAAGCTCCTCATAGTTCAGTCGGCCGATTACGACGCATTGAGAGAGCAGGTTCTCGCGCACCTCGGGCGCGGCGCTCGCTCCGAGCACGTGGGCCGCAATGAGTTGATCGTCGCAACCGACCCGGCAAAGGGCGCGGTCGCCTTCATCTCCCCGTACCCGGTCGTGCGAACGTTTCTCGTGATGGGCTCGGAGGCTGACGTGCGAAGGTGTCTGGACGCACAACTGCCGGGCGGCTCACGGGGTGGGGTTTTCGTGTTCGATACATGGGGGCAGAACCTCTCCGACGCTCGGCCCTTCGCGCGCACGCTCACGGACGAACGCGAGACGACGCGCTCCGTGCTCGCGTACTTCGCGCGTGGCGGCGCACGAACGGCGCAGGAGCAGGCGGAACTCGAAAAGGTTCTCTCGCGGCGCGGCTACAGCACGAGCGAGACGCTCCTCGCCGAAGGCGGCTTCGAGAAGAGGACGCGCTCGGCCTTCGGCCTCTTCGGCGAAGTCGTCAAGCGCTTCTCTCCGCGCTGACGCGCGATGTTTTAAAGCTCGATGGAGGTCGCGTCGAAGGGATGTGCGGCGAGGACGACGCGCATGTTGACCTGTCCGAAGAGGGTTTCGAGGAAAGCCTCGAAGCGATGGAGCGTCTGCTCAAGCTGCGCGGGCGTGTAGGCCGACTCGACCTCATCCTGGAATCGTTCGAGCGGCTCCCAGTCCTTGTACATGAGATAGCGTTGGCTTCGCTCGCGGAAGGCGTTCAGATGTTCGAGCACGCCCGCCTGCGTGGGCGGCTCCGCACCCTGCGCGGGGCGTCGCACTATTCGTATGAGACGCCAGAGGTCGGAGCGTAGCGCGAGCGACTGTTCGAGCTTAGTCTCGAACGAGCCGAAGAGCCGCGAGCCGTCGAGCGACGAGTCGAAGCTCTGCGCGAGCGCCACGACCGACTGCTGATAACAGTCGCGCAGAAGTCCCGAGGCGTTCTCGACCCTCGCGAAGAGTTGCGGCGGCTGCCGCGTCGAGCAGAAGCCGACGAGTTCGTGCTCGAATGCCTTGCGCAGCTCCATCCTGACGGCGTAAGCAGTCCCGTCTAGTATCTCTCGCGCGCCGCGCTCGACGCCCGCGACCTTCAAGGCGCGTCCCTCGATGAAGTCGAGCAGGGCGCGCGTGTCCGCCTGTATGAGCGTGAAGACCGGGAGCAGTCGTTTGAGCTGGCCGTCTCGCGCGAGCGACATCCCCACGAAGTCGAGTAGCGCGAGCAGCCGCGTGAAGCCCGCGAAGATTGCCGCGAGGTCGTCCGAAAGCTCGTCGGAAGCGAGCGAGTGTGCGAGCGACGTGAGCGACTCTTGAAGCGTCGCGGCGTCGCTCTCTTCGCCCGCGGCCACGATAAGCGCGGCCGCGTCCGAACGTCTAAGCTCGCGCTCGACTATGCCGCCGAGTCCAGACCACGCGCCGAAGGGCACGGCGGGCGATTCGAGCAGAGACTCAGCGAGTCCGCACGCGTCCCGCAGAACGTCCGAGAGGTCTCCGAGCGACGACCTTACGCCCGCCAACGCTGGCGCTGCGTCTCGCGCCGCGTGCGGCGAGGGCTCGTCGTCCGACTCGACTACACTCTGACTCGCGCCGCGCGTGACGCTCCCGAGCAGATGCAGGCAGCGCACGAGCACGTCGCGCACGACAGCCGTCTCGCACTTGAAGCCGCGCTCCGGGACTGAAGCGCGCTCCGCATCGGTGAGCGGGTGGTCTGCGAGGTCGAAGAAGCTCTGGAGCGCGCGCAGCCAGACGGCCAGCTCGCGCGCCGGCGAAAGCTCATCGTCCTCCGTGACCTTTTGTGCCTGCTCGTCCAACCTTAGTCCGCCCCCGCGCGCGAGTGCTCTTCCCGCCGGTTACCGTATAGCCCGACCGGCATATAGAATCAGAATTCAGGATTGCTCGAATGTTTTCGGCGCGCCTTCAGGCGCGTTCCGAAGATTCTAAACACGAAAGCCCGCGCGGGCAATACGCACGCGCCTTCGTTGGTGCCCAGGCGTACGGACGCCGAGACGTTAAAGAGATGAGAGAGACTCCGGAACTACTCGTCGCGACGAGCAACGCGGGCAAGGTCAGAGAGCTTCAGAGCGCGCTCGCAGATCTCCCGCTGCGCCTGCGTCTGCTCGGCGAGTTCGCACGCGTGCCCGAGGCTGAAGAGACGGGCGAGACCTTCGCCGAGAACGCCGCGCTCAAGGCGCTCTACTACTCCGCGCACGCGCGCGTGTTGACGCTCTCTGACGACTCGGGCCTCGTCGTTGACGCGCTCGGCGGCGCGCCCGGCGTCTACTCCGCGCGATACATGGGGCCGGAAGCGACCTACGCCGAGCGCATCAGGAAGTTACTCGAAGAGCTTGAGGCGACGGGCGACATCGAGAGGCGCGCGCGTTTCGTCTGCGTCATCGCGTTGGCCGAAGCCTCGACGGGCGAGTTGATAACGTTCGAGGGGCGCTGCGAAGGCCGCATCGCGCGCGAGCCGCGCGGCACGGGCGGCTTCGGCTACGACCCGGTCTTCATCCCCGAAGGCCACACGCAAACCTTCGGCGAACTGCCCGACGAGGTCAAACAGAAGATAAGCCACCGCGCGCTCGCGGTCGAAGCCGCCTCTCGCTACCTTCGCGACCGATTCGACCCGCGCCGCTTGACCCGCGCTTAGACGGCTCTTTAGAATGCACGCGGGCCGATGTTCGAGACTTCAATCGGCCTTCAATTAAGACGGGGCGTAGCGTAGCCTGGTATCGCGCTCGGTTTGGGGCCGAGAGGTCGCAGGTTCAAATCCTGCCGCCCCGATTCTTCCCTTCTCAAGTTCAAAGTCCCAAGTTGCAAGTTCAAAGTTAGAAGGCGCGTTGCCTTTTAACTTTGAGCTTGCAACTTGGGACTTGCAACTTTTCTCTGCTTTGCTTCAACGAAGGCGGCCGAGGAGCCACGACTTGAGTGTGCCGGGGTTTGTATTGTCGGTCGAGAAGTATTCGCGCACGAGGCTGCGGTAAAGCTCTGTGCGCTCGGGCGTGGTGAGCGTCGCGCCGAGGGGCATGCGCCCGCCTTTGACGAACGAGCTGACGATGGTCTCGTCCATCGGCCAACTGAGCGAGCCCATGCGGTCGGGCCGGTGACAGGCGGCGCAGTTCATCGCGCGCGCGACTGTCTCGCTCTCCGTTTTTGCCGTCGCGCGCCCGCCCGCGACCATCATGCCGAGGCCGGGGCCGAACTTCGTAACGTCGAGATACTTGCCGAAGCGCGCAGGCCCGTACGTGAGGAAGCGCGCGTTGACCTCTTCGACCAACTGCTGCTCGTCCACACGCACGCTGCCCGCGACCGGAAAGATTGGCAGCACGCCGCTCTTATGACACTGCGCGCAGTTGTCGTCGCCGTACCCCAACTCCCAACGCCCGCGTATGCTGATCGCGCCGTCGCGCCTGTAAGTTCGATAGAAGTCCTTGAAGTAGACGTTCGACGTTCCGTCTTCGCCCGGCGTGACGGACACGACCGAGACGTTTCGCACGCTCGCGGCGCGTCTCCCCGCGTCGGGCACGCCGAACTGAACCCACTTGTCGGGCAGTCCGCGCGACGAGTCGCCCGGAACGACGATGAGAAGACGGCCGTAGCTTTCGGGACTGTCGGGCGTGCCGAGGTGCCGGGACTTGTAGCTGAAGAAGACGAGTTTTTCGTCGGGCGGCCTCGCTTCGTTGAGTCGGCGTAGATACGACTTCGCGCGCGCGAGCGTCTGGTAGCTGCCGACGGCGCGCAGGAAGGCGCGCGTCGTGAGGAAGTCGGGGATGCCGACGAAGCCGCTCGTCTCCTCGAAGTACTGCTTGTCGGGCACGACGAAGCCAAGCTCGTGGTCGGGCATCGTGTCAAGCGACGCAGCGCCGACGTACTCGACGAACTCTCGGCGCTCCGCGACGAACTTCTCGTCGCGCGCGAGGCCGCAGCGTTCGAGCGTGTTCGTGATGCGGCCGAGCACGCGCTGGTATGCGGGCATCGCGTCTTCGTCTTCATACGCCGCGAGCGCCGTGCGCACGAGCGCGTCAACGCTCGACGTGACCCAAGCTTCGGGCTGTGACTTCGCGCGCGAGCACTCCGGCGCGCCCGACGCTTCGCACGGCGTGGCCGTCAGCATTAAGCAGATGACGAAGAGCGTCAGTCGCAAACGCATGGCTGTATTCCTTTCGTAAGGCAGGAGGCGGTTGGTATTCGTGGATCGTGGGTAGTAGGCCGCTTGATAAGCCGCTTGATAAGAGACGCGCTGATGCTATTCGCGGCGCGCGTCAAAGTCAACGGCGTCGGGCGCGGGTCGAGCGAGTTTCAGCCGGGCTCGATGGTCGAGTCGCGTATGTCGCGCTCCGCCCCGGCGGACTGGTGCGGGTCTGACGCGTCGGCGCTCAACTCGAACTGTTGATAGCGCGCGGCGCTCGTCAGGGGCACGCCCTCGAACTTGCGCGCGGCGAAGATGCCGAGCCAGACCGCGAGCAGTCCGACGACGAAGCTCAGCACGACGTTGAGCATCGCGCGCGTCAGGTCGCCGTCTTCGATGAGCTTCGCCGTCTCGTACTCGAAGGTCGAGAAGGTCGTGTAGGCTCCGACGAAGCCGACGGCCACTGCGAGACGTAGGTACGGGCTCATGTGAACGCGCTCGGACGCGAGCGTGAGGAAGAAGCCTATGATGAACGAGCCAGTGACGTTTATGACGAAGGTCGCGGTCGGGAACGGCGCGGCCGCGCGCCCGAGCACTGTGCCGCCGAGGTAGTAGCGCAGCACCGCGCCGAGCGCGCCGCCCACGGCCACGGCCAGATACTTTGTGAGCGTCTCCACGTTTGAGCTTCTTCGATTAATCGGCGCGCGCCGCGACGGGCTCGTCCTCGGGTTCGAGCGTGGCGAACTCCGCGATGACCATGCGCTCGCCCGTCTCGGCGCAGCAGGTGTCCTCGGTCGGCGGCTCAACTCCTGCCGCGCCCACACGCGGCAGACGCAGCGAGACGAGAAACGCGAGCGCGGCCAGCACCGTTCCGACCCAGAAGACTTTATGAATCGCGCGCGCCATCGCCTCCTGCAAAGCGTCGAGCACCTCGGGCGCGAGCGACGCGCGAGCCTGCGGATCAATCAACGCGTTCGGGTTTGAAGCGAGTTCCGCCGCTCGCTCCGGCGTCAGAGACCCGGTGCCCGCGCGTGCCGCGCTCTGGAGGTGCGAGGCGAGGCCCGCCGTCAAGACCGCGCCCATTATCGCCACGCCGACCGCGCCGCCTATCGAGCGCGAGAACTGGTTGAGCGATGTCGCGACTCCAAGCCGCTCGCGCGCAACCGACTGCTGCACGGCGATGAGCAGCGTCAGCATCGTCATGCCGAGCCCCGCGCCTATCAGCACGAGGTCAACGTAGAGCCACACGCGCGGCGTCGTGCGCTGGAAGTTCGAGAGCAGTGCGAAGCCGATTGTGAGCACGAACAGCCCGGCCGCCGTCATCGTGCGATAGCCGACGCGCAGCGTCAAACGCCCGCCGATTATCGAGAGCCCGACCCAACTGAGCATGAGCGGCGTGAGCAGTGACCCCGCCTCGGTCGCGGTCGAGCCGAGCGCGCCCTGCGCGAACAGCGGCACGAACGAGATAGCGCCGAACATCGCCACGCCCGCCAGGAATCCGACCACCACGGCCACGGCCACGACGCGGTTTCGGAACAATTCCAAAGGCACGACGGGGTCGGGCGCGCGACGCTCAACCCATATGAAGAGCGCGCCGAGGACGCACGCGCCCACGGCGAGCGCGATGTTGCGAGCCGACAGAAGCGCGGCGAGCGTCGCGCCGCCCTCGACGAGCGCGAGCATGAGCATCGTGATGGCCGCCGTCAGCAGCGCCGCGCCCGCGTAGTCAATCGCGGGCCGCCCGCGCCGCTTCGGCTCCTTCAAAGCGAGCTGCATGATGACGGCGGCGGCCAAGCCGAACGGCACGTTGATGTAGAAGACCCAGCGCCATGAAAGCTGGTCTGTGATGAAGCCGCCGACTACGGGGCCGACGACGCTCGAAAGTCCCCACACGCCGCTGAAGACCGCCTGCATCCGCGCGCGCTCTTCGAGCGTATACACGTCGCCGATGATAGTCATCCCGAGCGGGACGAGCGCGCCCGCGCCGAGGCCCTGCAACGCGCGGAAGGCTATGAGCTGCGCCATCGAGGTCGAGAGGCCCGAGAGTATCGAGCCGAGCAGGAAGACCGCGATGCCGAGTTGGAAGAAGAGCCGACGCCCGTACAGGTCAGATAGTTTGCCCCACACGGGCACGGTCACGGTCGAAGTGATCAGGTAGGCGGAGAAGACCCAACTGTAGTGGCTCAGTCCGCCGAGCGACGAGATGACGGTCGGCATCGCCGTGCCGACGATGGTCGCTTCGAGCGCCGCCAGAAACATCCCCAGAAGCACGCCCGCGGTCACGGCCAAGCGCCGCCGCGAAGAGATCGCGAGCGTCTGCCCGTTATCAGATAAGGAATGACTCTCCATTTGTAAGCTGTCAGCGTTCAGCGCTCAGCATTCAGCCAAACCTCTTAGCGTTCTTTTGCGACTACTTCGCGTTCTTTGCGTTTAGAGATTCATCGCTTAAACGCAAAGGTCGCAGAGGATTTAAGCTGAGCGCTGAATGCTGAGTGCTGAGCGCTCTTATGTAACTACCATCGGCTCGTCTGTGCCGAAGCGTTCGCGCAGGCGTAGCATCTCGCGGACGCCGCGCGTGAGCGTCGAAAGGATTTCGTCAGCGTCGCTCGCGCCGC
Organism: Pyrinomonadaceae bacterium; assembly: GCA_045807805.1. GTDB lineage: Bacteria > Acidobacteriota > Blastocatellia > Pyrinomonadales > Pyrinomonadaceae > QHXN01. Next base: position 512 of record JBJMGR010000093.1, on the reverse strand, counting down.
CGTCGTCGCGGAAGCGTTCGAGGTAGATGCGTAGCGTCGCGCCCGAAGTGCCCGTGCCCGACAGGCGCAGGACTATTCGCGAGCCGTCTTCGAGGAAGATGCGGATTCCCTGCCCCCTGGTCGTGCTGCCGTCAACAGGGTCTGTGTAGCTGAAGTCGTCCGCGCGCGCAACGCTGCTGCCCGCGAGCGTCGTGCCCGCGAGCGTCGCTAAGTTTCCGCGAAGCTCCGCGACCATCTCGCCCGCGGCCGTCGCGTCGAGCGCCTCGTAGTCGTGCCGCTGGTAGTAACTCCGCCCGAACCTGCGCCAGTGGTCGCGCACGATCTCTTCGACCGACTTACCCTTCGAGGCGAGTATCGAGAGCCAGCAGAGCACGGCCCAGAGCCCGTCCTTCTCGCGCACGTGGTTCGAGCCGGTGCCGAAGCTCTCCTCGCCGCAGATGGTCGCAAGTCCCGCGTCGAGCAGGTTGCCGAAGAACTTCCAGCCGGTCGGCGTCTCGTAGCTCTTTATCCCT
>JBJMGR010000092.1:0-2633 GCA_045807805.1 Pyrinomonadaceae bacterium | reverse complement strand
GTATCACGCGCTCCTTGTAGCCGCCGCCGGCCGAGATGAACTGGAACTGCTGGTTGGGCGTCCCGTTGTTCCACGTCCAGAGGCAGATGGCCGCGCCGTCCGCAGTCGAGTTATCGCTCACGTCGAAGTACATGTCGGCCGTGCGCGGCTTGACGTAGTAGCGGTGTCCCGGCGCAACGTCGAACTTGAACTGCTGGCTCTGCTCGTCGGCGGTCATCGCCTGTTGCTGAATCAGCGCGCCGCGGACAGTGGACTTGTCTTTCACGCCGAGCGCCTTGCCGGAGTGCCTTGCGATGATGTGATGGTACGCTCCGGGCGTAGGTTTAAACCCCATCCTCCTCACCTCCTTAAGTGTGTGTTGAGTTCGGCACGTCAGTCCGCGTTGGCACTAGCGCGAGTTTCCGCCTGCTTGGAATGTTTTAACTGCGTGACGTTGAAGTGTGTGGCCGGGATACTGTTGACGGAAGCAACCACCAAAGACGCGTGTAAGGTATAACCGCGCCCGGCGTTGTCAACATTTTTGCGGCTGACGGCCGCGCGCCGTCAGCCGAAGTACTTGAAGCCGACGCGGAGGTTGTGGAGCGCCGCGGGCGGGACTGAGGAGATGAGCACCCACGTCATGAGCCCGTGCGAGAGGCCGAGCGCGATCAGGTTCGGCACGCGCTGGTAGACGTATGCCCAGAGCAGCCCGCCCGCGAAGGTCGCGAAGGTGAGCCAGGGGTTCGGCAGGTGTAGAAGCGCGAACACGACGGCGACGACGAGGACGCTCGGCCAGCCGCGCCCCCAGACTACTTGCGCGCGCCGGTTGATGAAGCCCTGAAGCGCGTACTGTTGCAGAGGCCCCCAGAGGAGGCTTAGCACGGGCACGCCGAAGAGTGACTGCCCGCCCTCCCAGCGCATGAAGTCGAGGTTCGACGTGTAGAGGCCGACGCCGACGAGCACCGCGCCGAAGACGAGCATCGGGACGACGAGCAGTCGCGCGGCCGCCCAGAAATTATCAAGACGCCACCCGACCGCGCGCGCCGTCTCGCCGCGCGCGCGGTGCGAAAGAAGCATGAAGACTACGACCGTCGCGACGGGAAAGAGTAGCGCCAACGCGCTGTCGCCCGCGAGCGCGAAGACGACCCACTCAGCGACCAGCACCGACGCGACGACCGACACTATCTCCCACAACGCCAGCGCGCGGTCTTCACCCTCGACTCTGTAGACGTTCTCCATTGACCTACTCAAGCCTTCGCGGCCTTCGCATCTTCTCTGCGCCCTTTGCGTTTAAGCCCTGCCTCTCTAAACGCAAAGGGCGCAGAGCAGATGCGAAGGGCGCAAAGTTGTTCTCCCTCTCAACGCGAAGTGAAGCGGAGCGAGCCGCCTATCTGTTGGAGCGTGCGGCGCGCGCCCGCGCGGCTCGCATAGACGGCGTAGACGCGCGCCTCGTGCTCACCCGCCTGCACGGGGCCTGGACGGAAGTCGAAGCCGTGGCGCTCGTCCTGTGCGAAGCCCTTCTCGACAACGTCGGGTCGCGGCGCGTCGGCGAACGCGTCGGCAGCGAAGCGTCCATCAACGTATAGCTGAACCTCTACGGCCGAAGCGGGCGCGGTGCGGTCTACGACCCAGCCGCGAACGCTTCGCGAGTCGGCGTAGTCGAGCGAGCCGCTGTAGAAGGGATGGAAGGCGACGGCGTGCGTGTAGACCGCGAGGGCGGCGACGAACACCAGGTCGAGCGTGAGCTTCGCCAGCAACAACTTCGTCAGTCGTGCCCGGCGCAAGCGGGCGCGCGTTTCGTCGGGCGCGTTACGTGGGTCGTCGGGCGCGCGTGTCGCTTCTGGCTCGTTAAAAGGAGCACGGAGACCCGGCTCTGTGCCTCGGGTCTCCGTGTTCTCATATTCGAGCGCCGCGGCTTCGCTCATTGCCCGCGGTACGCGTTCGCGTTCGAGTCCTGATAGTTGAGCGTGTGTCGCGGCGTGATGACCGCGTCGGCCGGAAGGTTCTGCCGAAGTCTCACGGTCACCTGCAAGACCTGCGTATCGCCCGGCGCGAGTTCCGCCACGCGCCAGATGAGGCCGCGTCCGCCGCCCACGTCCTGCAAGGTCAGCTCCGGCGATGAAGAGACGAACTCAAGCGCGTCGGGCAGAAGCTCCGTCACGTTGAGGCCCTTCGCCAGGCCGCCCCCGTCGTTGACGAGAACGAGCCTGTAGAAGATCGTGTCGCCCGGCTTAACCTCCGTGTTCGGAAGCTCCGCACGCACGCGCACGCGCGGCGTCGCGACAGTCAGCACGGTCGAGTCCTCGCTCGCTACTCTCCCGCCCGCGCCCATCGCGCGCGTGACGAGGTTGTATGCGAACTGCGTCCGGTCGGCCGTCGAGCGCGGAATCTGCACGCCGAGCAGCACGGGATACTGACCACCTCGCGGGTCGAGCGCGGCGGTCTGCGTCACGGCGGGCTCCGATTCCTGATGGCGGCCGTCGCCGTTCGTGTCGGCAAAGACGGTCGCCTGCGGCGCGCCCGGCGCGACGATGCGAAGCTCGAAGCTCTCGGAATAGTTCGAGGGGTTGCGAACCATGAAGGGCACGTAGATGGTGTCGCCGGGGGTCGCCGTCAGGCCCTTCGAGACCGCGTCAACGCGCGCTCCCGCGACG
>JBJMGR010000091.1:0-3421 GCA_045807805.1 Pyrinomonadaceae bacterium | reverse complement strand
CCGGTGCCCGTGTCACTGACCACGATCCGCGCGCGGTCGCCCGACCGCTCCAGTCGCACCTCGACGCGCCCGCCTTCGGGCGTGAACTTGATGGCGTTGGAGAGACGGTTGGTGACGACCTGTTGCAGGCGCGCCGGGTCGCCCGCGACCGGGCCCGCCGATGGGTCGAGGGAGGAGTCGAGCCTCAGGCGCTTGGCCTCGGCCGCCGGCCGCAGCCCGCTGACGGCGGTCTCGACGACGGGCGCGAGGACGACGGGCTGGACTTCCATCCGCAGCTTGCCCGTGATGATGCGCGACACGTCGAGCAGGTCTTCGATGAGCTTCGACTGCGCCTCGGCGTTGCGCTCGATGACCTGGACGGCGCGCGCCCGCCCGGCCTCGTCCAGTTGCCCGGAGCGCAGCATCCGCGACCAGCCGAGCATGGCGGTGAGGGGCGTCCGCAGCTCGTGACTGAGCGTGGCTAAGAACTCGTCCTTGATGCGGTTCGCCTGCTCCAACTCTTCCGCGCGGAGGGTGAGGACTTCGTGGATGCGTTTGCGCTCGGTCATGTCGCGCCCGACGCCGTAGGCCAGGCCCTCTTCGGGGACGGGGAAGTAGCTCCACCCGACCCACCTGTACGAGCCGTCTTTGCAGCGGAAGCGGTTCTCAAGGTTGGTCGTCGGCTCGCCCCGCGCCAGCTTCTCGTAGTCGGCGACGGTCGCGTCGCGGTCTTCCGGGTGGACGAAGTCGAGGACGGGCGTGGCGAGCAGCTCCTCCTCCGTGTAGCCGAGGGCGTGCTCGAACGCGGGGTTGACGCGCCTGAGGTAGCCGTCGAGCCCGGCGATGCAGAGCATGTCCACCGAGAGCTTGAAGAAGCGGTCGCGCTCCTCTTCGAGCCGCCGCCGCTCGGTCATGTCGCGCATGACCTTCGTGAAGCCGAGCAGCCGGCCGTCGTCGCCGCGCACGGGCGTCACCACGCCGCTCGCCCAGAAGCGCGTGCCATCGCGTCGCACGTGCCAGCGCTCGTCCTCCGCGCGACCCTCTGCGGCGGCCGTCGCCAACTCCCTCTCGTGCTCGCCCCTCGCGCGGTCTTCGGGCGTGAAGAAGAGCGCCGCGCTCCGCCCCGTGATCTCGTCTTCCGTGTAGCCGAGTATGCGCTCGGCGCCAAGGTTCCAACTGACGACGAGGTTGCCGGGGTCGGTCATGAAGATGGCGTAGTCCTTTACCTCCTCGATAGACTTGCGGTAGAGGTCTTCGACCCGCCTGTAAGAGTTACGCCGATTTTCTTCTTGCTGCATGTGATTGCCCCGCCGCGTGCGGAAGAAGGACGGCGCGCGCCGCCCGATCCGGAGGAAATAAAGTCCAAACCATACAAGCCGCGGGGGCGGCCCGTCTGTACCTTCACGCACAGGCGGCGCGCTGAGGTCGGTGCTGGCGGGCCGCCTGTGCGTGCGCGTGTGTACAGACGCGGGCCGACGGCTTCACTAGACTTCTCTCATCTCCCCGAACAAGTTATGACAAATATCTTACATCTCCTTTCATCGGTGCGTAAGCGTTGGGGATTTCATTACGACGCGGCGCTTCTGCTCGTGCTCGGCCTGTTCAGCGCGTTCGCCGTCGCGCGCCACGCGGCACACACGAGCGCGGCGACTGCGACCGCATCAGCGAACGGGCTGCCGACGCCCGTCACAGTCCGAGCGCCTCCGGCGGGGGCCGTCTATGACGCGCCGTCCGTGGCGACCGCAACGACCGAGGTCTGGCCGCGCGGCGCGCGGTTCGAGCGGCTGGTTGAGATCGGGCGCGGCAAGGGCATCGTCTTCAGCCCGGACTTCAGCGTGCCCGAGAACCGGCGCTTCTATGAGCGGCTCGGCTTCGCCTACTTCGAGGGCGCGGACTGGCGCGACGTGCTGGCGCGGGTGCGCGCCTACAACCGCACGCACCCCGAACGCCCGATAGAGACGCTCATCCTGGAAGCCCACGGGACGAACGGGCACGGGCTGAAGCTACAGGCGGGAGGCGCGCCGAAGGCCCCGCGCTCGTACGTCTCGGTCGGCGGGCTACAGCAGCAACTCGCGGGCGCGGGGGTGCGACTCTCTGTCATCGCCGCCTGTAACTCCGGCCGCCTGTTCCGCCCTGAAATCTACTACACGCTCGACACCCACCCCGGCGACCCGCTGTTCCTGCCGGCCACGCGCGGCGTCGTGAACGCCGCGCCCGGCTTCCGCGCGAACGAGAGCGACATGCGTGTGCTCTACCCGGCGGCGAGTCACCTCGAAGCGGCCAACGAGGGTTACATACGCGAGTTCGCGCCGCGCACCATCGCCCTGCTCGGCGGCGACCCCGGCACAGAGAAGGCCGTCAGACCGGCGGGCGCGACCGGCGGGCGATTCGTCGTCTCCGACGCCCTGATCGGGATGCTCCTGAACGACCCGGACTTAAAGCTGACGGCCGAAGGCTACGTGACTGAGAAGTCGGCCGGCGTGTTCGCCGCCGCTGAGAGCGAGAGTCTGATGCAGCGATTCATCGCCCTCGTCAACGAAGTGGCGGCGCGTGAGTACAGTGACACCCGCGGAGATGGCGGCTTTGATGGGGACAAGGTCGACGGTTCGCGCATGGCGAGAGTCCCCGCGGGCACCAACTGAGACGGACGACCGCGCGACAACACCAACTGAGACGGATGACCGCGCGACAAGAAGGGCAGCCGTTCTAGAAGACGGCTGCCCTTCTTGTCGCGCGGTTCGCCGGCCTATGTAAGTCGGCGTCTGACGTTCGGAGGTGCGGCCCCGAACGTCTTTGCATATCAACTTCGTCGGCCCGCGACTTAGAGCTTCATCATCCGACGACGCCCGCCCGTCGCGCCGCCGCCGAAATCGTCGGTGCCCTGAGCGCCCGCCGTGCCCATCGTGTCGGTGCCGCTGCCTGTCGTGCCGGTCTGCCCCGCGCCCGTGGAACCCGTGCCGTTGTTGCCGCCCGTGCCATAGCTACCGCCGCCTGTGCCGGACGCGCCCGTCCTGGTGCCCTGCGAGCCGGACTGTCCGCCCTGCCACGTCTGGCCGCCGGTCGTGCCGTTCTGGCCGCCCATCGTATCCTGCGAGTTGTTCGTCCCCGTGCCAGTCATGCTTGAGCCGGTCGTGCTTGAGCCGGTCGTGCCCGTGCCGGTGGTGCCGGTCTGGCCCGCGCCGGTTGACCCCGCGCCGGTTGACGACGAGCCGTTGTCGTTCTGCATTGAGCCGGTCGTGTTCTGCGACCCGGTCGTGCCCGTGTTCGCGTTCGTCTGAGTGCCGCGCCTGCTGCTGCCCTGCGTGCCGGTCTGCGTGCCGGTCTGCGTACCCGTCTGATTACCCGTTTGGCTCTGCGCCGCCAACATCGCGCCCGCGCCTGCGAGCAGCGTTAGCGTCAGCGCCAGCGCTAGTTTCTGCTTCATGAATGTAACTCCCCCTTG
>JBJMGR010000090.1:0-3180 GCA_045807805.1 Pyrinomonadaceae bacterium | reverse complement strand
TTGAGATAACGGACGTGAACAACGAATACATACGTCGCGGCGATATGACCTGGGACGAGCTGGACGGCTGGTGGACTGACGCCGGAACCTTCGAGAGCCTCCTCCACGCCTCGAACCTCGTCGCCGAGACCAGCGCCAACAAGCTCGACGACGCCGACGCCGCCGAAGCGGGGGCCGCGCGCGGGTAGAAGAGCATTCAGCGTTCAGCACTCAGCGTTCAGCCATCAGCCAAATCCTCTTCACGTTCTTTGAGTCTTCTTCGCGTTCCTCGCGGTTTGAGACTCGAACTTAAACGCGAAGGCCGCTCAAGAGGTCGCAGAGAGTGCGAAGGGGTTTAAAGCTGAGCGCTGAGCGCTGAACGCTGACAGCTTCACCGATGAAAGTCCTGCGAATCATCGCGCGCCTGAACGTGGGCGGCCCGGCGAAGCACGTTGCGTGGCTTGAGGCGGGGCTGCGCGAGTGCGGCGTCCGGTCGCTTCTGGTCGCGGGCGTCGTGCCGAAGGGCGAGGACGACATGGGCTACTTCGCCGAGGGTCTGGGCGTTAAGCCTTACGTCATCGCCGAGATGAGCCGCGAGGTCTCGCCGAAGGACGCGTTGACAATCTGGAAGTTATACAGGCTCATGCTGCGCGAGCGGCCCGACGTGGTTCACACGCACACGGCGAAGGCGGGCACCGTGGGGCGCGCGGCAGGGATGCTCTACAAGTGGCTCACGCCGTCGGCGCTCTGGGGCAGGCCGCGACGCTGCCGCTTCGTACACACGTACCACGGACACATCTTCCACAGCTACTACGGCCCTTTGAAGACCCGCCTCTTCCTCCTCGTCGAGCAGGCGCTCGCACGCCTCGCCACAGACCGCATAGTCGTCATAAGCCCGCAGCAGCTCGAAGAGATAAACGCGCGCTTCCGCGTCGGACGCCGCGAGCAGTTCACGGTCATCCCGCTCGGTCTGGACACGCGCCCCTTCGACGACTGGCGTGCGCGGCGCGCTCGCGCGCGTGCGGAGATGCGCGCGTGCGAGAGGGAAGTGCTCGTCGGAATCGTCGGCCGCCTGACCGAGATAAAGAACCACGAACTCTTCCTCGAAGCGGCCGCGCTCTTGAAGGAGAGGCGTGCCGAAGACTCCGCGGCCGGTGGGCGCGTCCGCTTCGTCGTCATAGGCGACGGACACCTGCGCGGGCGTCTTGAGGCGCGGGCGCGGGCGCTCGGGCTAGGGGATGATGTAGAATTCGCGGGACTCAGGGACGACCCCGAAGATTTCTACCCGGCGCTCGACGTGGTCGCGCTGACCTCGCACAACGAGGGCACGCCGCTCACGCTCATCGAGGCGATGGCGAACTCGCGCGCCGTCGTCGCGACGGCCGTCGGCGGCGTCGTTGACCTTCTGGGCGGAGTCGCGGAGTCGGAACTTCGACGCCCGCACCACTGGCAGATTTGCGAGCGCGGCGTGCAGGTTCGCGCGGGAGACGCCGAGGGCTTCGCCGACGCGCTCGCGCACCTCGCCGCGCGCCCGGAGCTTCGAGAGGCTCTGGGCGAGCGCGGGCGAGAGTTCGTCGCGCGCAAGTACTCCGTGGGCCGCCTCGTCTCGGACGTGCTCGGGCTCTACGAGGAGCTTGCGCCGCACGCGCGCGCGGGCAGTTGAAGAGGCGCGGCGGCGGTCGCACACGTTTCGGATAGAAGCGCGCCCCGGCGCGCCTGAAGGAGGGACTTAAAAGTTTGCGAGTTCTAATCACGGGCGGGGCCGGCTTCATCGGCTCCCACCTCTCGGACGCATACGTCGCGCGCGGCGACGAGGTCTACGTTATAGACGACCTCTCGACCGGCTCGATTGACAACATCGCGCACCTGAAGAAGCACGAGCGCTTCCACTACACGATAGACTCCGTACACAACCAGCCCGTCGTCGCCGAACTCATAGACCAGTGCGACGTGGTCTTCCATCTCGCCGCGGCCGTCGGCGTCAAGCTCATCGTCGAGAGCCCCGTCCGCACCATCGAGACGAACGTGCGCGGCACGGAGGTCGTCTTAGCGCAGGCGAACAAGAAGAAGAAGAAGGTGCTCGTGGCTTCGACCTCGGAAGTCTACGGGCTCTCGAACGACGTGCCGTTCCGAGAGGACGGCAATCTAGTGATGGGCGCGACGACGAAGGGCCGCTGGTCTTACGCCTGCTCGAAGGCCATCGACGAGTTTCTCGCCCTCGCCTACTGGCGCGAGAAGAAGCTCCCGACGGTCGTCGTCAGACTCTTCAACACCGTCGGGCCGCGACAGACCGGCCAGTACGGCATGGTCATCCCGACCTTCGTCCGGCAGGCGCTCGCCGGTCGGCCGATAACCGTCTACGGCTCGGGCGAGCAGACGCGCTGCTTCGGCTTCGTAGGGGACGTTGTCGGCGCGCTCGTCTCCTTGATGGAGAAGGACGAGGCTGTCGGCGGGGTCTTCAACATCGGCTCGAACGAGGAGGTGAGCATCAACCAGCTCGCCGAGAAGGTTCGCGAGCTGACGGGCTCGAAGAGCGAGATAGTCCGCGTCCCCTACGACGAGGCTTACGAAGAGGGCTTCGAGGACATGCCGCGAAGGGTTCCCGACATCTCGAAGGTCGGCGCGCTCACGGGCTTTCGGCCCACGGTCAAGCTCGAAGAGATTCTCCAGACCGTCATAGCGTATTACAGCAGCCAGTAGACGCGGCACGAGGGACTTGGGGCAAAAGGAGGCCATGATGAAGTTGAGCTTTCGCAGGGCGGTCAACAGCTTTAGGTACCGCGTCGTGAGGCCGTTCACGGCGGCAAGGGACTGGGCTTCAAAGATGGACTTCAGGAAGAGCTACCCCAAGCTCGTCAAGAGGCTCGACAGGGAGCACGGCCACGACGCGGCGATGAGAATGGCGGTGGGCGGCCAGTTCGAGGCCATCGGGATTCTCGAACGCGAGACGCTGATACACCACGGCCTGCGCGGGGGCGGCTATCTCGTTGACGTGGGCTGCGGCTCCGGACGGCTCGCCAAGCCGCTCGCGGAGTACCTGGAAGGGAAGTATCTGGGGATAGACGTTGTGCCCGAGCTTGTCGAGTACGCGCGCCGACTGGTGCCGCGCGGGGACTGGCGGTTCGAGGTCGCGAAAGGACTGACCATACCGGAGGAGGACGGGCGGGCCGACATGGTCTGCTTCTTCTCCGTGCTCACGCA
>JBJMGR010000089.1:0-19136 GCA_045807805.1 Pyrinomonadaceae bacterium | reverse complement strand
GAAGTAGTGATGTCGCCGTTGTCGCCCCCGCCCGCCGCCGCCGCCGCCGCGGTCGCCACGCGTCCCACCGAGGGCGCGCGCGTCGTGCGCCCCGACGAGACGGGCGCAATCGTCGAGCCGCCGAAGATGTGGATACCCGTCATCGAGGGCATCTCGAAAGACCCTTTGACGCAGGGGCGCGCGCTGCTCGAACACGGCTACGTGCAGGAGGCGGTATCGGAGTTGAGCATCGCCGCGACGCAGGTCGGCCCCGGTCTCGGAGAGGCCAACAACCTCCTCGGCATCGCGTACGACCGGCTCGGCTGGCACAAGCAGGCGGTCGAAGCTTACAACCGCGCGCTCACGGTCTCGCCCAAAGACCCGGTAGCCATCGCGAACCTCGGCTACTCGCTCTACCTTGCGGACGACTACACGGGCGCGCTCAAGCGTCTCAAGCAGGCGTCCAAGCTCGCGCCCGGCACGCCCGTTATCTACAACAATCTCGGCATTGTGACGGCGGCGCTCGGCAAGTACGACGAGGCATATAAGTACTTCGCCATCGCCTCGAACGACTACGACGCGCACCTGAAGCTCGCCTCCGTCCTCGAAGACCAGCACCGCGACCGCGACGCAATCAAGCACTACGAAGCCGCGCTCGCCATGCAGCCCGGCGCGTCCGCCATACTCGAACGCCTCGTCGCGCTCTACGAACGCACGGGCGAGCGCGACAAGGCCGACATGGCGCGCCGCGCACTCGGCCAGCCCAGGAACCCGCAGAAGAGCACCACGGGCGGCGGAGGCTGATGGAAGGCAGAAGTAAAAAGGCGGAAGGTAAAAGTAAGGATAAGAAGAGGCGCGGCCTTCATCAATGGTTGATGAAGGCCGCGCTGTTTAAACGAAGAAGGATGAGAGTAAGGCTTACTCTCATCCTTCTTCACTTTTGCCTTTTGCCTTTTTACTTTTGACTTATCTTCACTGCCTTTTCGTCAGGTTGTAGTCGCGCAGTCTTCTGTAGAGCGTTGAGGGAGAGATGCCGAGCATCTCGGCGGTCTTGCCGCGGTGCCAGCCCGTCTGCTCCAACGCGGCGAGAATCTGTTGGCGCTCGACCTCGCGCAAGGGTGGCGGGACGCCGGGGGGCTGCATTGCGCCCGTCGAGTCTGTCGCGGAGGCATTGACGACGGGGCGGAACGCGGAGACGGGGCTGACTATCTCGGGCGGGAGTTCGGCCGTCGTGATGCGCCCGTCGTTTGCGAGCAGCACCGCGCGCTCAAGAGTGTTGCGAAGCTGGCGTACGTTGCCGGGCCACGCGTACGTCTTGAGCGCGGCCAGCGTGTCCTGCGTCAACTCCGGCACGTTCGCGCCCGCGAGTTGCTTGAGAAGGTGCGCGGCTATCGGCTCCACGTCTTCGGGGCGCTCGCGAAGGGGCGGAAGGTTTATCTGGAAACTGTTGACGCGGTAGAGGAGGTCTGCGCGGAAGCGCCCGTCGCTCGTCACCTCGTTGATGTCGCGGTTCGTCGCCGCGACGACGCGGACGTTCACCTGAACTTTGCGCACGGCCCCGACGCGGTAGAACGAGTTCGTCTCAATCGCGCGCAGAAGCTTCGACTGTAACGGCGGCGGAAGCTCCGTCACCTCGTCGAGGAAGATAGTCCCGTTGTCCGCCAACTCCCAAAGCCCGAGCTTGCGACCCTTCGCGCCCGAGAACGCGCCCGCCTCGTAGCCGAACAACTCCGACTCTAATAAAGACTCCTGAAAGGCCGCGCAGTTGAGGTCGATGAACGAGCCCTCGCTTCGCAGCGAGAGACGGTGGATGGCGTTCGCGACCAGCTCCTTCCCCGTGCCCGACTCGCCCGTGATGAGCACGCTCGCGTCCGAAGGCGCGACGCGCTCGACGAGCCGCATCACCTCGCGCATCGAGTCGGAGACGGAGACTATCTCGGGCATCGCGGTCTGTCGCTCGACGAGCGTGCGCAGGCGCGCGTTGTCCACGCGAAGCCGTCTCTTCTCCGTGGCCTGTTTGACGAGCGCGTCGAGTTCCGCGATACGGTAGGGCTTCGAGAGGTAGTCGTACGCGCCGAGCTTCATCGCCTCGATGGCCGACTCGACCGTGGCGTGGCCCGTGAGCATTATGACCTCGGGCGGGTTCGGGCGCTGGTGTACGCGGCGCAGGAGTTCCATGCCGTCGAGGTTCGGCATGTTGATGTCCGAGAGCAGAACGTCAACGTTGCTCTCTTCCAGGAGCTTGAGCGCGGCCTCGCCGTCGGGCACGACGCGCACGTCGTGGCCCATACGCTGTAACTCTTTCTGTAGGACGAGCCGAAGGTTGGCTTCGTCCTCTGCGACGAGTATGCGCGCGGGCTGTCTGTTCTCGCTCAATGGGGCAGGTCTCCGTCAGAGGTTTCCAAAACCGGCAGCGAAATGCGAAAGACTGTTCCGCGCCCCACGACGGAGTCAACACTGATGCGCCCGCCGTGCTCGGTAACAATACCATAACAGACGGCGAGTCCTAACCCTGTGCCGCGCCCGACCTCTTTGGTCGTGAAGAACGGGTCGAAAATCCTCTCGCGTATCTCGGGCGCGATGCCCTGCCCCGTGTCACTCACTTCGATTATACAAGCGCCGCCCTCCGTCTCGTCGCCCGCTTCGCGCGACGTGCGAAGCGTGAGCGTGCCGCCTTCGGGCATCGCGTCCATGGCGTTCTCCGCGAGGATGATGACCGCCTGCTGCAACTGCCCCACGTCGCCCGAGATTAAAGGGAGACTCTCCGCCAGCATCACATCGATCTTTATCGCCGCGCCGCGCTTCTGGTGCGCGAGCAGGCGCGCGGCCGACTCGACCACGTCCGAGAGGTTGACGGGCGCGTGCTCAGCCGCGCGCGCGCGGCTGAAGTCGAGCAGGCCGTTCGTTATCTGCTTACACCGAAACGCCTCGCCGCGTATGAGCTGAAGATACTCGCGCAAATCTTCAACGTCAGGCCCCGCGCCGTAAGCGCCCTCGACGACGCGCGACTCTAAAGCTTCGGCGCAAGCGGAGATGGTCGCGAGCGGGTTGTTTATCTCGTGGACTACTCCGGCCGCGAGTCGGCCGACGGCCGCGAGCTTTTCCGTTCGCGCGACGGCACGGTTCGCGTTGACGCGCGGCGTGATGTCTTCGCCGACCGTGATGACGTGCGAGACTTCGTCGCCCTCAATCTTCATCGGCACCTTGCTGATGAGCCAGTGGCGCGTCGTGCCGTCGGGCGCGCGCGACTCCTGCTCGATGTGCTCTATCTCGCCCGTGGCGAAGGCTCGCTCGAACTCGTCCTCCAGAGACTCGCGCGGCTGCCGCGTCAAGACCTCGAAGATGTTCCGGCCGAGCACGTCGCGGCGCGGTATGCCCTGCCCACCGAGTTCGCGGTTGCGGTTCCACGCGACGACGCGGTAGTCATGATCTACGGCGTAGAGCGAGACGGGGAGGCTGTCAATAATCGCCTCGGTGAAGCGCCGCTGACTCTCTGCCTCGGCCGTGCGCCGCTCGACCTCGCGCGCGAGCGTGACAGAGGACGAGCGCGCGGCCTCGTAGAGAGTAGAGATGCGCGCGGCGAGTGCGGCCTGCTGCGCGGCGGCGTCGACGAGTCTCTCTTCGGTCTGCCCGCAGTCGCCGTGCTGGTCGAATGCGACGATGAGCGCGCCGAGCGACTGACCCTCGAAGCGTAGAGGCGCTGCGTACTCGACGGCGTGCTCTCGGTCGCGGAGGAAGAACTCTTCGTCGCTCTCGACGCGGGCCGAGACCGAAGGCGACAACGCGAGCCACGCACGCAGCCGCGCGACGTTGACGAGCGACGCGCTCTCCTCCGCACTCCCCTCTCGGTCGAAGACGCAGACGGTCAAGCCCTCGTCTCCCGCGCCCGTCTTCGCCCCGCGCGCGTCGCTCTTCAGAAGCACCGCCGCGCACAGGGCCGTGTCCGCGCCCTCATAGGTCGCGCCCGCGACGCGCCGCACGACCTCGGCCGGGCTCAAAGCGTGAAGGAGCCCGCGCCCCAAATCCGCGATGAACGAAAGCTCGCGGTTGCTCCCTTCGAGCAAGCGCTCGCGCGCGGAGGCGTCGAGGTGCGCGGCGACGCGCGTGAGCAGCTCGCGCTCGGTCGCGCCCTTCACGACGAAGTCGTCCGCGCCCGCCGCGAACGCCTCGACCTTGTACTCTTCGCGGTCGTGCGACGAGACGACGATGACCGGCAGCCGACGCGTCGCGGCCTGCGCGCGCAGCAGACGGCAGAGCGCGAGCCCGCTCACGCCCGGAAGCTCTATGTCTAAGACGACGAGGTCGCAGCCCTGCCGGTGCAACTCGCGAAGCGCCTCGGCCGCGTCGCCGCACGCCAGAGCCCTGTGCCCTTCGGACTCGAACGCGCGCACGAATCCCGCGCGGGCCCTCTCGTCGTCCTCGACCACGAGAATGGTCGCGGCCCTGCTCGAAATCTGGGAAGAGACTGTCATGCCTTGTTCTTATTCTTGTTCTGAAAAACGCGCGGCCCGGTCGGGTGAGACGCACACAGCCCGCGGCATCGAAGCGTCGGGAAAGTTCATGCGGGCGACACGCACGCCCACACTTCGATTGAAAACGACAGGGCGGGTTAAAGTCAAGGAACAGAACCGCGAGCGGTAGCGAGCGGGTATCAAGCTCCGACACGCAAACGCATCTCGAAGCTTGATACCCGCTCGCTACCGCTCGCGGTTCTGTTTGTTAGTTTATCGCCGTCGTGGCGAGGTCGCCCGTGGTGAGTTCGCGTTTGACGGCGGAGCCGGGGGAGTTGGCGAGTTGCTTGTGCGTAGACTTGGCGGAGTACATGGCCTCGTCGGCGTGTATGAGTAGCTGGTCGAGCGTCTCGCCGTGGATGCCGTAGGAGGCCGAGCCTATCGAGATGCCTACGCGCGCGTGCTTGTCGCCGCGCACGTGAATGGAGAAGCGCGAGACGGCGCGCTCGATTCGTTCGCGTAGCTCGTTCGTCTGCTCGCTCGTGAGGTCTTGAACTATCGCGACGAACTCGTCGCCCGCGTAGCGCGCGAGGAAGTCGTACTCGCGTAGCTGCCCGTGAAGAATGTGGCCGACCTCGCGAAGCATTCGGTCGCCCGTGCGGTGGCCGAAGGTGTCGTTGACCTGCTTGAAGTCGTCGAGGTCGAGCATGACGACCTGAAACGGCCTTCCGTTTCGGCGCGCGCGCGCGGCCTCCTCCTCGAAACGCATATACATCGAGCGCGCGTTCGGGAGTCCGGTCAGGTTGTCCGTCAGCGCGTTCGACTCGGCCTCGGCGTGGCTCATCGCGTTGGCGAACGCGTCGGACGCGAGACGCGCGACCGTGTCCAAGAGACGCAGGTGGTCGTCCGTGTAGCGGCGCGGCTCCGTCGAGTAGACCGCGAGCACGCCGAGCACGCGCTCGTCCTTCGTGAGCGGCAGCGCGACCATCGAGTGGAAGCGGAAGCCAGCGGGCAGCTCAACGTCCGTGAAGTCGAGCATCGGGTCGAGTAGATAAGAGGCGCGCCGGTTGGCGAGCACGAAGCCGACGACGCCCTCGCCCGCCGCGACCGCGCGGCCGCGCAAGGATTCCGAGTGGTGACCGGAGACGTGCGCGGCCGTCGCGTAGCCCTTCTCGTCGTCGTAGAGGTAGACGGCGCAGAGGTCTGAAGGCACGACGTGCCCGACCTTGTTGATGAGAACCGACGCGGTGTCTTCGATGTCCAAGGACGAGCCGAAGGTACGCGCGATCTCGTAGAGCGCGAAGACCTCGCGATGAGCGTTCGTTATCTGGCTCAGGTAGTCGGGCGCGTCGGAGTTGTGCGGCGAGACCGGCGCGGGGCGCGCGCGCAGAAGGGTGTCCAAGTCTTCGCCGAGAAGCTCGCAATTCTCAGACTCTTCGTGCGTGACGCGGCGGTGCTCCAACCCTTGCGCCGCAATCTCGACCTCGAACTCTTCGAGGTGTTGAAGGAACAGCTCGACGACGCGCGGGTCGAAGTGCGCGCCCGCGCCGCGGCGCAGCATCGAGCACGCCTCTTTGCGCGTCATGCCGCGACGGTACGGGCGCTCTTCGCGCACGGAGTCGAAGCAGTCGATGACGGAGAGTATGCGAGCCGTGAGCGGAATCTCCTCGCCCTTCAAACCTTCGGGGTAGCCGCGCCCGTCCCACTGCTCGTGGTGATAGAGCACGACGGGCACGACCGGATAGGGGAAGCCGACGCGTTCGAGTATCTGCGCTCCGACGGTCGTGTGAATCTTCATCCGGTCGAACTCGGCTTCGGTGAGCTTGCCGGGCTTGTTCAGGATGTGGTCGGGCACGGCGAGCTTGCCAACGTCGTGCAGGAGCGCGCCGGCCTTCAGAGCTTTTACCTCGCCCGCGGTCAAGCCCATCAACTCGCCGACGCGCGCGCAGTAGATCTGCACGCGCCTGACGTGGAAGTGAGTCGTCTGGTCTTTGGCGTCAATGGCGGTCGCCAGCGCCTCGACGGTCGCGAGGTGCAGGCGCGAAAGCTCCGCGGCCTCGCGCGTCTTCTCGTTGACGCGCTCGAAGTAGGTTCGGTAGGTCGCGAAGGTCGCGGCGATGACGGGCACGCTCAGGGTGACGTAGAGCAGGCCGAAGCGCGAGATGGCCGCGTAGACGACGGCCGCCGCAATCGCGCCCGCGAAGAACGTCCAGGAAGTCCAGAGGAAGCCGTCGCGCCAACTGGCCCAGACGTTGCGACGGCCCTTGAGCGCTCCGAGCGTCGAAACGAGCGCGCCGTTGAGGACGTACTGCACGAGAGCCATCACGACGAGCGGCAGCGCGAGATGTTCGAGCGATGCGGGCTCCTTGATGCCGAGCGGCTCGCGCGCGACGCCCGACGCCGCGAGCGCGAAGTAGAAGACGCGGCCCGCGACGAACGCGGTCAGAGCCATGCAGGCGGGCGCTGCTATCCAGCTTGTCGCGCGGCGCGAGGTGCTGAGTGCGCTGGTGAAGGCGTCGAGCGCGGCGAGCGCGATAGCTGCCGGGACGCCGAGGAAGATTGTGCCGAGAAAGATGAAGCAGTCGCCCGCCGTCAGGCTCGCCTTCGTGCCGGGTATGTGGACGGGGTGCACGCCGGAGACGACCACGAGGCTCGCGAGCACGACGAGCTGCGCCCACTGCGCGGGCCCGAATCGCAGACAACTCCCGAGGCCCCACGCGAGCACGAGCGCGCCCGCCGCGACGAGCGCGCACCAGTACACGCGCGACGCGCGGTTGTAGTCCGACATGTCTATACGGAACATAAGTTTCAAGTTCAAAGTTGCAGGTTCAAAGTTGCAGGTTCAAAGTTAAAGGCGACTGCTTTTAACTTTTAACTTGAAACTCGGAACTTTGAACTTACCATTCAAAAAGTGCCCGTCGCCGGGAGTGGAGGCCGGGAGCAAATCGGCAACCACTTCCGGCGACGGACTCCGGGGGGCAAGCGGCGGGCATACATTTGGCACTCGCCCGCCGTGCAGGGTGAGAAATCACCGGGGCGCGAAAGACCCTCATCGCTTTGCGCCCCAATCTTCAATCAACGCTCCTCGCGTCAAGAATCTGGTGCGGCTTTACGGGCTCCGTGCGGAGAGCCCGCGAGGCGCGTGTGCCGCGCCTCTGCAAGCCGCTGTGCCTATCTTTACAACCCGCGTGCCACCGCGTTTTCCCGGAGATTCAGGCTTAGACGGCGACACGCCACGCGCACGCGGTCAACGTGACGCGTCATGTTGAAGCGTGGAAGGCAGAATGAGTGACAGAGTTGCAAGTTCCAAGTTGCAAGTTCCAAGTTGAAGACACGTACTCTTAACTTGGAACTTTGAACTTGCAACTTTGAACTTTGAACTTGTAATTCCCCCCGGTTGACAACGCGCGGCGCGCGGCGCAACCTTCCGCGTAATCTTTAGACGCTGACGGCGCTGGAATCATTCGATTGGAATCGGACGAGACAAAGGGGCGGGCGGGCGCGTTGGAGTCGCGCCCGGCGGGGTACGTCGAACTGCTTCGGCGTAACCGCGAGTTCCGATTCCTTTGGCTCGGGCAGGTCGTGAGCCAGCTCGGCGATTGGTTCGATACCATCGCGCTCTTCACGCTCGTGCTGCGTCTGACGGGTTCGGGCAGCGTGATCGCGCTCGTATTCGTCACGCGCTTCCTCCCGAGCGTAGTCCTCGGGCCGCTCTCGGGCGTCTTCGCGGATCGCTTCAACCGCCGCACGCTCATGATCGTGAGCGACGCGGCACGCGCGCTCGTCGTCCTCGGATTCCTCTTCGTCCGAAGGCCCGAGCAAGTCTGGCTCGTCTACGTTCTCACGGTCTTGCAGCTCGGCCTCTCCTCCTTCTTCGAGCCCGCGCGCTCGGCCGCGATTCCATCCATCGTGAGCGAGCGAGAACTCGGCACGGCAAACGCAATCTCTTCCGTGACGTGGTCTGCGATGCTCACACTCGGGGCGGCCTTCGGCGGCCCCGTCACCGCATGGTTCGGCACGGACGCAGCCTTCGTCATAGACTCTCTGACCTACGTCCTCTCGGCTCTGCTCATCGCGAGCGTGCGTCTCCCGCGAAGGCCCCCGCGAGAGAAGCGACGGCTTACGCTCTCGAAGGCGCTCGGCGTCTCGGACACACTCGAAGGATTAAGGTACGTGCGAAGGCGACCGCGTGTGCTCGCGCTGCTTTTGGTCAAACCCGCGTGGGGGTTGGGCGGAGGGATTCTGACGCTGCTGCCCGTCTTCGGCGAGAAGGTCTTCATGGTCGGGGCGAGCGCGGCCGCGGGGATGAGCGTGCTCTACTTCGCGCGCGGCATAGGAACTGCGGTCGGCCCCGTGCTCATGCGACGCTTCTACGGCGAGACGCGCGGGCAGATGCAGCGCGCCATCGGCATCTCGTTCGTCGTCGCGGGACTCTTCTACGCCGCTTTCGGAAGCTCTAAAATATTCGCGCTCGCGCTCCTCTGGCTCGCCGTCGCGCACATGGCCGGGAGCACTCTGTGGGTCTTCTCGACAGTGCTTTTGCAGGCGACCGTCGAGGACGCTTTCCGCGGCCGTGTCTTCGCGGCGGAGCTAACGCTTATGACGCTCGCCATGGCCGCCTCGAACTACTTCACGGGCGAAGCGCTCGACCGCTTCCAGTACTCGCCCCGCGTCGTCACCATCACCATCGGCGTCTTCTTCACACTCCCCGGCCTCCTATGGTTCCTCACGCGCCGCGCTTGGGACAGGGACTTCAGCCCCGTTCCGCACGCGGACGGGAGTTAACTGGAACACTCCTCGACAGTCTCTCTACGATTCGACTTGATTCCGAGTCCATAATCATCCGTCCCGTGTTGATTCACATAAGTCTCCGCGCGGAAGCATTCGAGACCGCTCCGATTCAAACTAAGATAGAGGCGGAAAGCGTCTGTTTCGCCGCTGTTCAGACTCGAATCGCCTTGATTCGGATTTGAACTGCTCCGATTCAAACTTGGATTGGGACGATTCAGATTTGAATCGGAGTGATTCAAGTATGAACCGGAGCAATTCAAAGTTGACTCGGAGCAATACAATCTTGAATCACACTAGTGTGAGTCGGTGTGAGAGCAGTATTGCGGGCGATAGCGAGGGGCGGCTTAAACGGCACCTAAAAAAATTCTTGCCTTGAAGGAGTTTCGGCGTTATCCTCCTGCGCCATACCAGCAGGGTCTCGTAATCCTCGATACAACCGCAGCCTCCCGCCTCAGACAGGAGACCTTTACGATGGCACGAATCAAGCTCAATCTCCGAAACCTTTCAATCCCCGAAAAGCTCGCGCGAGCACAACAGATCGTCGCGGCCTTGAAGGAGAACACTAATTTCACCTCGCCGCACCCGCCCCTCGCGCAGGTTACGGCGACAATCGAAGACCTCGAAGCGGCGGCAAACGCGGCGCAGGCCGCGCGCCAGGAGGCCAAGGCTCGCACGGCGGCGCAGAACGCGAAGGATGAGGCGCTAGACCAGACCCTTACGCAACTGGTCGCGTACGTCGAATCGGTCGCGGGAAGCAACGACGAACTCATCATGAGCGCGGGTCTCGACGTGCGCGGCGCGTCCGGCCCCACCCACTCGACCTCGACACCTTCCGTCTCTATCTCGCTCACGGCCACTGCGGGCGACCACGACGGCGAGATAGACCTCTCCTGGGACACCGTGCGCGGCGCGCGCTCCTACGTCGTGCAGCGCAGCCCAGACCCGCCGAGCGAGTCCACATGGACACACTCCGGCGTCTCCACACGCTCGCGCACGACCGTCGAAGGACTCAACAGCGGCACGCGCTACTGGTTCCGCGTCGCCGCCATCACATCCTCCGGCCAATCGGCCTGGAGCAACCCCGTCGTAAAAATCGCACCTTAACCCACTAACAAACACCGGGGGCGTGCAGCCTCTTCGCCGCACGCCCCCACCAATTCACTCCACGGACTACTTAGTTTTCCCGAACCCTTCGGCTTTTCACGCCCCATTACGGAGTTAGACCGAACCATTCGGCACAATAGTAGTTAGGCGCTACGGTAGGTTCCCTTAAACTACATTTGGAAGAGGTGATATATGGCGGATTCCATGGCAATCCAAATTCTAAAACAATTAAAAAGTAAACGCGGATGTTCAATTAGAGATTTATTTTATGTTCTTCCTGAACAATATAGATACACAGATTACAGTCCTACGCATTTTTTGATGGATTCGCTCAGAAAACTTGAAAGTTGGGGATTGATTCAGGCATTCGATGGAAATGGAGAATTAATCCAGAGCGATAAAACAGATTTAATCCCTCCACTTCTTAATATTACTTATTATCTTTCTCCACTTGCTGCAGCAATGGAGGATACCTTAGGCTTTAGTTTCACGGGAGGCAATCAATCAATCTTCGGCGATCCAATCAAATCAGATAAGTGGCCTCAACTTTTTATGCTTACGCCTTTTACACAAGAACTTCGCCCAGTCTTTGATGACCATGTAAAGAAAGTTACAAAGGAGATGGGATTAACCGCTGGGCGAGCCGACGATTTCTTTACAATTGGTTCTATCATTCAAGATGTATGGTCGGCTATTCATAATGCAGTCATTATCATTGCCGATTGCACAGGCAGAAATCCCAATGTCTTTTATGAAATTGGCATTGCCCACACATTGGGTAAAGACACAATTTTAATCTCACAATCAATTGATGACATCCCGTTCGACCTGCGTCACTTGAGGGTAATCGTCTATGAGTATACTCCAAGAGGAGTGCAAGATTTTGAAGACAAGTTGAAGGCAACACTAGGGGGTGTGCGGCAAAGTTAACAAAAAGAGAGTGATGAGAATCTACAGCCAGGTCGCGCCTAACAGGACATGATACAAGTCCACTTGTCCGGTGTATCATGCTCACGCCTCTCTAGAAACGTGAGGGAGATAGGACGAGGGTCGGATGCCGTTGTGGGTCAACTTTTCGGAGCCAAGCCCGGCTAACAGTGTGACCTGTCCATAAGCCCTTGCTCGAATCATGGAGTGGGACTTTGATCCCGAATAGGAGCGTGGAGGTACACCGGACACGCTCTCCCTCATCCGTCACAAGAGCGCGAGGTAGCAGACCGAGACAATGGAGCTGCGGCTGCTGGTGAGCCTGGCTCGGAGTAGTGTCGTCACTTGAGTCTTGACTTTGCATAGGAACGGCATGCACCCGACCGCCGACACGAGAGCTTTCTTCATCGCGGACTTTACTTTCAACCCTCACACTTTTCCTTTATCATCCACGCGCAGTCCGCCGCAGTCGTCGCCGCGCGCAAGCTTTCCCGACGACGCAACGCACACACCGCAAGAGAACGGAGAGTTTCAAAGGATGAGACCGAGGAGCATTGCTGTCCTTTTCGCGTTTGCGCTGGCCGTCGTGTTGGCCCCGGCCTTGACTCGGAGCGCGCGGGCGCAATCACAGAGAGAGCGTCTGGGCGTTGAACTGTTCATGGATTGGGAGTTGGTCGCGTCGCCGCAGGTATCGCCAGACGGGAAGCAGATTGTCTACACGCGTCGCTGGGCCGACAAGGTCAACGACAAGTACGAGGACGAGGTCTGGATAATGGACGCGGACGGCGGGCGCAACCGCTTCTACGCGAAGGGCTCGCAGGCCGCATGGTCGCCCGACTCGCGCCGCGTCGCGTACGTCGCGCAGGGGCAGCCCGCGGGCGCGCAGATCTTCGTCAAGTGGTTGGACGCGCCGGGCGAGTCGCAGTTGACGCGATTGGAGCGCTCGCCCTCGAACCTCGCGTGGTCGCCCGACGGACAGCACATAGCCTTCAACATGCTCGTGCCCGGCACGCCCACACTCTCCGTGAAGATGCCCGCGCGGCCGTCCGGCGCGAAGTGGGTTGACGCGCCGCGCGTCGTCGAGCGCATGAACTATCGAAACGACGGCTCGGGCTGGCGGCCCGAAGGCTTCGCGCACGTCTTCGTCATCTCGTCCGAAGGCGGCAGCCCGCGCCAGTTGACCGACGGCGACTATCAGCACGGCTCGCCCGAGTGGGCCTCGGACTCGCAGACAATCTACTTCAGCGCGATACGGAAGGCGGACGCCGAGTATCTCCGCAACGACTCGGAGATTTACGCGGTGGGTCTGCGCGGCGGCGCGATTCGTCAACTGACAGACCGCAAGGGGCCTGACAGCAACCCGCGCGTCTCGCCCGACGGCAAGCTCATCGCATACACGGGCAACGACGAGAACGACAACACGTACAACGTCTCCCGCCTGTACGTGATGAACTCGGACGGGTCGAACAGGCGCGCGCTTACCGAAGGCTTCGACCGCGCGCCTTCAAACGTCTTCTGGGCCGAAGACAACGGCGGGCTCTACTTCGTCGCTGAAGACCGCGGCTCGCAGAACATCTGGTTCGTCCCCGCGGCGGGCGGCGC
Source organism: Pyrinomonadaceae bacterium (assembly GCA_045807805.1). Lineage (GTDB taxonomy): Bacteria > Acidobacteriota > Blastocatellia > Pyrinomonadales > Pyrinomonadaceae > QHXN01. The sequence goes on along the minus strand of JBJMGR010000089.1, from coordinate 6,282 downwards.
GCCCCGGCAGGTTATGAACGGCACGCAGATTCTGAGCGTCAGCTCGATGAGCCGCGGTGGTGTGATGGTCGGCACGCGCTCATCGACGTACGAGCCGACGGACGTGTACGCGTTCGGGGTGATGCGCGACAAGAACATGAGCGGGTACAACGTCAACGCCTCGGGCCTCGCGCGTCTGACGAACGTCAACGGAGACCTGCTCGAAGGCCGGAAGCTCGGGCAGGTCGAAGAGATTTGGTACGACTCGGTCGGCATGTCGGGCGGGCAGAAGTGCGTCGCCGCCGACTCAGACCCTTTACAGCCGAAGCCTTCGGACTGCTCGAAGACGCGCGTGCAGGGCTGGATAGTGAAGCCGCCCGACTTCGACCCCGCGAAGAAGTATCCGCTGCTGCTCTACATACACGGCGGGCCGCACTCGATGTACGGTACGGGCTTCAACTTCGAGTTTCAGAACCACGCCGCCGAAGGGTACGTCGTCCTCTATACGAACCCGCGCGGCTCGACAGGCTACGGTCAGGCGTTCGGCAACGCGATCAACAACGCCTACCCCGGACAGGACTACGACGACCTGATGCGCGGCGTGGACGAAGTGATAAAGCGTGGCTACATAGACGAGCACAACCTCTTCGTCACGGGCGGCTCGGGCGGAGGCGTCTTGACGACCTGGATTGTCGGCCACACAGACCGCTTCGCCGCGGCCGTCGCGATGAAGCCCGTCGTGAACTGGTACTCGTTCGTCGGCACGACCGACTCGGCCGACTGGTACTACAACTTCAAACAGCTTCCGTGGGAGAACCCCGAAGAGCACATGCGCCGCTCGCCGATAACCTACGTCGGCAACGTCAAGACGCCCACGATGATTCTCGTCGGCGACATAGACCTGCGCACGCCCTTGGAGCAGACCGAGCAGTACTACCGCGCGCTCAAGATGCGCAAAGTCCCGACCGCGATGGTACGGCTCTCGGACGAGTATCACGGCTTCAACGGCGACTTCTCTTTGCGCCACCCCTCAAACCGCGTCGCGCAGATGCTCTTCCTGCGCGCGTGGTTCGACAGGTACAGAAGGAAGTAGGCGGTAGTCAGTGGGCGACCCGTGCGGCGTGCGAGAAAGTTTTTGCGTCGCTCATTAGAACGTGGTAATGGTTCTATATTCGTAGTTCGTCGAAGTGCGGGCATCGTCTCCGCGGCCCGCGAAGCGCTGAAAGGAAGCTCTCGGATGGACTTGGGTTTGAGTGGCCGCGTGGCTCTGGTCGCGGCGGCGAGCGGAGGCATTGGGTACGCGTCTGCGTTGGAGCTTGCGCGCGAGGGCGCGCGAGTGTTTATCTGCTCGCGCGACGAGGGGCGCGTCGGCGATGCCGCCGAGAGGATAACGTCCGAGACGGGCGCGGAGGTGACGGGCGTCGCCGCCGACGTGACGAGCGATGAAGACGCGGAAGCGTTCGTCTCGACGGCGCTCGACGCGGCGGGGCGCGTGGACGTGCTCGTGACGAACGCGGGCGGCTCTCCGGGCTCGACCTTCGAGGAGACGGGGCTCGACGCTTACAGGCGCGCCTTCGAGCTGAACGCGCTCTCGGCCATACGCCTCGCGCGGCTCGTCGTGCCCGTCATGCGCGAGCGCGGATGGGGGCGCGTAATCAACGTCACGTCCATCTCCGTCAAGCAGCCCATCGCGGGCCTACTGCTTTCAAACACGGTGCGCGCGGGGCTGACGGGCTGGGCCAGGACGCTCTCGAACGAGGTCGCGGCCGAAGGCTTGACGGTCAACAACGTCGCGCCCGGCTGGACTCTCACGTCGCGTCAGGAGCAGCACGCGATAGAGCGCGGCGCGCGGCTCGGCAAGACCAAAGAGCAGATGATAGAGGGATGGGCGGGCGAAGTACCTATGCGTCGCATGGCGCGCCCCGAAGAGATAGCCGCGGCGGTCGCCTTCCTCGCCTCCGAGCGCGCCTCATACATCACGGGCCAGACGCTCGTCGTCGACGGCGGATGGGTGAAAGGACTCTTCTGAAAGGATGAAGGATGAAGGATGAAGGGTAAGCAAGTCGTATTTAATTCCGCCTTCCGCCTTCCACCTTCCGCCTTCCTTCAAATATGGTGGCGAGGGGCTACGAGATAACGAACATCGTCGAGGCGCTCGGGGTCGAGCGCGCGCTCGCGGCGGGCGACTTCGACGACGAGGCTTGGACGCGCGCGCGCGCGGCGCGGATTGCGCGCTACTGGTCGGGCGAGGACGCGCCCGCGGGCCGACGCGCGGAGGCTCGCGTCGTGTGGGACGCGGGCGGGCTCACCGTGCGCTTCGACTGCGTGCAGGCCGAGCCGCTCGTCGTCTCGGAGTCTCCGAAGCTCGAAGCGAAGAGCATCGGCCTCTGGGACAGGGACGTGTGCGAGATTTTCATCACCCACGAGACGCGCGAGATAAAGCACTACGCCGAGTTCGAGGTTGCGCCCACGGGCGAGTGGCTCGACCTTTCGATTGACGTTCGCCCGCACGGGCTCGACAAGCACTGGGACTTCCGCTCCGGCATGACCGCGGCTGCGCGCGTGCGCGAGGGCTCTGTCGTCTCGGGGATGCGCATCCCTTGGAAGGCGCTCCGCCACACGCCGCGCGCCGGAGACCGCTGGCGCTGCAATCTCTTCCGCTGCGTCGGCCATGACCCGACGCGCGGCTACCTCGCATGGCAGCCCACACACACGCCCGAGCCAGCCTTCCACGTCCCCGAAAAGTTCGGGTGGATAGTTTTTAAGTAGCACTCAGCATTCAGCCTTCAGCTTTCCGCCAAACCCTCTTCGCGCTCTTCGCGCCTTCTCTGCGTCCTTTGCGTTTAAGCAGAGAAGGCGCGAAGGTTGTTAATGCTTTAAGCTGAAGGCTGACCGCTAAGTGTTGACCGCTTCCCTCACTTCTTCAATCCCTTGATGTAATTGATGAGGAGCGCCTGGTCGCGTTCGGAGGTCTCCGTGAGGCGTATGCCGACGAGGAAGCCTTTGTCGCCGGCGGTTTCCAGCTTCTCGTAGCGGACGGGCGTGCCGTAGAGGCGCGCGTAAGATTCGGGCAGCTTGAGCATGACGCGCAAGGTGACGGAGTCGCCGACGAGATAGCGTCCGCCGACGCGTATGTTCGGCAGAATGACGCCGATGCCGTCCGAGCTTACGTCGCGCGTGCGCCCCTGCACGAGCGCGGGCTCGGCGCTCGCCTCCGCGTCGAGCAGCGAGACGGAGACCGGCAGACTCACCCTGTATCGAGGCGCGCGCCGACGGTCGGCGACTAGCTCGCGCAGGCGGCTCGCAATCTTGCGCAGGTGCTCCGGCATCAGACGGCCGTAAGGCCCTCCCCCTTAATCCCTCTGCTCTACTTCTCCGGCACGACGACCGCGAACTCCTTCGTCTCGCCCGCCGCGAGCGTCACGCGCGGCGCGGCCGTCGCGCGCCTCTTCAACTCCGCTTCGGGAGAGCCGCCCATGCCGCCGGGCGGTATCGCCACGACATGATAGTCGCCCGGCGGCGCTGCTATCTCGCACGTCCCGTCCTCTTCCGTCGTGCACGCGAACGGCTGCGTGTAAGGCGACCAGCCCGCAACGTCCGCCGGGACTAAGATTATTTCGACGCCGCCCGCCGCGTTCTTGTGCGCCGCGCCCGCCGCATGCACGCGCAGCTTCGAGGGGTTGTTCGACACGACTATGCGTATGCCCTCGGCCGTCGCGCCCTCGCCGATTTCGAGCGGCTCGCGCGTGAGGTCTTTGCCGTTCCACGTGATGGACTTGGCGTAGAGCCTTCCCGACTCGCCGTAGGAGCTGAACTGTATGAAGTATTTGCCCGTGGGGAGGCCGTTGATCTCGAAACGCCCATCGGCGGCGTACGCCGCCCAGCCATCTTCCGCGCCCGGAGCCGTGCCCCCGTCGGGCACGCGGCGCAGGCTTACGGAGCCGTAGTTACCCGACTTCCCGCCCTCGAACGTCACGGTGCCGGAGACTCGGCCGCCGTCGGTCAGCTCGACGGCCAGGTCGGACAGGTCGCTGTCGATGACCTGCACGTCGCGGCGTGTGGGCGCGTATCCCTTCTTGCGCCGCGGCCGACGGTAGCCGCCGCTGATGTTGGCGTCGTAAGTCATGCTCGAACTCATGTTCGCGTTCATGTTCGCGTTCATGTTCGAGACGCCGCCGGTCGTCTCCTCATACTCCTCGGTCGGCTTGACGAAGATGGTGTACGGCCCTTCGGGAATCTCCTTGAACTCCCAGTGCCCTTCGGCGTCCGTCGTAGTGCCGTTGCTCGACCCGGCATTGTCGGAGATGTACGCCTCCGCGGACGGCTCGGCGCCCGCGTCTTCGTCGCGGCGCACTATCGTGACCCTCGCGCCCTTGACCGGGCGCTTGTCGCTCTTGCCGCGCACGACCCCGCTCACAAGGTGAAGCGCGCGCTCCGGTATCGTGATGTCTATGTCTGAGCGCTCGACGCCCGCGTCCGCCTTGATGACGACGGCCTCCTTCGCGCTCGTCGCGGAAGGGTAGAAGGTCATAAGGAACTGCTGGCGCGAGAGACCTTCAAGGACGCTCGCCGTCGGGTCGCGACTCCCAACGTCTTCGCCGCCTTCGCCGCCGTGCTCGGCCTGCTCCGAGACGCTTACGACGTACTCGCCGGGCGGCAGTCCCGAGACGCGGAAGATGCCCCGGTCGTCGGTGCGCAGTCCCGAGATAGCGGTGATGTTGATGCCCGCCAGTATTTTTTCGAGGTGGCCGCCCGCGTCGCGCCGCATGACGTTGACCGAGACGTTGACGGCCGGGTCGCCGTCGGCGTATGCGACCTTGCCGCCGAGCGCGGCGCCGCGACGCGCGCGCGCCGTCACGCGCGCGTCCTGCTTGCCGTCCACGTCAACCACGTCTAAGAAATTGCGCGCCTCCGTGAAGTCGGGCGCGCCGCGGCCGCGCAACGCGCTGAAGTTCACGAATCCGATTGGCGAGATGACGCCGGGCGCGTCAATGAAGATGAGGTAAGAGCCCTCGCGCACGTGCTCGATGCGGAACGCGCCGTCGGAGTCGGTGAGCGCGTTGTACTCCGGGCGCGAGCCCGTCTCGTCAACGAGCATCACGCGCGCGCGACGCACGGGCCGGTTAGTGTCGTCGTAGATCGCACGGCCGTAGAGCGTACTGTTCGACGGCAACTGCGACTTCTTCAGTTCCTCCTGCTCCTGCGTCGCGCGTCGTGCGGGCGCGGCGGGCGCGAGCAGCGCGCAGGCGAGCGCGAAGAGCGCCGCGAGCGGCAGCGTGTGGAGGAGAGCGAGGGGGACTCTTTTTTTCATCTCTTTGAGGGGTTGAGGGGCTTGCCGCCCGTGTCCTTGCGCTGTATGCCGGACGCATCCATGTAGAAGGAGAGGCGGCCAGTGCGCCCGTAGCGTTCGGGCTCCGCGCGCGCGACGTAAGACTTGCCGCCGTCGCCCGTCGCGACCGTGAAGCGGTAGCCTGTGGTCTCGCTGCCGAGTATGTCTTTCGGCACGAAGCCCGCATCGACAATCGAGTTGAGGTCTCCGAAGATGCCTTTGCGCTGGATGGAGTATGCGATCTCGGCGGCCTGTATGCGTTTGAGCATGTCTTCGGCGTCCTGCTCGTGCGCGGCGATGCGCTGCTCGAAGAAGAACTTCTTGCCCTGCTTCTTCGCCTCGACCGCGCCCGCGCGGTCGCCGACTATCCACGCGCCGCCCGCGCCGCGCACGAGGTAGACGGGCTCGACCCTGACGTTGCGCTCCTGCTCCGTGCCCGACTTCATGAAGACAGTCGCCTCGTCGCCAGAGATGGACTCGCCCGTGAACTCGAAGTCGGGCGGCACGGCCCCCGCGATGCGCTCGAAGTCGGGCCGAAGCTCTTCGAGTTCCGCCGCGCTCAAGGATTCTATCGCGGGCCTGTAGACGGAGATCATCAGCGCGTCGCGGAAGCGCGCCTCGCGCAGCGCCGTGTAGAAGGCGCGCACGACCTCGCTCGGCGTCGCCGCCACCACGGCGCTCTGGGTCGAGCTTTGCGCGCTCATCTTATCGTTCGACTGCGCGAGCGTGGACGGCGCGGCGCACAGCGCGCATGAGAGCGAGAGGCAGAGCGCGAGCGCGCGGAGCTTGAAGAGTCGGTTCGTGTTCATCGTCTGAAGTTCTCTCCGCAAGGAGGGCGCGGCGTGTCGCAAGATTTCGGGGAGGAGTTTGAAAGTCACGGCCGTACGTCTACGGCGAAAAAAGAACGGCTGACCGTGGGCTTAAAGTATCGCGTCCCACGGTCAGCCATTTTTTCATCCGTGCGTGCGCGGGGT
>JBJMGR010000088.1:0-6137 GCA_045807805.1 Pyrinomonadaceae bacterium | reverse complement strand
GGGGGGAACTGATTGGGAAGAGGGTGACGGAGGTGTTGCCGCCTGAACTGGCTGGGGAGTTGCTGGGCTGTTTCGAGCGGGCGCTGGCGACGCAGGAGCCGGTACTGCACGAGTACAGGGTTGAGACGGGTGAGGGGGTGCGGGTCTATGAGGCGTCGATGGTGAGTTGCGAGGGGGAGAAGATTCTCTCCATCGTGCGCGACATCACCGAGCGCAAGCACGCGGAGGAGGCTTTGCGGCAGACGCAGGCCGACCTCGCGCGCATGAGCCGCGTGACGGCGCTGGGCGAGTTGGCCGCTTCCATCGCCCACGAAATCAACCAGCCGCTCACCTCAATCATCGGCAACGCAGACATCTGCCTCACGTGGCTCTCCGAGGAGCCCCCCGACCTCACGCAGTTGCGCGAAGCCATCTCGGACATTGATAGCGACGGGCACCGCGCGGCCGAAGTGCTCAGGCGCATCCGCGACCTTCTCAGGAAAGGCACAGCCCGGATGACGCCGCTCGACATCAATGAGGTCGTCGGCGAAGTCGCGTCGCTGCTCGGCGGCGCGGCAAACGCGCGGCGCGTGAGGATGCAGTCGAGGCTCGGCACGGGCCTGCCGCCCGTGCTCGGCGACCGCGTGCAGTTGCAGCAGGTGCTTCTGAATCTCCTCATAAACGCTATGGACGCGATGAGTGCCGTCGAAGAGTCGAGGCGCGAGCTGGTCGTCGAGACGGGTGAGGATGACGATGCGGGCAACGTCCTCGTCGCCGTGCGCGACCACGGGCCGGGACTCAGCCCCGCGGACATGGAGAAAGTCTTCGGCGCGTTCTACACGACCAAACCCGAAGGGATGGGCATGGGGCTCTCCATCAGCCGCTCGATCATACGCACGCACGGCGGCAGACTTTGGGTGGAGGCGAACGGCGGCGGGGGCGCTTGCTTCCGTTTCGCATTGCCGCCCGCGGAGGCGTCGCCGTGACGGGGGCGACGCACACAGTCTTTGTCGTGGACGACGACCCGTCCATGCGTTCTTACCTCAAGCGGCTCTTCGAGTCGGTGAGCCTGCGCGTCGTCACCTTCACATCGGCCGAAGAGTTCCTGCGCTCGGCGCGGCCCGACGCGCCCGCGTGCCTTATCCTCGACGTACAGATGCCGGGCCTCTCCGGCCTCGACCTCCAGCGCGAGCTGGCGCGGGCCGACCTCTTGATCCCCATCGTCTTCGTCACGGGCCACGGCGACATCCCCATGACGGTTCAGGCGATGAAGGCGGGCGCGGTCGAGTTCCTGACGAAGCCCTTCCGCAACCAGGAGTTGCTCGACGCCGTCCGCGAGGGGCACACGCGCGACCGCGAGGCGCGCAGGCGCGGGGCCGAGACCGCAGAGCTGCACGGCCGTTACAAGCGCCTGACGCCGCGCGAGCGCGAGGTCTTCGCGCTGGTCGTCGCGGGGCTGCTCAACAAGCAGGTGGCCGCGCAGCTCGGGGCCAGCGAGAGGACGATCAAGGCGCACCGCGCGGCTGTCATGCAGAAGATGGAAGCCGACTCGCTTGCCGACCTCGTCCGCATGGCCGAGAAGCTCGGCGTCGTCCAAAATCCTTAGCCTGAACACATCGCACTGCACCAAAGGGCAATACCGGCCTGCCCGCTTGCACCAAAGTACGATACCCAATCGCGCACCGGCCTGCTATGTTCTTTGTGGGAACGTAGCCTAGAAAGCGGGCCGAGGCGTGATTACCACAGAGAAGAGGCCGTTCATCTCCGTTGTTGACGATGACGAATCTGTCCGTAAGAGCGTCTCGCGCATCATGAGGGCCGGCGGGCTGGAGGTGCTGACCTACGGCTCGGCGGAGGAGTTCCTCGCCAACGGGGGACGCGCTAAAGCTGCGTGCCTCATCCTCGACGTTAACCTGCCCGGCATCAGCGGCGTGGACTTGCAGGAGCATCTGAACCAGTCTGACAGCCGCACCCCCATCATCTTCATCAGCGCCGACGCCGACGAGCCGACCCGCGAGAGGGCCGTGCGCGCGGGGGCCGTCGAGTTCCTGACCAAGCCCTTCAGTGCCGCATCCCTCCTCGACGCCGTCCGCTCGACGCTGCACGTCTCCGGCAACCCCTGAACGAATAGAACGGTGCGGAGACCCGCCGGGCAGCCCTCTCCACTTCAGGAGTGAGGGCTGTTCTGTCTGGTGGGGCAGGGCTCCTGCCGAGGGTGAAGTCGGGTTGCACTAAAGTACAAGGCGTTTGCACGCACGTACAATTTTCAGCCCACGAACGCGCTGCTATCCTCCGCCAGTCAAACCTAATAACCCCTCGCGCCGGAAGAGACGAAGCTCAAGCATCAGGAAGGAGCGGTGATGCAGCACGCGGCGACGCTCAATCAACAGCGAAACGGAAGTGTGGTCGAGCGCCGACACGCCTTCGGCGGCGCGCTCATCCGGATCACCGGGTTCCTCCTCGGCGGCTGCTGGCGCCACCGGATGGGCCGCCCGTTCACGCGCGAGGGGCGCACCTACCGCGTGTGCCTCTCCTGCGGCATGACCCGCGATTTCGACACGGCCACGTGGAAGACCTTCGGCCCTTACCGCGGCAGAGCCTGACGAAGAGATCCCCGTCTGATTTGAAACGTCCGCCGAGGACGGATGAAGGAGTGAGAAATGACCCCGACAACTCTGAAGCAGAACGCGATTCACTCGGCCCCGAAGCTGTCCCTCGCCATCGTCGCCGCCCTATTCGCCACGCTGGCGCTCGCCCCGCAGGCCGCGGCGCAGATATCCCTGCAGCAGTCCTGCCCGAACGCCAGAGACTACGCAATGCGCCCACCGGGCATCTGTGAGGTGGACGAGACGCGGCGCGTCCGCGTGCAGGCCGTCTACTTCCGCACCGACGACAAGAACGTATTCATCCCCGAGACCGCGGACCGCCGCTGGAGTTCGAGCACCTTGAAGCTCGGCAGCGAAGACTTCGACTACAAGCTCGCGGGGCTCGCCTCACGTGGCGAGGCCGAGGTCAACGGTCGCCGGACGGGCACGCTCCTCCTGGCCGAGGCAGCCGCGCTCGACCGCGGGCCGCAGGCGCTCAACCAGAATGCGAACTACGTCGATAAGGCGAACCACTTCGATGTGGCAACTCGTTGGCTCCCCGTCGCCCGCGCCCGCTCGCTCGACCGTCACACGACCTTCGCCGTCTTCCGCCGAAAGGACGAAGACTACTATCGCGTCGGGCTGGTGTCGTGGTTCGTCGAGATCGGGCCTAACGGCGGCGGCCGGATGACTGTAGACCTTGACGCGGGCGTCTTCCTGCGCCCCGGCGAGACGCAGATCATCAAGTTCCTGAGCGACTACGAGGTCGGGCGGACGGGCGACGCGCGCACCTATCTGGCGCTGACGGTCATCCCGGTTGACGAGAAGAAGCAGACCGCGCGGGTGGAGACGACTGAGCGGTAGGTGAGTGGAATGTAATTCCTTGCGGACACGGTCGGATCATGTCAACGCCTTGCTGTGGCAGATTAACGAGAGATAGTTGTCCGCACCAAGCACGCTTCCTCGGCCTCAAGCTCCAGTCACTCAAGCTTTTCTCCGCCGAAAAGCCGGCGTGATTAAGGGAGGGCCATGGTGCAATTCTCAGTGCTGGGGTTGAGTGTACGATCTGTTGATACCTAGCTTTTTAATGCGCGTACGCAGGGTGCTCGGGTTGATATCCAGCAATTCCGCCGCCCCACCCGGGCCTTCCACTTTCCAGTTGACCCGCTTGAGTGTGCGAAGGATTAAGTTGTATTCACTCTGCTCAAGGGTCTCGGTCGCGGGGAACAGAGCAGGCTCTGTGTCGAACGGTGTGCCGGGGGAAGGCGCCCCCTCCCCCTTCGGCCGCGGCCTCATGTCGTTACTCAGTCGCAGCGCCGGCCCACGCGTGATGATTACTGCCCGCTCGATCACGTTTCTCAGCTCCCGAATGTTGCCGGGCCAGTCGTAGCTCTGTAAGGCGGCCATCGCCTGGTGAGGGATGGTCTCGATCTGCTTCCCCATCTTTGTGGCAAACTGCTTGACGAAGTGGCCCACCAGCAAGGGGATGTCCTCACGGCGCTCGCGCAGCGGCGGCAAGGTGACCGGGTAGACGCTGAGCCGGTAGTACAGGTCAGACCGGAACGCGCCCTGGCGCATCGCCTCCTCCAGCTTGCGGTTGGTGGCGGCGATGACGCGCACATCCACGCTCAGGGTGCGACTGCCGCCCACGCGCTCGAACTCTCCCTCTTCGAGGACGCGCAACAGCTTGGCCTGCAAGTCGAGGGGCAACTCGCCGACCTCGTCGAGAAAGATAGTCCCGCCGTCGGCCAGCTCAAAACGGCCGCGCCGCTGCGAGACGGCGCCGGTGAAGGCGCCTTTCTCGTGGCCGAACAGTTCCGACTCGATGAGCTGCGCGGGGAGCGACGCGCAGTTGACCTTGACCAACGTGTGCTCGCTGCGCGGGCTGAGGTTGTGAACGGCGTGAGCTATCAGTTCCTTGCCGGTGCCGGTCTCGCCGAGGATGAGCACGGTGGTGTTGGCCGGCGCAACCCTTTCAACCTGGCGCAAGACCTGCGTCAGTGCCTCGCCGTGTCCGACGATCTCGCTGAAGTTGCTTGCGCCCCGAACCTCCTCCTGAAGGTAGATGTTCTCTTCCTGGATTCTGTCCTTCAACTGCCGAACCTCGGCGAGCGCGCTCTTCAGGGATTCCTCTGCGTGCTTGCGCTCGGTGATGTCGCGCACGATGGAGAGAATCTTCTCCCCCTCGCAACTCACCATCGACGCCTCGTACGCCCGCACCCCCTCACCCGTCTCAACCCTGTACTCGTGCAGTACCGGCTCCTGCGTCGCCAGCGCCCGCTCGAAACAGCCCAGCAACTCCCCAGCCAGTTCAGGCGGCAACACCTCCGTCACCCTCTTCCCAATCAGTTCCCCCCCCGGCACCGGCAGCAGTCGCTCGTCCCTCGCATGGTAGTCCATGTATCTCCCCTCACGGCTTAGCACGAACATCGGGTCGGGAATCGCGTTGAGGATCGCACGGTTGCGCGCCTCGCTCGCTTGCAGCGCCGCCTCCCGCCGCAGCAGTTCCGCCCTCGATTGCGCCTCCTCCAACTCCCAGGTCAGCCGGTAGAGATATCCCGGCCGCTTGAGCAGGTAGGTCGCTCCTCCCAGCTTCAGCGCCTGTCGTGCCGCATATTCATCCTCCTCCCGACACAGCAGCACGGCGGGCACGTCCAGCCCCCGCCTCAGACGCAACTCTCTGAGCACCTCCAGCGCGTTCGGCCCGCCTGCGTCGAAGCTCAGCAGCAGCACGTCGTGGCGCGGGTCGCCCCTGTGGGTCTGCAACGCCGAGAGCACTTCCGACCCGCCCGACACTACGTCAAGGTGAAGGTGGTCGGCGTGCACGGCGAAGTGGCGGAGCGTGCTCTCCACGTCGCGCGGTTCCTCTTCGGCGTAGAGGATGTTGAGCGGGTGTGTCCGGCGCGCCGCGTCGGCCCGGTAGTGGTTGAGTGCGCTCTCAAGGATGACGGGCAGGCGGTCGAGATAGTCCCTGCTCTTGACCACGTAATCGTCGGCGCGGGCCTTGAGGGCGGCGACGGCCGTCTCTTCGTCGCCCATGCCGGTGATGAGCACGACGGCAAGGGGCAGGCTGTGTTCGCGGATGTATTGCAGGAGGGAGAGGCCATCGCCGTCGCGCAGGCGCACGTCGGTGAGCACCAGCGCGAGCGGGTCCGAGGTTATTCGGGCCAGGCGCGCGGTCGCCTCGCCGATGGAGGAGACAGTCTCCACCTCGACATCGGGCGCACTCTTCTGTAAGGCCCGCCCCGTAAGGTCTGCATCAAGCGGATTGTCTTCGACGTGCAAAATCCTCATGAACTACCTCGGTGCCGTGTTCAACGCGCACCAGTAAATTTCGACCTGCGAGGCCACGTCCATGAACTTGTCGAATTCCACCGGTTTGACGATGTAGGAGTTGCACCCGAGCCGGTAAGCCTCTTCGACATCGTGATCCTCGGCCGAGGTGGTCAGGATGATGACCGGGATGGCGGAATATTTCGGGTGTGCTTTTAACCGGCGCAGGACTTCCAGCCCGCTGATCTTCGGCAGCTTCAGGTCGAGCAGGATACAGACCGGGACGGGGTCGCCCGACTC
>JBJMGR010000087.1:0-4982 GCA_045807805.1 Pyrinomonadaceae bacterium | reverse complement strand
GCGCAACGCCGCCGCTCTCTGGGCAGAACAGAACACGCGCCCTGAGACGCTCTCACGCGCCGAGAAGCTGAAAGATAAAGTCTCGGCCGTCATCTCCTTCTTCGACTTCTCGAAGAAGCACCCCGGCGAGGTCACCCCCGAGGACGTCTCGCGCTGGAGGGTCGAGATGGAAGGCAGGGGGCTAAAGCCCGCGACGGTCTACGCGCGCGTCTCGCGCGTGTCAGCCTTCTACCGCTGGCTGATGAGTGACCCCCAACTCTCCGCCTTCATCCGGCCGCCCAAGCCCGCCCCCGATACCCGCGACCTTATCAGTCGGAGTCTACGAAGGCGCTCTCCGACGACGAGATGAACTTGCTGCTAGATGTCGTCAGAGGGCTGGCCGGGTTGGGCTCGGTCGTGGGTAAGCGTGACTACGCGCTCCTGATCTTCTACTTCCTGACGGGGCTGCGGCGCAGCGAGGTCATAGGACTTCGGGGGAAGGACCTTGAGTTCAAAGAAGGCACGCTCGTCATCAAGTACAGGCGTAAGGGTGGGAAGTTCACCGCGCGCGAGGTCTCTGACCCAGCGGCGTATGAGGCGCTGAAAGATTACTTAGAAGCGGCGGGGAGGATGAACGTCGTCGAATCGGAGCGCCCCTTGTGGACGCGCCACGACAGGGCGGGCCGCCCAGGCGCGCCGCTCACGTCGCGCGCCTTCGTCGAGAACCTGAAGGCTTACGCGAAAGAGGCCGGGCTCTCACACGTCCATCTGCACCAGACCAGACACACCTACGCCCGCATCGTCGCTGAGGAGACTGGTAGCTTCCTTGAGGCGCAGGAGGCGTTAGACCACGAGAACCAGGCGACGACAAGGGTCTACGTCCAGAGGATCACGGTGAAGAAGGACAGGCACGGCAGCAAGGTGTCGGCCCGCATCAGGAAGGCAACACCTGAAGAGACCTAACCTTCATTGGTCAGTTCAACCGAACAATATAATGTCGCCACATCACATTACACTGAATACCTGTACCCCGGTCATCATAAGGCAGCGTGTTAGGATCGTATTACCACAAGGATAGCTTACGGTGGGGCGATGACCGGCCGTTATGAACATATACTCTGAGAAGGCTTTTCTGCCTGAAGACATACCTCATGCGCCACTGCTGTACCCCTTCTGGGGGTTTAGATCGCCTTACGGCGACAGCGCGCTGGGCAGGCGGAGCTATGAACATTATCTTGAGAAGGGCGCGGAGCTTTTTCAGTTAACCGGCCTGAGCGAGGCCGGGTTCGCGGCGCTCCCGTTTCAATGGGAACATGTCGTGGATTACGTCATGCGCCGAACTGCGAAGGGGCTCGGCGCAGACACGGCCACGCCGGCGCTTGCCTTGAAGCGTGCCGAAGAGTTCGCCGCCCTCGCGGCAGGGGAGGGAAAGCCGGCCGTCGTCTTTTTCAGCCACGATAGCGACGACGCGGTGCCGCTGGATAACAGTGTGGTGTTTCGCACGTCGCTGCTGAAGAGTTCCCGCCGTCGTAACGAGTACGCGATGCCTTTCTGGATGCCGGACGAGGTCGAAGCGCTGTTCGGCGGGGACTTACCTCTGCGTGAGAAAATGACCCGGCCCGTCATAGGCTTCTGCGGTTATGACCCCGTGAGGCCCGATGCGCACGCGAGCTTCAAGCGCGCGTTGAGCAGAATCCCCGGCACCTCACATCTCGCCTACCGTCTCGGAGTGCAACTCACTAACGACCATCCTTTCAACACACGTGCGGCGGCACTCGAAGCGGTGTCGCGCAGCCACGAGGTGCAGACCAACTTCATTCTCCGTGATAAGTGGTTTAACGGGGCCTTCGAGGGCGGGCGTCTCAACCGGGCGCGGATGGATGAGTCTCGACGCGAGTACGTCGAGAACATGTTCGGGAGCGACTACGTGCTCTGCACGCGCGGCAGCGGCAACTACTCGATACGCTTCTACGAGACGCTTTCGAGCGGTCGCATACCGGTCTTCGTCAACACCGATTGTGTGCTCCCCTTCGAGGAGTGGATAGACTGGAAGCAATACTGCGTCTGGGTCGAGGCGCGCGAGGTCTCACAGATTCCTGACAAGGTCGCGGAGTTCCACGAAAACCTCTCGCCCGACGAGTTCAAAGACCGGCAGCGCGCGAGCCGCGACCTCTGGGAAGAGTGGCTCTCCCCTTACGGCTTCTTCAAAAATCTACGACGCTACTTCGAGTGAAGGCGTCGGCGTCTGGGTGGCATCACGCGACACGCGCACTCCGTGACGGCCGACACGACATCGTATGTCGCCGACGCTTGACATAAATTCCTCCGGCGGTATAACCTGCCCGCCACCTTACACGTAAGGCCACCTGCGCGAGCTATCGGTCGGACTTGAACTCCTCCATCTCACGCCAGCAGCCTTCAAAAGACAGCAAAGAAACTGACGCGGCGATTCGTCCCCTTCCAAACTTCTTGTCCTCGGGGACGATGGCGCGAACGGCTGAACCCTGCGCCTAATGCACCGGGAGTAATCCCACGTCCGTCCTGAGCACAGCGGCCCTACGGCCGCGCTCTATGGCCGCCTGCGTCGGCGATATGCGACGAGCTGGCGCGCGCGCGTGTGGGCGAGGGCCGACCAAGAGTGAGACGACTCATATCCCGCCGAGGAGACTGCAATGAGAGATAATCAACAGAGGTTGAACCCGGCCGCACTGATTGCGGCATCGCTGTCGCTGCTCGCGCTCTTTCTGTTCCGCCCCGCCGGGGTTAGCGCCCAATGGACGCAGGACGGGAGCGGCAACATCAACAACACCAACCCCGGCAACGTGAAGGTCGGCGGGGCGGGCACGCCCACATCCGTACTTCACACGAAGGGCAATCTCTCGTCGCAGCTTACCGGCACTGTCGCCGTCACGCAGAACTCCATGACGGTGACGGGCACCGGCACGGCCTTCACGACGGAGCTTGCGGTCGGCGACAGCATCAAGATAGGCACTTCCGCCTTCACGATCTCGGCGATCTCCTCGGCCACCTCGCTCACGCTCGACGCGAACTACACGGGGGCGACGGCCTCGGGGCTCTCGGCCTTCCGCGACCCAAGCCTCTTCTCCGTTGATAACGGGGCCGGGGTCGCCAAGTTCGCCGTGGACAGGTCGGGCAAGGTCGGCATAGGCACAGCGACGCCGTCGTCCAAGCTCTCCATAGTCGAGACGGTGACGACCTCCAGTCGCGGCATCGGGATCGCGCAGTACAGCAGCGACACGACCCCCGCCCTGCTGAACCTCACCAAGCTTCGCGGGGTGCCGAGCACCCCCGCGCCGGTCGTCGACGGCGACACGCTCGGCTTGATCTCCGCCAACGCTTACACGGGCAGCTACCTCGCGCCGGCGGGCATTCACTTCATCGTTAACGGCACCGTCACCCAGCCGGCGGCGCCGACGGACATCGTGTTTAAGGCGGGCACCACGGGCTTCGGCCTTGAGCGCATGCGCATAACCAGCGCGGGCAACATCGGCATCGGCACCGCAGCCCCGTCTTTCAAGCTGGACGTGGCAGGGCAGGTGCGTTCGTCGAGCGGCGGCTTCGTCTTCCCCGACGGCACAACGCAGGTCACTGCCGCCTCGCCTATCACCTTTGGCTCAACATCCGGGACTGCCGTCCAAGGCAACACGACGCTGACGGTCGCGGCGGGAGCCGGGATGACGGGCGGGGGCACGGCCACGCTCGGCTCGGGCGGCACGCTGACACTGACGAACAACGACAAAGGCTCTTCGCAGAACATCTTTAAGAACGTCGGCAACGCCGCGGGCGCGACGCAGTTCTCGGCCGGGTCTAACACCGACGCGCTACGCTTCGAGGGCACGGGCAGCACCACCGTCTCGTTCGATGCGGCTAACAAGAAGGTCGTCATCAACAGCTCTTCGGGCTCTTCGTCGGGCTGGACGGACGGGGGGTCGAGCGTAAGCCTGACGAGCAGCACGGCCAAAGTCAGCATCGGCACCGCAGACCCCTCCTTCGGTGGTACCACGGCCTCGAAGGTGAGCATCGCGCAGACGGACGAAATCATGGGCCTCACGGTCGGCAACACCTCGGGCCTTCCGCGTTTTGCCTTGAACGGCAACAGCACAGGCTCTTGGACGATGTATGACTACGGCACGGGTGCGTGGACGGCGGGCATCACACAGAAGGAAGGGCGTGTCGGCATCGGCACGCCCTCACCCTTGCAAAAGCTACAGATCGGCAGCAACTCCGTTACGGGCTCCACCACCCCCGACGCCATCTCACTCGGCGCGACCTACAGCATCGAAGCCGGCAAGAACCCGAAGCTGCGCCTCTTCGACGACAACGCCGGCTACGTCTACGGGCTCGGCTCCTCCGACCACCAGTTCGACTTCATGGTACCGGCTACCTCGCGCTACGTCTGGTACGTCAACGCGGCGGAGAAGATGCGGCTCGACGCTTCGGGCAACGTTGGTATAGGCACGTCCAACCCGACGGCGAAGCTCGAAGTGAACGCTGGCACCAACACCGCAGTGGCGATCAACGCGACGGGTGCCATCAACGCCACCGGCGCGATCACCGGCGCGACCGTCAACGCGACGTACCAAGACGTTGCCGAGTGGGTGCCCTCGATGCAGAAGCTCTCGGCCGGCACCGTCGTCGTGCTCGACACAGAGCGAACGAACCACGTCGTCGGGTCTACGAAAGCTTACGACACGGGGGTGGCGGGTGTGGTCTCCGCACAGCCGGGCGTGATCCTTGGCGAAGGCGGCGAGGATAAGGTGAAGGTTGCGACGACCGGAAGGGTGAGGGTCAAGGTTGACGCGACGCGCTCGCCGATAAAGGTCGGTGATCTACTTGTGACGAGCGATGCGGAGGGCGTGGCGATGAAGAGCGTCGAGGTCGACTTAGGGGGAGTGAAGATTCACCGCCCCGGCACCATCATCGGAAAGGCGCTTGAGCCGCTCGCCTCTGGCACGGGCGAGATTCTCGTTCTGCTTAGCCTT
>JBJMGR010000086.1:0-5037 GCA_045807805.1 Pyrinomonadaceae bacterium | reverse complement strand
TACACGTACCCAGACGTGGTGGTCGTCTGCGGCGAGCCGCGGTTAGAGGATGATTACCTCGACACGCTCCTGAATCCGACCATGCTCGTTGAAGTTCTATCCGAGTCAACGGAGCGTTACGACCGTGGAAGGAAGTTCGGCTTCTACCGCACAATCGAGTCGCTTGCGGAGTACGTTCTGGTCGCGCAGGACGAATGCAGAGTCGAGCAGTACGCGAAGCAACCGGACGGCCGCTGGCTGCTCACAGACCACCGCGCGCCGGAAGACTTGGTCGAGTTGGCTTCGATTCAATGCACTCTCAAGCTGAGCGAGGTCTACGAGAAGGTCGCGCTGCCGTGAGCGTTGATGTTAGGCGGACGGCCGTCGGTAAAGAGTTTTTTGACTGACAGGGAGGGAAGCGAATGATTGAAGGTAGCGAGATGCGGGAGGCGGGGCACGAGATTGACGAGCTGTTCCTCGACCGTTGGTCGCCGCGTGCGATGTCGGGCGAGCCTGTGACGGAGAAGGAGCTGTTTACGCTCTTCGAGGCCGCGCGCTGGGCCCCTTCGTCCTTCAACAACCAGCCGTGGCGCATACTCTACGCGCGGCGCGACACGGAGCACTGGCCCACGTTCCTCGGCCTGCTCGTAGAGGCTAACCGCGCTTGGGCGAAGGATGGGGCAGCGCTTCTTCTCTTCGTCTCGAAGGAGACGTTCGACCACAACGACAAGCCTTACCCGACCCACTCGTTCGACACGGGCGCGGCGTGGGAGAACCTCGCGCTTCAGGCGACGCTCGGCGGCCTCGTCACGCATGGCATGCAGGGCTTCGACTACGAGCGTGCGCGCATGGAGCTTAACATCCCCGAGGGCTTCCGCGTCGAGGCGATGGCAGTCGTGGGTCGTCCCGGCGACCCCGCGACGCTCCCCGAAAAAATGCGGGAGAGAGAGACGCCGAGCGGACGCAAACCGCTCTCCGAGATAACACGCGAAGGCCCTTTCAGTTTCTGAGAGGTCGCTTCAATGGCTCCGCCCGAGCGCCGCCTTCGAGAAGCTTCATATCTCCAGGGCGAAAGTTAAGACGGCAGTACGGCGCGGCCTTCATCAATCAAGGATGAAGGCCGCGCTTCCTCTTATCCTTACTTTTGCCTTTTTACTGTTGCCTTCTCTCAACCCGTGTTGCGTAGGCCCGCCGAGATGCCGTTGATGGTCGCGGCGAGCGCGTAGTCGAGTTCCTCAGAGTCGTCGCCCGCGCGCTTGCGCCGGAGCAGCTCTATCTGCACGAGGCTCATGGGGTCTACGTAAGGGTTGCGCAGCTCTATCGAGCCCGCGAGGACGGGGTTGCGTTCGAGCAAGTAAGTCTGACCGCTCACGCGCAGGACGGCGCGACGCGTGCGCTCGAACTCTTCCGCGATCAACGTGAAGACGCGCTCGCGCAGACTCTCGTCTTCGACCAGAGACGCGTAGCGGCGCGCAATCGAAAGGTCGGCCTTCGCAATGCCTATCTCCACGTCGCCGACGAGGTTCGAGAAGACCGGGAAGCCCTCCAACATCTCCGCGAGCAGGCGCTCGCCGTCCTCGTACTCGTTAATGAATCTTTCGACCGCGTGGCCGACGCCGAACCACGCGGGCAGCACGTGTCGGCTCTGCATCCAACCGAAGACCCACGGTATCGCGCGCAGGTCTTCCAAGCCCCGGCGCTCCGAGCGGCGCGCGGGACGCGAGCCTATCTTCGCGAGGTCGAACTCTAAGACGGGCGTGGCCTCCTCGAAGTAGAGCAGCACGTCCGGGTTCTCCGCGACGCTCTCGCGGTAGAACTCAAAGGCCGCGCGCGACATCCATTCGAGCGCCTCCTCCCAACCCTCGCCGCGCGCAACGCCGCCCGGCCGCGCTAAGGCTTCGAGCGACGCGGCGACCATCAACTCAAGATTTCGCTCCGCGAGCACTGGCTCGGCATACTTCCAGTCCATCACCTCGCCCTGCTCCGTAATCTTGAGCGAGCCCTGAAAAGCGCCCGCGGGCTGCGCGACAATCGAGTGATGCGTTGGCCCGCCGCCGCGCCCCACCGTACCGCCGCGCCCGTGGAAGAGTTGCAGATGGACGCCGCACTCGTGTGCTACTTCGTGCAGAGCGCGGTGTGCCTTGAAAATCTCCCAGGTGCTCGTCAGCATCCCGCCATCCTTATTCGAGTCGGAGTAGCCAAGCATCACCTCCTGCCTGCGCCCCCACGAATCGAGATAGGGCGCGTACTCTTTGGAACTCCACAGCGCGCGGCACACGCCCGCGCAGTTGCGTAGGTCTTCGATTGACTCGAAGAGCGGGACGGGCATGAGGCCGGGGTCACTTCGCGCTTCGTCGGCCGCGACGCTGACGCCGCAGCCTTCCGCGAGCCACATGAGACGCAGCACGTCCGACACGCCGCGCGCGCCGCTTATGACGTGGCTCCGAATCGCCTCCGGCGGAAACTCACGCTTCAGAGACGCGACCGCGCGCAACCCTTCGAGCGCCGCCGCGGTCTCCGTCGAAGGCGCGGCCGGAAGCGTCTCTTTCTCGCCCTCTTCACTCACTTCATCTCCGACAGCGACGCTCTTATCAACAATCGACGCGCCGCGCGCAAGCTCTTCGACGGCGCGTGCGTGTACGCGCGCGTGCTGTCGCACGTCGAGCGTGTGCAGGTGGAAGCCGAAGGTCTGGACCTGTCTGAGCAGCGGGTCTAAGAGTTGCCGCGCCGAGCGCACGCCCACGCCCTCCGCGAGGCTCGCGCGCACGAGCCGGAGGTCTTTCGCGAACTCTTCCGCGCTCGTGTACGCCTCGCCCTCGTCGCATGACTGCGACTCGCCTCCGTCACGCTCGACGCGCGTCGCGCGCAGGCGTCGCAGCACGAATGAGAGGAAGCGCCTGTAGACCTCTTCGTCAGCGTGCGTCCTCTTCACGTCGCTCGCACGTGGCAGAGTCCGCTCGTAATCTTCGAGCGCCGACACGAGCGCGCCGGATGCGCGCGCCTGCTTCGTCGAAGCGCTCACGCGCTCGTGCAGCTCCTCGGCCGCTGTCGTGTAGAAGTCGAGTATCAGCTCGCGCGCCATCGTCAAAGCGTCGCGCGTGCAGTCGGCCGTGACGTAAGGGTTGCCGTCGCGGTCGCCGCCTATCCAAGAGCCGAAGCGCACGACGCGCGGAAGCTCCGAGGCGTTCGTCTCTCGCCCGTACGTCTCGCGGAACGCGTCGGCCATCTCCTCGTAGACTCCGGGCAGCGCGCGTATGAGGCACGCATGGTAGTAGTCGAGCCCCATCTTCACCTCGTCGCGCACGGTCGGCGCGCGGCGACGGATTTCGTCGGTCTGCCACAGCGCCGTTATCTCCGAGGCGATGCGCTCTGCCGACTCGCGCGCGCGACGCTCGGAGAGCGGGAGCCAGTCGAGCGCCTCAAGCTCCGAGGCGATGCGCCCGCGCTTAAAGAGTACAGTGCGTCGCGCGACCTGCGTCGGGTGCGCCGTGAAGACGGGCACGACCTCCACGCTGCGCAGAAGTTCGAGTGCGCCCTCCACGCCGACGCCCGCGTCGCGCACGCGCCGGAGCGTGCCGCGGAACGTGCCCTCCTGCGGCTCGCCCCCATTGACCTCCGCCGCGCGCCGCCGACGCTTTCTGTGATTGGTCTCCGCGAGGTTCGTCAGCTCGAAGTAGATAGCGAACGCCTTCGTCAGTTGATAAGCCTCCGCGACGGAGACGCGGCCGACGAGCGCCTCGGCCTCCGCCATCAACGCTTCCTGCGCCGCGCCGTCGCCGTCGCGCGCGGCCCTGCGTTGTCGCGTCGTGAGGTCGCGCAAATTCTCTTCAGCGTCGAAGACCGAGACGCCCGCCTGCTCCTTCAAGACCTCGCCGAGCAAGCGCCCGAGCGAGCGCACGTCGCGCTTCAGAGGCGCGACCTTCTCCTCGCCCGCGCCCGCGGTCAACTCCGCGAGCCGCGCGCGCTGCTCCTCCACCTCCCAAAGCCGCTCGCCCTCGTCCATGCTCTTCCCCCTTTAATGTTTGAGACTCTTTTATTCTTCTTCGCGCGCAAAAACAACGGCCCGCGTCACAGTGCGTGACGCGGGCCGTTGACTTAGACGCTCTCGCAGGGTCAGGCCGAGCGGTCGTTGAAACTCTATTCGGCGGGCGGCGCGGGCGGCGCGGGTGGCTCGGAGTCATCCTCCGGCGCGTCGGGCGCTTCCGGCGCTTCGTCCGAATGCGCGTCGGGCGTGTGAGCAACCGTCGTGGTCTTCGTCGTGGTTGTCGTCGCACTCGACGCGGGCGCGTCCGACTCGAAACGTATCTGGCCGTTGACGCCCTTGATGTCTATCTGCGCGCCGCCCGTGCCGAGTCTCGCGCGCATGCCGGAGTGGCCTTCGCGCTCCTGCATCGTCACGTTCGGGAGGTTCAGAGTCAGCCCGCCGTTGTTGCCCTTCACATCTATGTCGGCGTTGACCAACTCTTTGAAGCGAACCTCGATGTTGCCGTTGACGCCCTTAATCTCCATGCCCTCGCTGCCCAGACGCGCGACCGAGAACTTCACCTGCCCGTTGACGCGCTTCATCGAGACGTGTTCGGACGCGCCCGCGACCTCCACGCGCCCGTTGACGCCCTCGACGGAGACGGGGCCTTCGACCTCGCCCACGCGCACGGGGCCGTTGATGCCCTTCGTCAGAAGCTCGACGCGTCGCGGGAGGGTGAGCGTCACCTCATGGCGGACGTTGCCCACGCCCCAGAGCCAACGGAAGAAGCCCCGCCCGTCGTGGCTCTCGCAGCTAACGACCAGGTTGGAGGCGGAGCCCTCGATGCTCATATTGCTATGCTCAAGCGCCTCGCTGTCGCCCGTGCGAACGACCTGCACGTCGGCCGTGTCGGTGTCGGCCGTGCGTACTTCGACCGAGCCGTTGATGCCGTGCACTTCGACGCGCGCGCCGGGGTCGAGCCTGAAGGTCTTGCGCGTCACTTCGCGGCCGCTCGTGTGCGGACTGTTGCTTCTTGTGACCCAGCGGCCCGCGAAGGCCGCGGCGATTACGAGTATGACTGCGACGAAAATTCG
>JBJMGR010000085.1:0-18280 GCA_045807805.1 Pyrinomonadaceae bacterium | reverse complement strand
GGAAGGTAGACCTGAACTTTACGCTTGTCGTCGCCGGGCACGGCGAGTCGTTCGATGCGGCCGCGCAGCGCGTCACTTCCAGAAGAGTATGCGGGCGGGCGATAGTCCGGCCCCGTGAAGTATGAGTTGAAGTCGCCGACGCCGTTGTTGTTCTTGTTCGGGTTGAGCGGGTCGAGAATCCACTCGCCGTCCGCGATGAGCTTGTACTCGATGCGCGCGCCGACGGGGAACTTGAGGCGTATGTACTTGACGCCGGTCGTGCCCGGCGCTTCGCGCAAGGCAAGGCCGGAGGGCGTCCAGCCCGTGAAGTCTCCGACGACCTCGACGCGCTTGGCATCGCCGCGATAGACGAACGTAACACCCTCACCTTCGATTGCGGGCGACGAGGCTAAGCTCTTCGCGCGCTCCGCGAAATCGGGCGGATAGAGTTCGCTCTCTAACTTTTTAAGCTCGTCGGGCGAGAGGCCGCCGACGTACGCGCGCTGGAAGTATGTCGCCCCCGTCGGGGAGACGACTGCGACGACGACGGGCGTCGTCTCGCGCGCGGCCGTCACGTCGAAGCTGAAGTTGTTCTGCGCGTCCGCGCGGACTTCGCGCCGCTCGGAGCCTTCGAGGATGAAGGCGCGGCTTCCCGGAGCGCGCGCTCCGCCCGTGACGTGCAGAGTCGTGCCCGCCCGCGTGGTCGCGAGAATCTCGCGCGCGGGGAGGCTGAAGTCCGCGTTGGCGCGCGGCGGCGGCTCGGCCTTGAAGGCGTAGCGCGCGGCGACGATGTCGGGCGTGTCTAGGTTGCGCCCCTCCTGAAGGTTCGTCGCGAGCCGAACGAACTGCGCCATCGACCACGCGAGCGGGGTCGCGGAGCCGGTGCCCTCGCCGAACCTGAACTCGGGGCGCGGGCTCTCGGGTCTATCCCAGACCTGCTCGGGAATCATCCCGCCCGCGTTCGCGAAGCCCTGCATGGCGTCGAGCCTTCGCTCGGCGTCTGCCTTTCGGCCGAGCGAGAGTTCGTACTGCCCGCGCTCGCCCGCGAGCAAGGCCCAGAGTCTCCCCTTGCCCGTGTACTTGCCGTCGAAGTTCCACGAACGGCCGTCGTCCAACTCGCCGTAGCCGTCGTGGTTGTACCGGTAGAAGGTCGCGCCGTTCGGCGTCTCGACCTTAATCACTCTGTCTACGACTTCGAGCGACTTCGCGATGAGTGGGTCGGCGGGCGCGCGCACGCCGAGGCGCACGAGTTCGAGGAAGCCCGCGTCAACAATCTCACGCTCGTCGAAGGTGCCGCCGCCGTTGCCCATGTCGAAGGGCGCGCCGTCGTCCGGGTCTTCGTCGAAGGAGAGGCGAAGATAGTAGTTGCCGTCGCCGTGCTTGCCCGTCGTCGTCACAGTCCAGCGCTCGACGTTGCGCGCGAAGTCGTCGGCGGTCGAAGTGTAGATGGCGGCAGACGCTTCGTCGCCGTTGCGTCGCGCAATCTCGGCCGCGCAGGTAAGGCCCGCAATCTCGGCCGCGATGGTCGAGGGCGAGTAGCCCGACTTCTCCTCCCAACGCTCCTGCGGCGTGAAGGGGCCTTCACGGACTATGAAGTCAGCGGCGGGGCGCACGTGCTTGATGAAAGTCTCGTTGTCCGTGCGGCCGAGTTGGTATGCGAGCACGAGCGGGAATGAGACCTCGTCCAACTGTAGCGAGCCCCAGAAGGGGCGGCCGTCGAGCCAGGAGTTCTGCGGGAAGCTCCCGTCGGGCTTCTGCTGCACGCGGAAGAGATAGTCGAGCGCGCGGTCGGCCGAAGCCTTGTCGCCAAGCGCGTAGAAGGCCGTCGCGACGTTGTATAGATCGCGCGACCATACGAGATGGTAGCCGCCGACGTTCGGCTCGTTCGCGTTCGAGCCGCCGCCCCAGGGTATCGAGAGCGAGGCTATCATCGCGCCGCGGAAGGTCTTGTCCTCGTGCGCCTTCAAGACCATCGCGGCCATGTCGAACTGTGCCTGATGGCGTGCGTCTACGCGCCGCAGGGTCTTCACGTAGTCGTGCCAGCCCTGCTCGTATTCGGCGCGGCACTTCGCGAACCCTTTGGCGAGCGAGTCGCGCGCGTTCTTCAGAGCCTCTGACGCTTCTTTGCCGAAGCCCAGCGCGAATGTGATTGGGGTTTGCTCTGTTGACGCGACAACCGGCAACTCCGCGACCTGAACGACGTTGCCGCCCGCCGCGCGAGCGTAGCGATTCGTGATGCGGCCTTCGCGTCGGAGTTGTGCGAGGCCGTCGCTCTCCGACTCGAAATAGCCGTTAGTGGGCAATAGCCCGAACTTTGAAACGAGAGCCGAGGCTTTGTCGGCATCCGACGCGAGCATCGCGTCACCTTCCGTCCACGCCGAGTCGTGCATCCCGCTGTTGTTTAGCGACGGGTCGTAGTAAACGTATAGCCTCTCGCCGTTGCGCGGCATGAACTCGACATCAATCAACACGGTCGGGCGCGCGGGGTCGGTGACGTAGGTCTTCGTGATCGTGTATGCGCCGCTTTTCGCGGTGTTGATCTGTCGGAAGATGAGCGATTGCGGGTCAACGACCTCTACGCGATGCGTCGTGTCCTCTTCCTCAGTCTCGACGTGTTTGCCGTCGGCGCTGACGACGACAAACTGGAGGACACGCGTGTTCGCAACGTCCACGGTCGGGTAGTAGACCTCGTCCATCACGCCGCCGCGCAGTGTGAACCAGACCTTCGACTCCAGTGTGTTCGACGTACCGACCGCCTCCTTGCCCGCGCTCGTCCACTGCGCGTCGCGGCCGGGCGCGCCCGGCGCGAGGTTGTTCGGGACTTGCGAGCGCGTCACGGCCGTAGCCGCGAGCACGGCGGTTGATAATAGTAGTGCGTAGAGGACTCTTTTAGTCATTCTGTTTTCCGTCGCGACCCGCCTCGGTCGAAGAAAGAATTAACAGGGATGGACAGGACTCACAGGATTAAGGGTTACGCCTTTTATCCTGTACATCCTGTCCATCCCTGTTGAATTTCTTCCGGCCGTCGGCTCCGTCTAACTCTTGCGGCGGCCGAGCATGTCGAAGCCCACGGCGGCGACGAGCACGGCACCCTTGACGATGTACTGCGTGTAGTTCTCCACGTTGAGGAGCGACATGCCGTTGTCGAGGCTCGCCATAATCAACGCGCCGACGACCGCGCCCGAGACCGTGCCGCGCCCGCCCATCAGAGAAGTCCCGCCGATGACGCAGGCGGCGATTGCGTCGAGTTCCATGAGCGTGCCCGCGTCGGGCGAGGCGCTCGCCACCCGGCCCGTGTGCAGCAGCGATGCGACGCCGACGAGCAGTCCCAGAACGCAGTAGGCCGCGAGTATGTAGCGGCGTATGTTTATGCCGGAGAGCCGCGCGGCGTCGGGGTTGCCGCCGATGGCGTAGAGGTAGCGGCCGAAGGTCGTGTTCTGCGTCAGGAACCAGCCGAAGATTGCGACCACGAGGAGCACGAGCACGGGCACTGGCATGCCCTGACTCCTATACATCCAGTCCATGAAGAGTACTATCAGCGCCGTGGGAACGACGATGCGCAGCGCCGTCGCGGCGACGCTAGGCACGGTCAGGCCGTGTCGCTTGCGCGCACGGTTGCGGCTCAGGGTCATGAAGATGATCGCGGCTATCGCTACCGCGCCGATGACGACATCGACGCTGTTCGGAAGCTTGCCGACTCCGAGGTCGCGGAAGAACGGCAGCCTCACCGGAATCGTCGCGCCTTTACTTAAACCCAGTATCACGCCGCGCCACGCGAGCAGTCCGCCGAGCGTGACGATGAAGGCGGGGATGTTGCCGTAAGAGATCAGACTCCCCTGCACCGCGCCGACGACGAGGCCGACAACCAACGCCACCCCGAGCGCCCCGGCGAGCCCCAGGGGGTCTTGCATCATCGCCGCGACTCCGCCCGCGAGCCCGACGACCGAGCCGACGGACAAATCTATCTGCCCCGCGACTATCACCATCAGCATCCCGACCGCGAGCACGCCCGTGACGGACATTTGTTGCAGGAGGTTCGAGAAGTTGCCCGGACTCAGGAAGATTCCGTAGGGGAAGTCCTTCGGGTTGATGCCCATCGTCTTCCACTGGAAGAAGAGCCAGATGGCGACGAGCGCGATGATCATCGTGTATGCGCGCAGGCGTTCGGTCGGCAGACGGAAGCCGCCCGCCTTCGACTCGACGCCCTCGGGCACAGCGCCCGGCGGCGACACGTCGGCCGTCGTCAAAGGTCTATTCGTCGCGGGCTGGTTCGATGAACCCTGATTGCTCATGACTTCTCCGAGTGATAAGTGATGAGTGATAAGTGATAAGTGATAAGAAGGGCGGAGGGCTCGCCTTGCCCTCTTCTTATCACTTATCACTCATCACTTATCACTTCTCTTTTATGCTGCGCGCCGCGAGTGGCCGGTGGCGCAGGACATGACCGACTCGGGCGTGGCCTCTTCGCGTCGGAACTCGCCCGTGACGCGCCCCTCGTGGAGGACGAGCACGCGGTCGGAGAGGCCGAGCACCTCGGGCAGCTCAGACGAGACGAGAACTATCGCGAGCCCCTTGCTTGCGAGCCGGTTTATCTCCGCGTAAATCTCCTGCTTCGCGCCCACGTCTATGCCGCGCGTCGGCTCGTCGAGGAATAGCACGCGCGGGTTCGTCAAGAGCCACTTCGCGAGCACGACCTTCTGCTGGTTGCCGCCCGAGAGCGTGCCGACGACCGTGAAGACCGAGTTGGCCTTAACACGTAACTCCCTCTTCGCGCGCTCGCCCTCGGCGGCCTCCTTATCGATGTCCGTGATGAAGCGGCCCGAGAGCTTCGTCAGGCCCGCGAGCGTCATGTTGTTGAGTATCGTCTGGTCGAGGACGAGCCCGAAGCGCTTGCGGTCTTCCGTCACGAAGCCGACGCCGTGGCGTATCGCGTCCGACGGCCGCGAGATGCGCACGCGCTCTCCCGCGACGTAAATCTCGCCCGAGACGCGGCCCGGCCACGCGCCGAAGATGCCCATCAGAAGCTCGCTTCTCCCTGCGCCCATCAGGCCCGCGACGCCGAGCACCTCGCCGCGCCGAACCTTGAAGCTCACGTCCTTGACCAGGAGCTTGCCCGCGACGTTCGGGTCTTCGACCGTCATGCCGCGCACCTCGAAGACCACCTCGCCGCGCTCGTGCCCCGCGACGGGGAAGATGTCTCCGACCTCTCGCCCGACCATGCGCGCGATGACGCGCGGCTCGTCGAGCGCGCTCGTCGGGTCTGTGCCGACCGTTCGGCCGTCGCGCAAGACCGTGATGCGGTCTGAGACGCGGAAGACCTCGTCGAGCTTGTGCGAGATGTAGATCATGCCGACGCCGCGCGCGCGCAGGCTCTCGATGATGCGGAAGAGCGTCTCGACCTCGGCGTCGGTGAGCGCGGCCGTCGGCTCATCGAGTACGAGTATGCGCGCCTCCTGCGAGAGAGCCTTCGCTATCTCAACGAGCTGCTGTTGACCTATCCCCAACTGCTCGACGGGCGTGCGCGGGTCGAGCGACAGATTCAACTCGTCGAGTAACTTCTGCGCGCGGCTGTAGAGTTCCTCCCAGCGTATGACGCCGAAGCGTTGCGGCTCGCGGCCGAGGAAGATGTTCTCGCCGATGGTGAGGCCCTTTATGAGCGAAAGCTCCTGAAAGATGACGGCGACGCCCGCGTGCTCCGAGTCGCGCACGCCCGCGAACTGGCGCACCTGCCCGTCGATCACCACGTCGCCGCCGTAGGAGCCGTAAGGGTATACGCCGCCGAGCACCTTCATCAACGTCGATTTGCCCGCGCCGTTCTCGCCGACGAGCGCGTGCAGCTCGCCCTTGTGCAGATCGAAGCTGACGCCGTCGAGCGCGCGCACGCCGGGGAAGCTCTTCGTTATGTCGCGCATCTCAAGGAGCGGAGTGCGCGCGTCGGACTCCGCGCTCATCTCGTCACCTTGAAAACGAGAAGCGAGCCGAAAGCCGTCAGCAGTAGTGAGAGCGCCGCGGCTAACGGACTGCTCACGGCTCTCTGCTCGCCGCCGACTGCCGCCGACGCCTTCGGACACTCGTGGCCCGGAACGTCCTTATACACGTCTTCGCACTTGTGGTAGCCGTCCTTGATGATCGTGGCGTCGAGGTTATCCTTGTCCACGGCCTGCGGCTCTTGCAGTATCGAGGGCACGTCAAGCTTCCCGTTGTTGACCTTGTCCCTGGCGTCGAGCGGCTGGCCGTATGCGAGCTTGAGCGCGGCGTCAACGGCGCTGTCGGCGAGCGGCTTGATGGGCTTGTAGATGGTCATCGTCTGCGTGCCCTTCGCGATGCGCTGTACGGCGTCGAGCTGCGCGTCCTGCCCCGTGACCAACACCTTGCCGTCGGCGATGCCCGCCGCCTGTAGCGCCGAGATAGCGCCTCCGGCCGTGCCGTCGTTCGAGGCGACGATGGCCGTGATGTCTCTGTTCGTCTTCGTCAGCGCGTCTTCGGTGAGGCGCTGCGCCTCCTCCGCCTTCCACTCCTTCGCGAACTGGTTCGAGACTATCTTAATGTCGCCGCGCGCTTCGGCGGGCTTCAGAATGTTCTCCTGCCCCTGACGCAGGAGCATCGCGTTGTTGTCGGTGGGCGCGCCGCCGATGAGCACGTAGTTGCCTTTCGGCGCGTGCTTGAGGGCATAGTCGCCCTGCATCTCTCCCATCTTCACGACCTGATGCGAGACGTATAGGTCAACGTCCGAGTTCTTTATCAAGCGGTCGTAGGAGATGACGGGCACTCCCTTGGCGTGGGCGTTCTGGACGATGGAGGCGGCTATCTCTCCGTTGTGCGGCGCGACGATGAGCACGTCCACTCCCTTCGTCAGGAAGTTGTCGCACTGCTTGGTCTGCACGGCGTCGTCGCCGTTGGCGACCTGCGTCTCGACCTGCGCGCCGACCTCCGCGCCCCTCGCCTCGACCAACTGCTTGTCGCGGTTCCAGCGCTCCTCCTTGAGCGTGTCCATCGAGAAGCCTATGTAGACCTTCTCGCCCTGCTTCTTCGTCTTATGCTGGTAGCCGTCGGCGGCCGTGCCCGTCGTCTTCGCGCCGTTCGTGTTGGCCGTGTTCGCGTTGCCGTTCTGCGTCGTCGTCGTGTCGGTCGTGCACGCGGCCATCCACACCAGTGCCGACGCAGCGGCCAGCACGAAAGCAATTCCTCTCGCCTTACGCATCAGTTTTGCTCCTTAAGAAGATTGAGTCAGTAGCCAAAACGCGAAGGGAGGGCTACCGCCTTTTAACCGCCGTGCGAACAAAGACTGCGCCGCCGTGGCGCGAAAGAATCGCCATAGACGCCCGTCGCCGCACGAGGGCATCCGGCTTATCTCTGTGTCGCTGTAAATCAGGGAAAGTTGACTGCTTGAACGTCGCAAGATTAACAGAGGCATGGCAAAGATTTCCATTGAAAAAATTGTGTCCAGGTGTTATTTCTTCATTAGTCAGCCCACACAACAAAGTACGAACCCCCGAGCACGGAGCACGAAGGCTGCTGCTCCCCCTGTCATTCCCCCTTCCGCGGGCGGCGTCTCGACGCGCCGCCCACACATGCGCGCGGCATCGTGCCCGACGACCAGCGCGCGCCACGCCAACAAGAGGCTTCAAAGACGCACGCGCCGCGAAGAGCGCTCGATTCACGACCGCACGGAGGTCTTTCAGATATGAGTCAGACACTGACGCAACTGCTGCGCGCGACCGTTTGCGCGCTCGCAATCATCTCGTTCTCCACTACCGCACTCGCGCAGTTCCGCGCGGGGGTTCAAGGCACCGTAACCGATCCGGCGGGCGCGGTCGTCCCCGAAGCGACCGTCACGCTCACGAGCAGAGAGACCTCGCGCTCGCAGACCGCGACGACGAGCAACGAAGGCTTCTACCGCTTCTCGGAGCTTGCGCCCGGCACGTACACGCTGACGGTCGAGAAGGCGGGCTTTAAGAAGACGAGCTTAGAGAGTCTCGTCGTCAACGCCGAGCAGGTGCAGGGCACGGACGTTGTGCTCACCACGGGCGAGGTCTCGGAGGTCGTCACGGTCACGGACACGGCCGCGCCCCCGCTCGAAACCGAGAACGCAGACCTGAACAAGTCCATCTCCACGCAGGAGGTCAGACAGCTACCGCAGTTTGGCCGCGACCCGTACGAGCTTGCGCGCCTGACGCCGGGCGTCTTCGGCGACGCGGCGCGCGGCGGCACGGGCGGCGCTGTAAATCTTCCGAACACGGCGGGGCCGGGCGGTTCGAGCCGCTCCATCTTCCAGACCGAGAACGTGCCGCAAATCTCCGCCAACGGCCAGCGCATCACGTCCAACAACTTCCAGATAGACGGCACGAGCGTCAACAGCCTTACCAACGGCGGCGCGGCCGTCATCACGCCCAATCAAGAGTCGGTCAAGGAGGTGCGCGTCATCGCCAACGTCTACTCGGCCGAGTATGGACGCAACTCCGGCGCGCAGATTCTGACCGTCTCGCAGAACGGCACGAACCAATATCACGGGAGCCTCTTTCTCAAGAACAACAGCCCCGGCCTCAACTCCTTCAACAAGTACGGCGGCCCGAACAACGCGCCGACCATACGCGTCAATCAACATCTGAATCAGTTTGGCGGCTCAATCGGCGGCCCGCTGCCCATACCGAACTTCGGCGAGGGCAACGGCCCCGCGTTCCGTCTCGGGCGCAACAAGGCTTTCTTCTTCTTCTCCTACGAGGGCTTGCGCAGCACCAACACAGACACGGTCAACTCCTTCGTCGAGACGCCGGAGTTTCGCCAGCTCGTCATCTCGCAGCGGCCCAACTCCAACGCCGCACGCATACTCAGCGACCCCGGCGTCGCCCCGCGCATCATCTCCGTCGTCCCCGCCACCTGCTCCTTCGCGGGCTTCAACGCGTCCAACTGCGTGCAGCTCGCGAACGGGCTCGACATCGGACGACTCGCGGGCGCGCAGGGACAATATATCTCCTTCGGCGACCTGAGCGGCGGCGGCCCCGACGGCATCCCCGACATACAGTTCGCCCAACTCTCAGTGCCGACTCTGAGCCGCGGCAACCAGTTCAACCCGCGAATTGACCTCAACCTCACGAACCGCGACATCCTGACGTTCAGCTCCTACGTCTCGCACTTCAACGGCATTGGCGGCGACGCGGCCGGGCGCAGCCGCCCGCAGGGCGACATAAGGACCGCGCCGAATAACCTCTTCGGGATGCTCACCTACACGCGCACGCTCTCGAACTCGATGGTCAACGAGGCGCGCGTCAACGCCACGCGCTTCGCCTTCGACGAAGTCGAATCGTCGAGCCAGACGAACTTCGGCATCCCGCGCATCGAGATCGAGAACCTGCCGTTCGACCGCATACGCTGGGGCGCGCCGCGTTCCGAGACGACGCCCGGCGTCTTCGCCGAAAACACCTTCGAGTTTCGCGACACGCTTCGATGGGTGCGCGGCAACATGGCTTGGAGTTTCGGCGGCGAGCACCGTTGGGAGCAGGATAACAACAACCTTTCGGGCGGCTCGCGTCCGCTCTACACCTTCGCCGGTCTCTTCAACTTCGCGAACGACGCGCCGCTCTTCTACTCGGTTAACGCAGACCCGCGCACGGGCGGACTGGCGCAGTCGCAGCGCCACTTCCGCTCCTCGACGACCGCCTTCTTTGCGCAGAACGACTGGAAGGTGCGTCCGAATCTGACTCTGAACCTCGGACTGCGCTGGGAATATTTCTTACCCTTGACCGAGAAGGACGGCCTTCTCAGCAACTTCGTCTTCGGCCCTCCGGGCCAGGAGTTGACGGGCGCGAGTCTCGTCGTCGTAGACCGTCTCTACAAACCGGATCGCAACAACTTCGCCCCGCGCCTCGGCTTCGCCTACAGCCCTAACTACGGCAATCGCTTCGGCGGGCTCCTGAACGAGAACCGCATGGTCATACGCGGCGGCTTCGGCATAGCCTACAATCGCATCCCGATTCTCGAATTCTCCAACACGCGCGGCAACCAGCCGTTCTTCGCGCGCTACAACATCTGCTGCGGTACCTCCGCCTCGGACTTCAGCACGCCCTTCAACGGCGGCGAGATTCTCTACTCGCTCGGCGCGAACGCCTCCCCCTTCAGCTACCCGGCGAATCCCGCGCTGAGGATGACCTTCAACTCGCGCGGCATCCCGACGAACCTGCCGCCGGGTTCCGAGGTCGAGGTCTGGGGTGCGACGCCCGAAGTGCCGACGCCCTACGTCTACACCTACTCGCTCGAAACTCAGTACAGCCTGCCCGCGAAGCTGACGGCGGAGGTCGGCTATCAGGGCAGCGCCTCGCGCAAGCTCGTGCGCCTTGTCAACGAGCGCTTCTTCTTCACAGACCCCGGCGTCTTCTCGAACATCCTCTTCCCCATCCCGGACACCAGCGCCAGCTACAACGCCCTCATCGCGCGCCTGACGCGGCGATTCTCAAACGGCGTCTCGTTCGACGCCAACTACCGATGGGCCAAGAGCATCGACGTAGTCTCGTACGACGGCCCGACGGCGAACACGAACCCGACCTACCCGCTCGACGTGCGGGAGGAGCGCGGCCCTTCCGACTACGACGTGCGCCACAACTTCATCGCGTCGGGCATCTGGGACTTGCCCTTCTTCCGCAGGCAGCACGACGCGGCGGGGGCGATTCTCGGCGGCTGGCAGGTGAGCGGCATACTGACCGCGCACACGGGCTTCCCCTGGACTCCGGTCGTCGGCCAATGCACCAGCACGCGCGGGCCTAGCCTCTGCCCGACACGCCCCGTCGGCTTCCTCGGCGGCGTGGGCCGCGACACGTCCAACGACGCATTCCTTACCGGCAGCAACACCGCGGGCTGCTTCGTCTTCAACCCCGACGGAAGCGTCAGCACTACGCGGAACAACTGCTTCATCGTTACAGCGCCCGGCCTGTTTCAACTGCCCGGCATCGGCCGCAACTCTCTCCGAGGCCCGCGCTACTTCGACGTTGACATGAGCGTCTCGAAGCGCTTCGGCTTCCCGAAGGCGCTCGGCGAGAGCACCTTCCTCGAAGTGAAGGCGAACTTCTTCAACGTCTTCAACATACTCAACCTTCAACCCTTCAACTTCAACAGCCCGAGCACGCAAGTCACCAACATCCTCTTCGGCCGCGCCGAGCGCGGACTCGCGGGCCGCGTGATCGAACTGCAAGGGCGTTTGAACTTCTAAAAGGCTTCCAACAGAACCGCGAGCGGTAGCGAGCGGGTGTGAGTTACGGCATACAGACGTATCACGTAACCCACACCCGCTCGCTACCGCTCGCGGCTCTGACCTATTCCGGCTCGCCTTCTTTCGCCTTCGGCAGCGTGTCCTCTATCTGCTCTTCAACGCCCGACACGCGGCGCGCCTTGCGCTCTTCGTCGAGGCGTTTGAAGAGTTGAAGCTCGCGGTCGGCGTCCGTCTTCTTACCCGTGCGCGTGTACGCGATGAAGAGTTGGTAGTGGACGCCCGCGTCGGTCGCGCGTATGCGCGCGGCCCCGTGCAGTACCGTCAACGCCTCATCGTAGCGCCGTCCGCGCACTAGCAGACGGCCGAGGTCGTAGTTCGCGTAGAAGTGTCGCGCGTCGAGCGCGACGGCGCGGCGGAGTATGCCTTCGGCCTCCGCATCACGCCCGCGCTCGCCCACGACGAAGCCCAACTGCGCGAGCGCGTCAACGTTCTCCGCCTTCAGACGCAGCGACGCGCGCAGAGCCTCTTCCGCCGTCTCGTAGTCGCCGCGGCCGCGCGCCGAGATGCCGACGAAGTATTGAACCTCGGCTGATTCCGGAAAGCGCACGGCCGCGTTGCGGAAGACTTCGAGCGCGCGGTCAAACGAGCCGAGCAGCATCAGCACGCCGCCCAGACGCACTTGATAGACGAGCCTCGAAGGCTCTTGCGCGACGGCCTTCGAGTAGAACTCGGCCGCGCCTTCATAACGACGCTGCTTCCTCAACTCTTCCGCGAGCGCGAAGTTAACTTCGGGGAAGTTCTCGCGAAGCGAGAGCGCGCGCTGCCAATCTTCGGCCGCATCCTCGGCGCGCCCCTGCGCCGACGCGATGAGCCCTAGATAGTAGTAAGCCTCGGGCGCGTTCTGCGAGAGCGCTTCGGGCGTACGCAGGAGCGCGGCGGCCTCTTCGTAACGGCCCGTGTGATAGAGCGCGACGCCGAGGTTGAAGGTCGCCTGCGGGTGGCCGGGCGCGTCCGCGAGCAGAGAGCGCAGCGTCTCGACTGCTTCGGCGTAACGCTCCGCGCGCGCGAGCAGCACGCCGAGGTTCGCGCGCGCCGCGACCGCCTTCGGGCGCAGACTAACGGCCGCGCGGTACTCGCTTTCGGCCTCGCGCAAGAGCCCGCGCTGGTCGAGTATGACGCCGAGCAGAGAGTGCGCGTCCGGATTGCGCGGCTCGATTGACAGAGCGCGGCGGACGAGCGGCTCGGCCTCGTCCCTCTTACCGGACTGCAAGAGCCCGACCGCGCGCACGAGCAACTCCGCGGCCTCCGACGCCTGCCCCGCGCCGTTCGTCTCCGCGCTTCCCTTCGCGCTCTTCGGCGGCGGCGACCGACGACCGCGCGCGTGCGAGGTCTGCGCCCGTGCCGACGCGCAGCCGACGACGAGCGCGATGCAGAGAGAGATTAGAAGCTTTAAATTTGAGATTCTGAATTTAATCTCCGTCACTCCGTGGCGATTTTGAAACGGACTCGAAGCCCGCGCGGCGCGTGTTAGTATAGTCCAGCACGGTTCAACGCAAAACGCCATGACACGTCCGACACGAGCGACTCGTCTCTTCGCGATAGCGCTCCTGCTCGCGTTCTGCGGGGCGCACACGGCACAACTCACACGCGCTGCCGCCGCGCAGGACAGACGAACTCCGCCGACGCCCTCGCGCCACCCGTACAAGCTCACGCGCGAGGACGAAGCCTTAATCGAAGACCTCTCGCGGCGCGCCTTTCAATACTTCGTTGACCAATCGGACGCGCGCACGGGCCTCGTCTTAGACCGCGCGCGCACGACGGGCGAGGCCCCGCCCGAAGGGCATCCGAGCCACCGGATAGCTTCGAGCGCCGCGACGGGCTTCGGGCTCACCGCGCTCTGCATAGGTTCGGAGCGCGGCTGGATTGCGCGCGACGAGGCGCGGCGACGCGTGCTCACCGTCCTTCATTTCTTCGCCGAGCGCGCGCCGCGAGAGCACGGCTGGTTCCTACACTGGATGGACTCCGAGACGGGCGAGCGGCGTTGGAACAGCGAGACCTCTTCCATTGACACTGCGCTCCTGCTCGCGGGCGTGCTCACCGCGCGACAGTTCTTCCGCGACGACGCGGAAGTCGTCAGGCTCTCGACGCTCATATACGAGCGCGTTGACTTCCCCTGGATGCTCGCGGGCCACCCCACACTTCTCTCGCACGGCTGGCGGCCCGAGACGGGCTTCATACGGGCGCGTTGGGACACGTACAGCGAGCACCTCATACTCCAACTGCTCGCAATCGGCTCGCCCACTCACCCGATAACGCCTCGCGCGTGGCGCGGCTGGCTGCGCAAGCGAATCACATACGCGGGCTACACCTTCATGGGCGACGGGCCGCTCTTCATACATCAGTACACGCAAGCGTGGGCAGACCTGCGCGGCGTGCGCGAAAGCTGGTACCCCTTCGTCAACTACTTCGAGAACTCCGCGACGGCCACGCGCGCGCACCGCCAGTTCTGCATAGACCTCGCGCGCGAGTTCCCCGCCTACGGCCCCGAGGTCTGGGGCATCTCCGCGTCCGACTCCGCGCGCGGCTACGTCGCGTGGGGCGGGCCGCCGCGCGACCCCGCGATTGACGGCACGGTCGTGCCTTATGCCGCCGCCGGGTCGCTCATGTTCACGCCCGACATCTCTCTCGCCGCGCTCCGCGCGCTGCGAGCGAAGTACGGCTCTCGGACTTACGGCCCCTACGGCTTCGCGGACGCCTTCAACCCGAACACGGGCTGGGTGGACACGGACGTGATAGGGCTCGATCAGGGCATCACGCTCCTCGGCGCGCAGAACCTTCTGGACGGCCTTGTCTGGCGTTACTTCATGCGCAACGCGGAGATTCCGCGCGCGATGCGGCTCGTCGGCTTAAGAAAACAGAACCGCGAACGGTAGTGAGCGGGTCTCAAGCTCCGACGGGCAAGCGTCTGAAGAACCTTGATACCCGCTCACTACCGTTCGCGGTTCTGTTATTTCCGCCTGCTTAAGATTCTGTAGCCCCACGCTTCGAGAGAGAGCGAGGGCAGGTTGACGTTGTGCGCGCGCGCGGCGCGTTCGGCGCGGCCCGCGTCGGCGCGCAGAGGCTCGCGCGTGTCGGGCGTGATCTCCGTGAAGGGCGCGCTGGAGGTGGGCGCGTCGAGTGTGACGTTGACGGGTGTGTTAGAGAAGTTTATCGCAACGAGAATCTCCTCCGCGCCATCGCGGCGCGTGAAGGTGACGACGCGCGCGGGGTCGGAGTTGTTAAGCCATTCAAGTGAGCCGCGCGTGAGCGGCGTGTGGCTTTTGCGTAGCGCGATGAACTGCTGATAGAAGCGCGGAAACTCGGGCCGCCGCTTCACAATCGGCCAGAAGATTGGAAGGCGATAGAAGAGCGCGGGGTCGCCCGACTCGGTCGTGTCGCCGACCTCCATCCCGTTGTAGAGCATCGGCACGCCGTCGAGCGTGAACATCAGGGCCGAGGCCGCGAGCGCGCCGCCTTCGCCGAAGCGCGCGAGGGCCCGCTTCTCGTCGTGGTTGTCGGAGAAGCGCATACGCAGAGCGCCGCGCGGATACTTCGCCGCATCCGACTCCCAAGTCTCTCGGAAGGCCGTCGCAGCCTTGCGCCCACGCATCACGTCGTTGAGCGTGCCGTGCAAGGGCCACGAGTAGTCGAGGTCGAAGGCGCGCACGAGAAGCTCGGGTCTGTCGGCTTCGGCGAGCATGACGATGTCGGGCTTTGTCTTGTCGAGTTCCGCGCGCGCCTGCTCCCAGAAGTCCGTCGGCACCTCCGCGGCCACGTCGCAGCGAAAGCCGTCGAGGTCGAAGTCGCGCAGCCAGAACTTCAGCATGTCTATCATGTAACGCCGCAGGGCCGGGCTGTCGTAGTTAAGCTCGGCCACGTCCGACCAGTCGTGCGGGAAGGTTATATGTCCCTGCGCGTCGCGCACGTAGAACTCCGGCGTCTTCATCATCACGCTGTCCCAGGAAGTGTGATTCGCCACAACGTCGATGATGACCTTCATGCCGCGCTTGTGCGACTCGGCGACGAGTCGCTTCAGGTCTGCGGCCGTGCCGTAGTCGGGGTTGACGGCGTAGTAGTCGCGCACGGCGTAAGGGCTTCCAATCGGCCCCTTCTTCTTCTCCTGCCCGATGGGGTGAATCGGCATCAACCAGAGAATGTTGACGCCGAGTTCTTTCAGGCGGTCTAGCTCGGCGGTGACGCCCTCGAAGTTACCGCGCTCGGAGAAGTCGCGCGGGTAGATTTCGTATATCACGCCGTCGCGCACCCACGAGGGTGTGCCCGCGCGCGCGCGCTCCTTCGATACGTCGGGCTGCTGTTGACGCGCGAGCGCGGCCGACTGCAACGCGACGACGACCGCGATGACGAGGGCCAGACTTCGCGCCTTCATGAGCATACGACTCAAGTTCATCTCGCCTCCTTGCTTTAACAAAAGACCCTGACTGAACTCAGCGCCCTCTGCCCTCGTCGTCCAGAAGCCCCGTGCTCGGGACGGGCTGCGCCGCTACGGGCGGCATTAAATACTCGTGCTCGTCGCCGCGTATCACCGCGTCGAGCGGCACGCGGTCGGCCACGTCGCGGACGAGCAGGACGGTGAGCGCCGCCGCGACGAGCAGGCAGACGCCGCCGAGCATCACGACGTAGAGCGGGTTGTTGCCAAAGACGTGCTTGACGAGCGGCTGGAAGGTGAGCGCCGCCGTTATCTCGGGGATGACGATGAAGAAGTTGAAGACGCCCATGTAGACGCCCATGCGCTCGGCGGGCAGCGCGCCCGACAGTATCGCGTAAGGCATCGAGAGTATCGAGGCCCACGCGATGCCGACGCCGACCATCGTCAGCATCAAAACGTACTTGTCGTGTATGAGGTAGACCGAGAGCAGACCCATGCCGCCGCAGACGAGCGAGAGCGCGTGGACAGTCTTGCGGCTCGTCGCGGCCGCGAGCTTTGGCAGAAGGAAGGCCACGATGAAGCAGACGACCGAGTAGACGGCGAAGCCGAGGCCGCCCCACTCGTTCCCCTGATCCTTGAGGACGCGCTGCGCGGGGTCGTCCAGGTTCGTGACGCCGAAGACCTGCTGCGCGGTCGTGAGCCCGAAGAATATCCACATGCAGAAGAGGCCGAGCCAGGTGAAGAGCTGCACGACGGCGAGCTGCTTCATCGTCGCGGGCATGTTCCGGATGGTGTCGAACATCTCCCGGAACCAGTTGCCGAGTCCCCGCGTCTCGGCGCGCCTGCGCTCGAACTCGGCCATGTCCTCGGGCGGATACTCCTTCGACGTGAAGATAGTCCACAGCACCGCGAAGAGCAGCGCGAACGCGCCGACCTGAAACGAATATTTGACCGTGAGCGGGACGCCGCTCGCAGTCGAGTCTTCGACGCCGAGCTTGCGGAACATGAGCGGGAGCGCGGAGGCGATGGCCGCGCCCGCGCCGATGAAGAACGACTGCATGACGAAGCCGGTCGTGCGCTGCTCGGGCGCGAGCTTGTCGGCGACGAAGGCGCGGAACGGCTCCATGGAGATGTTCACGCTCGCGTCCAGAAGCCAAAGGAAGAGCACGGCCATCAACACGAACGAAGAGTAGGGCATGAAGAAGAGCGCGAGCGCCGTGAGAATGGCTCCGACGAGGAAGTATGGCCGCCGCCGCCCGAGCCGGTTCCACGTGCGGTCGCTCATCGAGCCGATGATGGGCTGGACGATGAGGCCCGTGAGCGGAGCGGCGAGCCAGAGTATGGGTATGTCGTCGGTGCTCGCGCCGAGGTTCTTGAAGATGTTGCTCATGTTGGCCTGCTGTAGGCCGAAGGCGAACTGAATCCCGAAGAACCCGAAGCTCATGTTCCAAATCTGGCCGAAGCTCAGGCGCGGCTTGTCACGCATTCTTTCTCGCTCCTCTCGAAAGAGCATTCAGCGGTCGGCGTTCAGCATTCAACTTTAAAACCTTCGCGCACTTCGCGCCTTCTTCGCGTGCTTTGCGGTTAAGCACGGATCGTCTAACCGCAAAGGTCGCGAAGAAGGCACGAAGGTCGCGAAGAGGGTTTGGCTGAAGGCTGATTGCTGACCGCTGAATGCTATCTCGCATAGATGTTGATGTCTTCGAGCACGACGTTGCGGTCGAGCGAGAGCGCGTAGAGAAGCGTCCTCGCCATGTTCGAGACGTGTACGAAGCCGGGGCGCGGCTCCGCGTCCGCGGCCATGTTCTCCACGTCCACGAGGCCGGGGCAGAAGTTGAAGACGCGCACGTTCGCGCCGGTCTTTCGCACGTGGTCGCGGACGGATTCGGCGAATCCGAGCAGACCCCACTTCGACGCGCAGTACGAAGGCACGTCCGCATAGCCGTGCTTTCCCGCCTGCGACGAGACGTTGACGATGTCGCCAAACTCGCGCGCGGCCATCTGCGGGAGCGCGGCGCGCACGAGCCACATCGCGCCCTTCAGGTTCGTCTGAAGAACAGTCTCCCAACCCTCGTCCGTTATCGCATCCACCGTCTCCGGCACCGCGAGCCCCGAGTTGTTCACGAGCACGTCTAACGAGCCGAAGCGTTCGACGCAGTGTGAGACGACCGCCTCGCACTCGTCGCGCACGCGCACGTCAAAGGCGTAAGTGAAGACGCGCTCCGCGCCTGCGGCGGAGTTTAGTTCGTCGGCCGTGCCGCGCAGCTTCGCCTCGTCGCGCGAGGCGATACAGACACGCGCGCCCGCCGACGACAGCGCGCCCGCGAACGCACGCCCGATGCCCGTGCCGCCGCCCGTGACGAGCGCGACCTGTTCGATGAAGGGTTTGTTCTTGAGAGTCATAAGCGTCCCGCCTCGATGAGTTCAGAAATTGTTTGGCTGCCGGGGCCAACGGGAGAGTATGGCGGCTGAGCGCGGGGGCAAGGTTACTTTTATCTTTCCACTCTCGACCTTCGTCACATCTTTGACGGTTCCGAGCCGGTCTTCAAACGTCGCGCCGTCGGCCACCCCGGCTTGCCGGGCGCTGAACTCAATCGTGGCTGGCTTGGTGTCATTGTTGAAAGCGATGAAGACGCTCGTAAAGATAACGGGACTCCCGCTCCCCGACACGAGAG
>JBJMGR010000084.1:0-26726 GCA_045807805.1 Pyrinomonadaceae bacterium | reverse complement strand
GCCGCGCGCACCTTTGCGTCTGCGCGGACTCGCCGTTACGGAAGACCACTACCTCGTCGTCGGCGTCGTCGAACCGGCCGGGCTGCTCTACTTCGATCTGCACGCGGGCGGCGCGCCGCGGCAACTCCTCTGGCCGAAGGGCGTGCCCTTCTCGCCCTTCGACATCGCGCACGCGCCCGGCGGTGGCGTCTTCGTACTCGACCGCGACCACGCGCGCTACTGGGCGCTCGACCGCCGCTTCAACTTAATGACGGAAGGAGAGCAACTCGTCACTCTGAAGGCCGGGGCCGTGGACGACTTTCAGCCGCGCGGCGGAGGCGGCGTGCGGCGCACGCCCGCGCGCGAGTTCGGCGAAGGCGTCTCGCTCGACTCGTCTTCGCCACTCGCCGCCACCGACCCGATTGCGATAGATGCGATGCCCGACGGGACGGTGCTCATACTCGACCGCAACCCCGGCGAAGATTTCTGCCTCGTCTTCCGCTATCGCTCTCAGACTCAACTCGGGCCGCCCGCCTCGACAGAGTCTATGCTCGATCTAATCGAAGCGCCGCCGGACGAAGACGCCGAGGCTTCGCCGCCGAACGGCGCGGGCTTCACGCTGAAGGGCTATGACTTCGCCTTCGCTCCGGCGCACGCGGCGTCGGACGGCGCGCGCGTGCTCGACCGCCTCTACTTCGTCGCGGAGAACGGCAACCAGTCCTTCGCCTTCAACCTCGCGGAAGAGGACGGCGCTCTCGAACTTCGACCGCTCGCCGACTATCTGCCAATGCGTTTCTTCGGCGGCCGTGCGCTCGTGGGCGCGGGCGATGAAGTCTTCTACGACTACGGCGAGAGCTTCGTCCCGCTCGTCGAGCAGCGCCGCCCGCGCTACGAAGCGGAGTCTGTGCTCTACACGCCGCTCGACGAGTCGGGTGAGACGCCCGCGCCCGGCACAGACCTCTCGCTCCCGCCCTTCCACGCCTTCGACGGCCGCGAGCCCGACTGCGTCTGGCACCGTCTCATGCTCGACGCGTGCATCCCGCCCGAGACCGAAGTGTCGGTCGCGAGCCGCGCCGCAAACGACGAGCGAGAGCTTGCGCTCGCCGAGTGGCGACCGGAGCCGCGCCTCTATCAACGCGCCTCGGGGTCGGAGCTGCCCTTCGTGAGCGGCGAGCGTTACGGCACCTGGGAGCTGCTCTTGCAGAACGCGCGCGGCCGCTTCCTGCAACTGAGACTTGAGCTGCGCGGCAACGGCCGGACGACGCCGCGCCTGCGTGCGCTGCGCGCATACTACCCGCGCTTCTCTTATCTCGACCGCTACCTTCCGGCCGTCTACCGCGAGGAGCAGCAGTCGGCGTCGTTCCTCGACCGCTTCCTGGCAAACTTCGAGGGCTTCTACACGACGATTGAGGATCGCATCGCGGCGGCGCAGATGCTCTTCGACGTGCGCAGCGCGCCGCCCGACGCGCTCGCGTGGCTCACGGGCTGGTTCGGCACGGCGCTCGACCCGGCGTGGGATGGACGGCGCACGCGCCTCTTCATCAAGAATGCGATGCGGCTTTTTCAGATGCGCGGCACGATTCGCGGGCTTCAGACCGCGCTCCGTCTCTCGCTCGAAGAGTGCGTTGACGAGTCGCTCTTCGACGAATCGAAGCGGGCCGCGCCTTCGCGCGCGGGCGGCATACGCATCGTCGAGAAGTTCCGCACGCGGCGCACGCCAGCCGTCGTCCTCGGCGACCCGACAGGCGGGCAGGAGGGGCCGCGCTTCGTCACTTTGTCGGGGCGCTGGTCGCCTTCGCAGGGCGGCGAAGACCTGCGAAGGCGCTACGCGGATTTCATCGGCGGCGGCGCGTCCGAGTCCGCGCCGCGCGACTTCACTCTGACGGCCCCGTCCGACCCCGCGGAGGCCGCGACGTGGCGACAGTTCACGCACGACGCGCTCGGCTTCACGCCGACGGCGGCGGGGCGCGAGCGCGCTCTCTGGCAGTCATTCCTCGCGGGCCGCTACGAGGGTGTCGCGAAGCTCAACGACGCATACAAGACGAGCTTCAACTCGTTCGCGGACGTACCGCTGCCCGACGACATGCCGCCCGTCGGAGCGCGGCGACTCGACTGGCAGGAGTTCCTCGGCGCGACGGAAGGTTCGGCCGACGCATACGGGCGAAAGCGCTGGCGGGAGTTTCTCGCGCGTCGCTACCACAACGTCGGCGCGCTCAACGCGGCCCACGGAAAGGGCTGGCGCTCGTTCGCGCTCGTCTCGCTCGCGGAGCGTCTGCCCGCCGACGGCCAGCCCCTTCTTGATTGGTACCAGTTCGAGTCGGCCGTGCTGCCGATGGGCGAGAGCGCGCACCGCTTCACAGTGCTTCTGCCGCTGCCGCCTTCGGCCTCTTACGACGCGGCGGAGCAGCAGCGTCGGATTGAGCTTGCGACGCGCATCGTCCGACTTGAGAAGCCAGCGCACACAGTCTTCGACGTGAAGTTCTACTGGCAGTTGTTCCGCCTCGGCGAGGCGCGGCTCGGCGAAGACACTCTGCTCGACCTCGGCAGCCGCGCGCCCGATTTGATGTCGCCGCTCGCGGTCGGGCGGGGACGCTTGACCGAAGGCTATCTCGCGCCGGGACACCCTCGGGACGTGGCCGACCGTCAGGTGCTCGGCCGAGACCGGCTCGGCGGATGAAGGGAAAATCAGACCGACAGGAGAGAAGACCATGACCAGTTTCGTGCCAAGCCTGCTGAGCCCGTCGGCGTCGGAGCCGGACCCGACAAAGCGCGTCAACTACAACCTCGGCATGGTGCTCGGCGTTGACGACTTCACGCAGGAGTTCGCATACCTCGCGGGCCGCGACCAGTGGATGGCGCGCGACCTGCTCGGCTACGGCACGGTCACGGGCCTCGACGTGGGGCGCGAGATAGAGAGCGGCGGCCCGCAGGTGAGCGTCACGCAGGGCGTGGCCTTGAGCCCGCGCGGGCGGCTCATACGTGTCGCGACGGCGCAGTGCGCGAGCCTCAATGGATGGCTCGCGGCGCACCGCGAGGACTTGTTGAGAGTGCTCGGCTCGCCCTCCGACAATCGCGCTTCGCTGCGCCTGTTCGTCGTGCTCGGCTACCGCGAGTGCCCGACTGACATGGTACCAATCCCCGGCGTGCCCTGCCGCAGCGAGGAGGAGACGACCGCCGCCTCGCGCATGGCCGACGACTTCAGGCTTGAGCTGCGGCTCGAAGCGCCCGACCAGCAGGAGGAGGACGCGCTGCGCGACTTCGTGGCGTGGCTCAGTCAGGTGGAGATAACCGACGAGACGGGCGGCACCATGTTTACGGTCGCGGAGTTTGAGGACGCGATACGCTCGGCCGCATACCTCGAAAGCTCGCCGCCTTCGGGCTCGCCGCCCGACTTCATGTACGGCTCGCCGCCGGAGAAGCTGCGCATCCACACGAGCCTCGCATACGAATACCTGCGCGCGGCCTTCCGCGTCTGGGTGACGGAGCTTAGGCCGCGCTGGCAGCCGCGTTGGGTCGGCAAAGGGCAGAGCTGCGCGGACTCGTCCAACGGCACGGGCGACGGCGACTGCGTGATGCTGGCCGAGGTCTCCTTCAACGTGGTCAGGGCCGGGTCGGGCAACGACTGGCAGGTCGAAAACGCGAACGCCGTCCAGATCAACGAGGAGCGACGCCCGTACCTTCTGCATCTGCGAATGGTGCAGGAGTGGCTACTCGGCGAGCGGCGTTCGACGCCTGTAGATAGCGCGCCGTCCGTCGTCCCCGGCTTCACGGTCGCGCCCGAGACGGCCTACGGCCAGACCCCGAAGGCGGGCGTCTCGCTCGACTACGCGCGCGCGGATCACACGCACGGCACGCCGCCGCCGCCGTCTCTGAGGGGCGACGTGACAGGCAGCGTGGACGCCTCGACCGTCGAGAGACTGCGCGGCGTTAACATTGACACAGACGCGGCGA
The DNA here is from genome assembly GCA_045807805.1 of Pyrinomonadaceae bacterium. Classification (GTDB taxonomy): domain Bacteria; phylum Acidobacteriota; class Blastocatellia; order Pyrinomonadales; family Pyrinomonadaceae; genus QHXN01. Next base: position 22,796 of record JBJMGR010000084.1, on the reverse strand, counting down.
CGCCGAAGGACGGGCAGGTGCTCGCCTACGTCGCATCGGACAATAAGTGGAAGCCTACAATCCTCGTGCGCCCCTCGACCACGGTTGCGCCCGAGACCAACTACGGACAGGCCGCCGCCGTCGGTACGTCGCTCGACTACGCGCGCGCAGACCATACGCACGGCACGCCGCAAGCGCCAACGCTCGGCGGCGAAGTGACCGGCCCCGCCGGAAGTAATATCGTCGCCAAGATTCAGAACACGAACGTCAATCAGGCCAAGCCGACGAATGACGGTCAGGTGCTCGCCTACAATCAGTCCCTCGACAGGTGGGAGGCGAAGACGCTGCCCGCCGCGACGCCCGCGCCCGTCGCCTCCAACACGGTGACGAACGAAAACACCTTCGGGCAGTCGTCGAGCGCGGGGTCGTCCAACGCCTACAGCCGCGCAGACCACACGCACGGCACGCCCGCGCTCCCCAACCTCACGGGCGAAGTGAGCGGGGCCTTCAACTCGACGGTCGTCTCGAAGCTTCAGGGGGTCAACGTCAGCGCGACGCCGCCGACCGTGGCCCAGTCCGGACAGGTGCTCACCTACGACGGGACCAAGTGGGCGGCCGCGCCTCTGCCCGCGACGACCCCTCCCCCCGCGCCCGCCGCCAACGTGACGGCCGAGACCAGTTTCGGTCAGGCTTCGGTGGTTGGCACCTCTACCGCCTACGCGCGCGCAGACCACACGCACGGCACGCCGCCCGCGCCGCCGCCCGCCGCGGCCACTTTGCCGAGTACGAACAATTTCGGTCAGGCTTCCGTCGTGGGCTCTTCGACCTCCTACGCGCGCGCGGACCATTCACACGCCACGCCGACGCTGCCGCCGCTCGGGGGCGATGTCACCGGCTCGCTCGGCGGCATGAAGGTCGTGGGGATTCAGGGCCAGGGCTTGCAGGTCTTCAACCCACAGCCCAACGAAGTGCTCACCTACAACGGGAGCGTGTGGAGGAACCTGCGGCCGGGTTCGCTGAACAACTACGTCGAGCGCCCGGCCGGGCTCGGCGCTTACAGCATCGTGGCCGCGGGCATCATCAAGGGTGACGGCACCGTCCGCGGCAGGGGCTACAACAACCTGCGCGTGACGAGTGTTGACGTTGGTGCCATCGCCGTCACGTTCGACAACTACGTCGATCCGACGACGCTCGAATATCAGTACATCGTCAAGGCGATGGCCGTCGTCAGGGGCGGCCCGGCGCTCGTGGTGAACTTCCAGGAGTTCCGCCCGAAAGAGACGGGCTTCATCCTGAGGGTAACGTCCTCGCGGAACGGGTCTCTCGAAGACGTAGACATCGACACTCTCAAACAGGCGGAGTTTATGGTCGAAGTCAGCCAGTACAACTTCACGGAGAAAGAGGAGACCCCGCGCATCTGATGAGGCCCGCGCGAGGCCGGACGCCTTTCGCGGCGACGGAGTGAACTCTTATGAGCACGGTCGAACAACTGCTGACGCCCATTCTCGGCGGCGTCCGCACGGTCAACTTCTTCAACGGCCGCATCCTCTCCAGCGAGGACTTGAGCGCGGAGCAGGAGGGGCAGCGGCGCGGGCGCAGGCTGCTTGGGCAGGCGTCGGGCGACGGCATAGCGTTCGGCCTCGAAGTCGCCGAGGCGCGCGGCGCGAGCACGCTTCAGAACCCAGTCCTAAGCGTCGAGGCGGGGCTCGCCGTCAACCGTCGCGGGCAGACGCTCGTGCTCGAAGAGCGCACGCAGGTCGCACTCAAACGACAGGCTACGACTTCGGCCCCGTCAGCCCCGCTCGCCGACGGCATCTTCAAAGACTGCCAGCCGCTACAGCCCGGCGCGTACGTCGTCGGCGAGAGCGTCTACCTGCTCACGCTCGCGCCCGCCGAAGGGCACGAGGGGCTTGCGCCCGCCAGCGGGTTCGGCGGCATCCCCGCCACTTGCGGCACGCGCTACACGGTCGAGGGTGTGCAGTTCCGTCTCGTCGAGCTAAAGACCTCGACGACGTTGGACGATCCGCTCAGCCTGCGCAACCGCATCGCCTACGAGTGCTTCGGGGTCGAAGAGACGCAGCGCTTCCAGCGCCACCCGTTCGGCCCCGCGCCGCGCGGCTACGGACTGCTCGACGCGCACCGCCCCGTGCCGCTCACCGACTGCGAAGTGCCGCTGGCGCTCGTCTACTGGACTATCAGCGGCGGCATAGAGTTCGTCGATATGTGGGCCGTGCGGCGTCGCATGACGCATCGCGCGCAAGACCAGCGTTGGGAGGCGCTCGTCGGCGACCGCCGCGCGAGCGAGGCCGAGGCCATGCTCTTCCAGTTCCAGCAGCAGTTGGGGGAGCTGTTCGACGCGCCCCGTCCACAGGGCGCGCACGGCCCGGAGCAGGACGAGGCGACGAGCTACTTTCGATACCTCCCGCCCGTCGGCGTGCTGCCGCTCGCCGAGTTCAACTTCCACGGCTTCAAGCCGTCGAAATTCTTCCACGACCGCGTGCTGGGCAACCCCGAGTACGTTGACGCCGCGCTCGTGCGCTCGCTCTTCGACGAGGCAATAGGCCACGAGCCGCTCGACCTTGAGAAGCCCGTGCCCGTCCGCCTCTACAGGACTTGGCTCGACGCGCCGACCTTAGAGGGCAAGCCCATCCAGCCGAGCGTCGTCTTCGCCAGCCCGTACATCACGCCGCTCGTCGCCGCGCGCTACGACGTGGCGCGCTGGGACAAGAGCACCTACTCGGGAGGCAACGCCCCCGCGCAGGCCGGGCCGCCTAAATAAAAGAGCGCGGCGTCAGCTTGAGTAATTTTTGTCGCGTATTGAGGAACGGTTATCACGAAAGGAGACGGTCATGGCGATTACGAAGGCTCACGTGGAGTCGGGGGATGTCATCTCCGCGAGCTTGATGAACTACATTCTCGATCAGCTCGAAAAGATTCAGGGCGGCACGCCCGCCGACCTTGACGACATAAAGAGGCGGCTTCAGGCGCTTGAGAGTTGGAAGACCGGAATCGATTCTCAGGTGGGCAAGGTCAACGGCATTGACGCGAGACTGTCGGTGGCCGAGACTTCGCTCAACAACCTGTCGGGCACCGCGGCGAGCATCAACACGCTGCAACAGAGCCTCAACGCCCTGACCGCGAGAGTGACCACGCTTGAGTCGCAGATACAGGCGGCGGGCAAGGTTCGCATCAACGGCTTCGACCCGCCGGAGATGGTTCCCATCGGGCAGGTCTTAACCATCCTCGGCTCTGGGTTCAGGCCCACGCTGGTTGAGAACCTCGTCTTCATTAACGACACGCCCATCTACAACTTCCGTCTCGACAGCGACAGCTCGCGCCTCAAGATTCTCGTCCCCAATCCCATACACGGCGTGACGCCCACGGCCGGAGGAACGACGGTCAACATTCGCGTCAGCAACAACGACGGCGACGCGACGATGCCTTACAAGGTCACCCTCCCGATCACGACGACGGGCACCGCGCCCAAGATAACGAACGTCGTTGACTTTAACCCCAACAACGGCCAGGTTACCGGCATCCTGCACACCGGCCACACGGCCAGAGTCACGGGCGATGGTTTGGGGCCTGACCAGAACCTCGCGCAGCCCGTGGTCAGAATCATATACAGGACGCCCACTGGGCCTGTGAGTTATCCCGCACAGTTCAACTCCTCCTTCGGCTCTCTGTTGGAAGTCAGCGTGCCCGACATCAGGGAAGCGCCGCCCACCGCGAATTTTGATGCGGTGCTGGAAGTCGCGCGAGGCAACTTCGTCCCCGCGCTCGCGCAGTTGACGATGAACCGAGTCCCGTAGAGGCGAGTGGCTCAAGTGTGTGAAGGACGCGCACGCGTGCGGCCGTCCGTCTGGCCCTTCGGAAGCTTATGACGACCATCCCGCGAGGCGAGCAGACGGTCATCTCACGGCTGCGTGTCGGCGGCGCGGTGCGCGACCCCATCGTCGCACGGCTGCGCCTCGAAAGCATGCTCGGCGCGGCGGAGCTTCGGCCGCGCTCGCTCCCGTCGTCGGCCATCCTCTGCGTGCGAAAGCTGTGCGCGCCGCGCGGCGCGCTCGGGCTCGCGCGCGGCGGCGCGTACGCGTCGCACGCTCAACACGAGTGGCAGCGCGCTCTCTCGGACGCGCTCGACCGAGTCGCCGCGCGCGCCGTGCGCCCCTTCAAAGGGCCGACGCCGCACGACGCCGAGGCCGTAGTCTTCGCCGACCGCGCGGAGCTGCTCGCGTGCCTCGCGCTCGACTGGCGCGCCCGTTTGGTCGCGTCGCGCTGGTGGTGGCGCGACATCTTGAGAGGCGCGGACGCCGCGCGCGCCGTGACCGCGGAATGGCTCGGCTCGCCGGAGTACGTCCCCGCGGCGCTCGAACATCTCTCACGCGCGGGCATGGCCGCGGAGTTCGTCGCCGCCCTGGACGTTGACGAGGTCAGCGCAATGACGCGACGCATCGCACAGGTCTTCGGGCTCGGCGACCTCTTCGCCGCGCTCTCCGCGGCCTCCGCGCGAGACGAGCGCACGGACGAGAACGCGGTTCGCGCGCGCGACGCGTCGGCGGAAGAGAGACGGCTGCGGCCGGACTCGTCGAGGGAGGCTACGGCCGCCCCATTGTGGGAGCGCTTCGCACCCGAAAGTCGCGAGCGAGTGCTCGACGCCCGGCAGGCACTCTTGCTCGGCCTCGGGCTTACGCTCGCGCGCGCACCTTTGCACGCACGCTCGCAAGCCTTCGCGCGTGACGTGGGCGAATGGCTTGGCGGACTTGGAAGCGACGACGCGCCGTTCGTCTCGCACGACGCGGCGGCGGAGTCGTCTCTCGAAGAGCGCTCCGACCCGGCCTCGCGCACGACGGGCGTCGAGGTCGAGTCTGCATCGGCGAGTGAAGCTTCGGCCGCGCGGACGTTAGTCGAAGACGGCGAGTCGAATGCAATCGGCCGCACGCGCACGGACGCGCGCGAGCCGAAGCATCTGAGCAGGCCGAAGGTCGTTGAGACTTCAAACACTCCGCGCCGCGTCGAGTCTCGTCAATCATCTTCGGACGAAGAGTTGAACGACGATGAGGAGTCGCGCGCGGAGATTAAAGCTTCGGTCGAGGGAAGCAACGAGCTTGCGCTGACGTACGCGCATGAGAGCGGCCCGAGGTCGCGGACGGACGTAACAGACCTTCACACTTCCCGAACGCCGTCGGAGTCGGCCGTCACAAAGGAGCCTTCAACGCACGCGCCGCCCCTGCTCGAAGCGTGCGTCGAGACGAGATTGGGCGGACTCTTCTACCTGATAAACGTCGGGCTCTTTCTTGAACTATACGGCGACTTCACGACGCCATTGCGGCCCGGACTCGCGCTCTCCGTGTGGGACTTCGTGGCGCTCGTCGGCCGAAGGCTTTGCGGCGCGGGGTTTGAGACGGACGCGGTCTGGCCGCTGTTGGCGCGGCTGGCGGGCCGCGTCGAAGGTGAGTCGCCGGGGCACGATTTCGAGCCGCCGACGGACTGGCTTGTGCCGCCCCTCTGGCTCGCGCCGTTTCCCGAGCACGGCGTCTGGCATTGGCATGCGGAGGAGGGAAGGCTGCGCGTGCGACATCAGGAAGAGTTCGTGCTCCTCGACGTGGCCGCGCGCGGTGGCGGCGGCGGCGATGCGTCGCTTGAGGCGCGAGACGCGACGGACGCCTATGCCGCGGTCGCGAGTTTCGAGTTGCGTCGAGACGAGGCGGACGACGGCGCGGAGTCGAAGCCTCTCGCCACGGTGGAGTCGAAGCCTCTCGTTACGCGCGACGGCGCGCGCCTTGAGTGTTGGGTCGAGAGGGTCGCGGCTTACGTGCGCGCGCGTCTGCGGCGTGCGCTCGGCGTGGACGATGCGCACGCGCTCGCGCGCCTCCTGTTCGAGCAAGAGGCTCGCATAACGTTGACGGCCGCGCGCGTCGAAGTGCTGCTTCAGTTGGCGCGGCTGCCCGTAGAGGTGCGCCTGTCGGGGCTCGACCGCGACCCCGGTTGGGTTCCGGCGGCGGGGCGCTTCGTCGCCTTCCGTTACGAGTGAAGGGGAGAGGGCGATGAGTGAGAATCTGTTCGAGGGCACGCGGGCTACGCCGGAGCGACACTTCACGCTCTACTTCTACGCGGCCGTGCTCCACCTTATCGAACAACTCTCTTACGCCTTCGACTCCTGGGAGGAGGTCTTAAAGCAGTTCCCATTTCTCGAAGGTTACTACATGGAGTTGGCTCGCAACGGGGCCGAGGGGATGACGCTCGCGGATGCCGCCGAGGTCTGGCGCGACTCGCTTCGCACGTGGGAGCGTTCGGCCGCGGAGCATCTGCCTTTGCGCGCGCTCGGGCTCGCGGCGGGGCTCGGCTACGAGGAGTTGGTCTTACTGTTGACGGCGGGCATGTGCGAAGCGGACTCGCGCTTCGCCTTCGTCTTCGAGTCGTTGCAGGGTGGCGTCTCTGGTCGCAACGGGCCCGCGCTCGGGCTGCTCAAGAGTTGGTGGCCTCGGACTTCTGAGGAGCGCGGCTCGACGCCTGCGCTCAGGCGCTTACAGGAACTCGGCCTCGCGCGAGTCGCGAACCCCGAAGCGCCGCGCGCAGAGCAGGTGGTGAACGTCCCCGCGCCTTTGTGGGACGCGCTTCAGGGCCACGCCTACGAAGCGCCCGCGCCGTGGGCGCGCTACTTCGCGCCGGGGAGTCTGGTCTGCCCGGAAGAGTTGATAGTCGCGGACGACTTGCGCGGAGTGGTCGAGTCGCTCCCCGCGCTGCTCTCTACGGGCGAGGTGCAGGCGCTCGTCGTGCGCGGGCACGAGCACAACGGACGACGCACGCTCGCCGGTTCGCTCGCACGCACGCTCGGCCTCGGCGTGCTCGAAGTCTCCGGGGCGAAGGGGCCGGACGACGAGCGTTGGCGTCTGCTCGGGCCGCTGGCGACTTGCTTGCGCGCGCTGCCCGTCGTCAGGCTCGACCTCGCGCCCGGCGAGACGGCGGAGGTGCCGCGACTCAAAGCTTACGCGGGGCCGCTCGCGCTCGTCGCGGGCAGGCAGGGAGGCTTGAGCGGCGAGGGCGTCGAGCGAGCGCTCACGCTGACGCTCGCGATGCCCGACGCCGCTCGGCGGCGCGAGCACTGGCGACGCAGTTTCGACGGGCAGGGCGTCGCGGAGGCGGACGAGATAGCCGCGCGCTTCCGCATGACGGGCGGCAACATACGTCGCGCGTCGAAACTGGCGCGCGCATACTCGGCGCTCGAAGGGCGCGAAGAGGTCGTGCTCGAAGACGTGCGCCGCGCCGCACGCGCGCTCAACCGCCAGGCGCTCGACACACTCGCGACGCGCGTCGAAGCCTCGGGCGACTGGGCGAGCCTCGCCGTCAAGGCGGAGACGATGCGCGAGCTGCTCAACCTCGAAAGCCGCTGCCGCCACCGCGAGCGTCTGCACAGCTCGGTCGGCGAGAGCCTGAGCCGTCAATTGAACGCGGGCGTGCGCGCACTCTTCACCGGGCCGAGCGGCACGGGCAAGACGTTGGCTGCGCGCCTGCTCGCCTCCGTGCTCAAGATGGACTTGTATCGTCTAGACCTCGCATCGGTCGTGAGCAAATACATCGGCGAGACGGAGAAGAGTCTCAACCAGGTCTTCGCGCGCGCCGAAGAGTTGGACGTGATTCTTCTGCTCGACGAAGGCGACGCGCTTCTCACGCAGCGCACGAGCGTCCAAAGCTCCAACGACCGTTACGCCAACCTCGAAACGAACTACCTGCTTCAGCGGCTCGAATCCTTCGAGGGCATCATCGTCGTCACGACCAACGCGGGCGAGCGCATAGACGGCGCGTTCCAGCGGCGCATGGACGTGGTCGTAGACTTTCACGCGCCCGAGCCAGCCGAACTGCGTCGCATCTGGCAGCTACACCTGCCTGAAGAGCACGGCGTGCCGCAGCAACTCCTCGGCGAAGTGTCGCGCCGCTGCTCTTTGAGCGGCGGACAGATTCGCAACGCGGTGCTGCACGCTTCGCTTCTGGCGCTGACGAACGGCGGCCGTATCACCCCGGCCTACCTTGAGTCGGCGATACTGCGCGAGTACAGAAAAGCCGGGACGGTCTGCCCTCTGCGCCCGACCTACTCCGACTTCGACGACGCCGCACGTAACTGAACGCGCACGCTCAGAACTGAACCGCGCACTCCGAAGAGTCTGAAGAGTCTGAAGAGTCTGACGATGCCGAACGCCGCGCCACGTACACGCATCAACGCGACGAATGCCGCGCCCGCGCCGACCGCCGCGACGCCCGCGCACGCGCCGAGCGCGCCCGCCGGACGTAGGCCCACGGGACGCCCTGCGGTGCGTCTCACGGGGCAGCCCGCGGTCGCGCCCGCCGGAGGTGCTGTCGCGCCGCCCGCGCGTGCAACGCGCGTCGAAGACCCGCGCGCCGCGAAAGACCCGCGCTTCACGAAGGCGATTGAGAAGCTCGACAAGAGCGCGGCGCGTTTGAGGAAGCACGACCCGGCCGCGAAGAAGGCCGCCGAGGCTCAGGCCGCCGCGCAGTCGCCGCCGAAGGAGAGAATCGCGGGCGCGCAGGCCGTCAAGGTCGAGCAGATGCAGGCGGCCGAGACGCCGAAGCCGAAGCCCGCGACCTTCCTCGAACTCCTGCGCGCGGAGATAGAGAAGGCGATGCCGAAGAAACTCGGCGATACCGACGACTTTCTCGACGACGACAAGAAGCGCGAGATGAAGTCGGGCGTCACCTTCAACGTCAACGAGCAGAAGGATGCAGCCACGGGCGAGATCAAGACGACGACGCAGACGCCGCCCGACCCGACCCAGATACCGTCGAAAGAGGTCAGGCCGATGCCCTCGGACGCGCTCACGCCCGAGACGCCCGCCCCCATCGGCGCGCGCGGCGCGATGCCCGCGCCGAAGACGGCGGAAGAGGTCTCGCTGCAAAAGAGCAAGGAGGACGCGAGCCAAAAGCTCGCCGACGCGGACGTTACCGTCGAACAACTCAACAAGGCCAACGACCCGCGCTTCACCGCCGTCGTCAGCGCAAAGCAGGCGGTCGAGCGCAACGCCGACTCGGCCCCGCGACAGTTCCGCGCGGGCGAGCAGAAGACGCTCTCGAAAGCCGAAGCCTCTGCCTCGGCAGACGAGCGACGGGCCGCCGGGCAGTTCGCGGGCGCGCGACAGAGGGCGGGCGCCAACGTCAAGTCGCGTCAACAGCTCGCGAAGGAGCGCGACGAGGCGCGGCGCAAAGAGGTCGCGGACACAATCGAGCGCCTCTTCAACGAGACGAAGGCGTCGGTCGAGGGAAAGCTCGCGTCGCTTGAGACTGACGTTAACTCGATGTTCGACCGCGGCGTCGAGACCGCGATGGAGAACATGAAGCGCTACGTCAACACGCGGAAGGACGCCTGGAAGGATAGACGCTACGACCGCATCGGCGGCTCGCTCCTCTGGGCCAAGGACAAGCTCTTCGGCCTGCCCGACGAGGTGAAGGTCTTCTACGAGGAGGGGCGCAAACTCTTCACGGAGGAGATGGACGCGCTCGTCGTTCGCATCGCCGACACGGTCGAGTCGCGGCTCAAGGAGGCGAAGGGCGAGGTGGACAAGGGGCAGCGGCGCATACACGAGTACGTCGAGTCGCTGCCCGTAGACTTGCAGGCCGTCGGGCGTGCGGCCGAGAAGGAGGTGGGCTCGCGCTTCAACGAGCTGCGCCGGAGCGTTGACGACAAGAAGAACGACCTGGCGCAGGGGCTCGCGCAGAAGTACAAAGAGGCGCGTGATAAGGCGGACTCGGCGCTCAGGGAGATGCACGAGGCGGACAAGGGGCTGGTCACGGCGCTCATAGATAAGCTCGCCGAGATCGTGGAGATTCTGCGCAAGTTCAAAGAGCGCGTGATGAGCATGCTCAAGAAGGGGCAGGACACCATCGGCCTCATCGTCGCGGATCCGATAGGCTTCTTGAAGAACCTGCTCGCGGCCATCAGGAAGGGCGTCGGCCAGTTCGCGGATCGCATCTGGGAGCACCTCAAGGCGAGCTTCCTCGAATGGCTCTTCGGCTCGCTCGCGGAGACGGGCATAACGCTTCCGAAGGACTTCTCGCTGCCTTCAATACTCAAGCTCGTGCTCGACGTGCTCGGCATCAACTGGCCGAAGATACGCGGCAAGGTCGTGAAGATAATCGGCGAGCGCAACATGGCGCTCTTGGAAGCGGCGGTCGAGCTGGTGAAGGCGCTCATGGACGGCGGCCCCGCGGCGCTCTGGGAGAAGGTCAAGGAGTATCTCGGCAACCTCAAGGAGATGGTGGTCGAGTCCATCAAGGAGTGGGTCGTCACCTCCGTTATCAAGGCGGCCGTCACCAAGCTGGCGACGATGTTCAACCCCGTCGGCGCAATCATTCAGGCCATCCTCGCCATCTACAACACGGTGATGTTCTTCATCGAGCGCATCAACCAGATACTCGCCTTCGTCGAGGCAATCATCAACTCGGTCTACAAGATTGCCACCGGCGCGATAGACGACGCCGCCAACTGGATAGAGTCGGCGCTGGCGCGCACCATCCCCCTCATCATAGGCTTCCTCGCGCGCCTGCTCGGGCTCTCCGGCATCACGGAGAAGATCAAAGGCTTCATCCTCAAGATTCAGACGAGGGTAGACGAGGCCATCGATAAAGTGATCGAAAAGATAGTCGGCGGCATCAAGAAGCTCTTCGCCGCGGGCAAGGCCGTGGCCGGGAAGGTCGCGAAGTGGCTCGGGCTCAAAAAAGAGTTCACCACCCCGGCCGGGCACCATCACACACTCTTCTTCCGCGGCGAGGGCGCGAACACGCGCCTCATGTTAGCCAGCGACGACCCCGTCACAGTGGAAGAGAGGATAGAAGCGGCGCGAAAGGCCGACACCAAGAACGCGAAGAAGTACATCGCCGCGTTGGGCGAAGTCGCCAAGATTCGCTCCTCGATTCGCGTCGAGCAACAGGCGACCGCGGACACGGCCTCGGGCGACGGGGCGGCTCAGCTCGACAAACAGATGGAGGCGCTCAAGAACATACTCAAGGACTGCAACATTGATTCAAAAACACCGCTCACGAAAGTCGCCTTCACGCTCGAAAGCGGGCTCGCCAAGACCGTCAAGGCTTGGCCGTTAACGAAATTCAGCGGCAACACGAAGGGGACGGAGCCGCGCAGCGGCACGATTCCACATGCCACCGCGCACTACAAAACTTTCGACCTCGTTCAAGACCCGAAGAACCCGAAGCGTCAGTACCCGCGCGAATGGAGGGCCGGGCACATCCTGAGCTGGCACCTGCACGGGCCGGGCGAAAACAACAACCTCATCCCCATCCGCGAAAAGGACAACGGCAAGATGCTGCGCGCTTGGGAGAGCACGATGAAGGAGGATATCCCGAAGTCGGCGGGCACGTTCTACTTCGACGCGACCGTCACATACCACAAGGGCGGCGGCGCGGACGACAAGTATCTCAACTTCTTCCCGGCGCGTCTTAAGGTGAAGTGGGGCGAGCTTGAGGAGAAGGGCGACAACACATACAAAGAGGCGAACGCAAAATACGACGACTCGGTTACCTTCGACCCACCGCCCAAAGGCGCGGAGGAGTTGAAGAAGACTTTCAACCTCCGGCTGACCTCTCAGGTGAAGTTCAGAGAGTTGAGAGACAAAGAGTCTTTGAACATCAGCAACGGCGCCATAGAGCGCGTCGCGTCCGCGCTCGAAAACAGAAAGGGCACGGCCACCGAGGCGGCGTTGAAGGAGTTCTATCGAGAGCAGGTGGAGAGAAAGGATGCGCCCGGCTACGTCAAATCGAGATTCGGCCCGGCGGACGAGAAGGCGCTGGCCGACTTCAACACCTTGAAGGAGATAGCCAAGTCCATGAAGGCCAAAGGCTACACGGTCGTGGTCGATTTCAATTATGAGTGAGAGGCGAAGGCTAAAGGTAGTTACTCAGGTCGGCGGCGGCAGAGTCCCAACGCTGCGACGGCGAGACGCCTTCGACCCATTCGGGCCGCGTGGCCTCTATGCGATACAGCGCACCGGCAAGCTTCGACCTGTCTTTAAAGAACAGATCCTGTTCGCTCTCCGTCATCTCGTCCCACTCATATTCGATCGGGTAGTTCGATGTCTCCAACACTTCGACGCTCTTGATGAACTCCGCTTCGTGACCGAGAACCCAGCCGGGATCGCTTATCTGATCCAGGCTGACCGTGCTGGTTAAGGGAACTTGCGCGCGCGCGGACGAAGGCGTCGCGTCCCACAAGAGTTGAAGGGCGAAGCTCTTCGACTCGTAGAACTGAAACTGCTGCGGGTGAACTATATGAACCCGGACTTCGACGACGGCCCCCTCCTTCCGCGTGGCGTGAGCTTCAAATATTGTGGACATGACCGTCGCGGTTTAAGGGTCTCCAGTAAGTAGTCGCCGGAATTCAAGCCCGGCGGAATGATTTCCAATGCTACACCATCTTCTAACGCTTCCCAACCGAACGACCCGAGGAGCGCATGCTGGAAATTCCTTTTGAAGTTTTAAGCTGCTCCTGGCCGCGCGCGGTGGCGCAGGAGGGCGGGCGCTGGACTTCGGAGCCGGAGTGGGACGCGCCCCTGATGCCGTCCGTGCCGGAGCCGCGCTGGCGTCTCGTCGGGGGCGAGTTGTGCTGGACGATCGACTGGCGCGAGTGGTTCAAGCGCGGGCTCGGGCTGGAACAGTCGCACGTCGGCGGCGAGATGCGCGGCTTCCACGTCGTCTTCCGCCTGCGCGTGCGTCGCGGCGGCACGCTCGTCTTCTGGGACGACGATGGGTGCCGTATACGCCTGCGCGGCGAGGTCGTCCACAGCGACCCGGCTGCGCACGGCCCCGCGCGCCACGAGTTGGAGGTCGAGCACGGCGACGTGCTCGAAGTCGCGCAGTGGCAGCACGTCGGCTGGTGGCTCTGGGGCGCGCGCGACGCGGGCACGGCCGGGCATACGGGCGCGCACGCGTCGTCGCTCTCGACGTACCTCGATTCGGTCGTGCGTCGTTTGCATCGTCCCGACGGCCCGCCGCTCAAGCTGTACACGAGCGGCCTGACGCCCGCGCGCGCGGTCGCGTGCGTCTACAGTCTTATCCTCAACGGCTACGCGCCCTCGAAGGTCTTGCTCTACGGCGACTATCAGTGGGGCGCGTCGGCGCGCGAGATGTTCGCGTCGCTTCTGCCCTTCGCGGAGGTCGTGCCGACCGAACGGGTGCGCGCGCGCCTGCTCTCGGTCGGCGGGCAGAGGCTCGCGCAGACGGCGATGAACCACTGGTACGTGATGAAGACCTGCGTCGCGCTGCTCATGCCGCCCGAAGAGTTCTGCCTGATGGACGACGATATCTTCGTCCTCGAAAACATGGACGACGCGCTCGCGGCCTTCCGCACACACGACCTCGTCTACATCCCCGATACGAATCACGGCGTCGCGTACCTGCGCGCGTGGGGCTGGCTCCACGGGCGCACGCGCGAGCCGCTCGCCACCGCGACCTTCAACGCCGGACTCTACCTGATGCGCCACGACCTGGACCCGCGCGCCGTCGCCGCGCAGGCGCTACGCGTGCGCGCGCAAGGGTGCGCGCCCTACCTCTGGGAGCAGGGCTACATCGCGAACCTGTTCGCACACCGAAGCTCATTCCAGTTGCCCACGCAGCGCTACTTCTATCCGCTCTTCGACGGGCTGCCCGGCGGCATATTCGGCTATGACTACGCGCGCAACCCCTGCGACTTCGCCAGCGTCCACTTCGGCGGCCTGAGCGAAAAGCCTTCGGATGCGGTCACGCTCCAACTGGTGCCACAGATTCTCGGTCGGGAGATGCGCCTGAGCGCGCCCGCGCGCGCGCGGCCGGAACGTGCGAGTCGTCCGCGCGCGCGCCGCCCGGCCCAACCCGATGCCGTCTAGTCTTCGCCGAGTCTGAACAAGTCTGAAGATAAGATGCGCCGCGTCAAAGTCGGAATCTACGTCCACGCAGAGCCCGCGCGCCTCACGGCGACGCTCGACTCGCTGCGCTCAATCGAAGGTGACGACTCGCTGCGCTCGGCCGGGGGGTATGCTTCACTGCTTTCAACCGAGGGTGACGCAGTCCGCTTGCTCGTCTTGGGCGACGGGCCTGACGCCGGGACGCGCGCGGCGCTGGCCGCGCTCGACGACGTGCGGCAGTCCAACACGGCCGAGCCGCGCGGCGTCGCCGCATGTTTTAACCGTCTCGTCGCCTCGTCCGACGCGGACGTGTACGTGCTGCTTGAGTCGGGCGCGCGCGTCGCGCAGGGATGGTTGAGACACTTGCTGACCGCGCTCGACTCGGACGCGCGCAACGGACTCGCAGGCCCCTCGACCAACCACTGCTGGAACGAGCAGTGCGTACGGCGCGGCTCCGTGTTCGAGCGCGAGTTGGATGAAGCGGCGCGCGAAGTCGAACGACGCTTCGGCTCGGACGTGCGCGAGTTGACGCCGCTCCACAGCCTCGCGGACTTCTGCTACGCGGTGCGGCGCGAGGTGGTCGAAGCAATCGGCGAGGCCGACGAGGAGTACGGCCTCGGCCCTTGTTGGGAGATGGACTACAACGTGCGCGCCGCGCGCGCGGGCTGGCGCGGCGTGTGGGCCTGCGCCTCCTACGTCGAGCGCGCGCCCTTCACGGCGCGGCGTGCGCGCGCGGAGGCGCAACGCTTCGACGCGAGCAAGCGTCGCTATCAGGACAAGTTCTGCGGCGCGCGCCTGCGCGGCGAGAAGTCGGACTATCGCCGACACTGTCGCGGCGACGCGTGCCTGAACTTCGCGCCGTCCTCACTCATACGCATACGCCAACCTTTACAACACGCGCGCCCGACCGACTCGCACAGCGCCACGACGATAACGCACGCGTCGTTCGTGGAGGCAGCGTCGTTCGCATCCGTGCCCGCGACGACGACGACCGCCGTCGCATCGGCGGAGAGCGCCCCTTTAATCCGCGCGCGGACGCCGCTTGTGACCTGCATCATGCCGACCGCCGACCGACGCCCTTACGTCGCGCAGGCGATACGTTACTTTCAGCGGCAGGACTACCCGAACCTCGAACTGCTCATCGTTGACGACGGCGCGGACGCCGTCGCCGACTGTGTGCCCGACGACCCGCGCATACGCTACGTACGCCTCGCGCACAGGATGAACCTCGGCGCGAAGCGCAACTTCGCGTGCGCGCAGGCGCGCGGCGAGTTCATCGTTCACTGGGACGACGACGATTGGTACCCCGCCTGGCGCGTCGGCGCGCAGGCGCGCGCGCTAATCGAAGACGGGGCCGACCTCTGCGGCACGAGTCGTCTCTACTACTACGAGGCGGCGACGCGGCGCGCGTGGAGCTACACGTACGGCGGCGGGCGCGCGCCCTGGGTCGCGGGCAACACGCTCGCATACCGCAAGAGCTTCTGGGAGCGTCGGCGCTTCCCCGAGATACAGGTGGGCGAGGACTCGCGCTTCGTCTGGGGCGCGGGCGACGCGCGCGTCCGAGACCTCGACGACCCGACGCTCTGCGTCGCGCTCGTGCACGCGGAGAACACGAGCCGCAAAATCACCGGCGGAGCTTTCTGGCGTCCGCTGCCGTTCGACGAAGTCGCGGCGCTGCTCGGCGACGACCTGCATCTTCACGCCGCCGACGCGCGCGCCGAAGACTGGCCGCTCGTCTCGTGCATCATGCCGACCTTCAACCGGCGCGCGTTCGTCCCGCTCGCCGTCGGCAACTTCCTACGGCAGGACTACCCGAACAAGGAGTTGATAATCGTAGACGACGGGAGCGACGACGTGGCCGACCTCGCCGAAGGGCACGCGTGCGTACGCTACCTTCGACTCGGCACGAAGACCTCCATCGGCGCGAAGCGCAACCTCGCGTGCGGCGAGGCGCGCGGCGAGCTAATCGCACACTGGGACGACGACGACTGGTACGCGCCCGACCGTCTGCGCTATCAGGCCGCGCCCATCCTGTCGGGCGAGGCCGACCTGACCGGCCTCGTCAATACCTTCGTGCTTGAGCTGCCCGTCGGCGCGTTCTGGACGGTGCTGCCGCACCTGCATCGCCGCATGTTCGTCGGCGACGTACATGGCGGTACGCTCGTCTACCGCCGCGCGATTTTTGAAGGGGGCGTGCGTTATCCGAACTCCAACCTCGCGGAGGACGCGGCCCTCCTGCGTCAATCGCTGCGCCTCGGCCGACGCCTGACGCGGCTCGCGAACCCCGGAGTCTTCGTCTACGTCCGCCACGGCCGTAACGCCTGGCGCGAATATGCGCCGGGCTCCTTCCTGGACCCCACGGGCTGGCGCAGCATCCCGCAGCCGCCCTGCTTCACCACGGACGCGCTCTCAAGCTATCAGTCCGCCGCCGTCAACACGCCCTGACCGAATCGACTTTCAACTACGGTTCACGTTGAATGTCGGGTAGACTGACGGCCGTGAGCCGAAGCGGGATTTTCGTGGAATGGGTGTCGGCTAAAAGCTTTTAGCCGTGCCTCCGTGTCTGCGTTGGTGAACTCCTACTCAGTCACACTCAACTGCTATCTCCTATAAAGTCATGGCTACGGAACATCGGGAGTTGCTGCGAACCTTCGTCCTCGCCAACGAGTTTAAGGAGGGCGACCTACTCGTCGGCGGGACGCGGGACGAGTCCGTGCGCGCGTCGGCTCGCGCGTCGCTCGGCGCGCTCACGCTCGGCGCGTTGGCCGCAAACGCTCTGGTCGAAGACGGCGTGAGCGAGACGCTCGCGGGCTCGCTCGACCGTCGGCTCGCGGCGGAAATCTCAAGCCTCACCGTCGGCGAGTTGAAGTCCACCTTGTTGAGCGAGAAAGGGGCGGCGTGGGTGCGCCGCTACGCGGAAGGTCTTTCGAGCGAGGCGATAGCGGCCGTCGTGAAGTTGATGACGAACGACGAGCTTTCGACCGTCGCGCGCGCCATCTTCAACCCGCTCCCCGGCGAAGGCTTACGCGTAGGCTCGCCGCGACACTTCGGCTCGCGCATTCAGCCCAACAGCCCCGGCGACGACGAGGAGGAGATACTCTTCTCCGTCATCGAAGGACTCACGTACGGCTGCGGCGACGTAATCCTCGGCCTCAACCCCGCGGCCGACGACCTCGAAACTATCGTCCGCCTCGAAGAGCTGCTCCGCTCTCTGGTCGAGCGGCTTGAGCTTCCGACGCGCTACTGCGTCCTCTCCGACATCGTGAAGCAGTCGAGCGCGCGCGAGCGCGTGCGTGTTGACGTGGGTTTCCAGAGTCTCGCGGGCACGTCGAAGGCGATAGGCGGGATGGTGGGCCTGGACGTGGACGGCGTGCTTGAACTCGCGCGCGGCTTCGATGGCCTCTACTTCGAGACGGGGCAGGGCTCGGAGGTCACGAACGGGGCGGCCGAGGGCCTGGACATGGTGACGCTCGAAGCGCGCAGCTACGGCGTTGCACGGCACGTCGGGCGGCGCACGGGCGCGTGGATGATAGTCAACGACGTGGCGGGCTTCATCGGGCCGGAGGTCTTTCGCACGGGCGAACAACTCCTGCGCGCGTGCCTTGAAGACACGGTCATGGCGAAGCTGCACGGCCTGACGATGGGGCTCGACGTGTGCTCGACCTTCCACATGGGCATCGACCCCGCGGAGTTGCGACAACTGACGAGCGAGATAGTCGAACGCGCCGCGCCCGCATACCTCATGGCCGTGGCGGGCAACGCCGACCCGATGCTCGGCTACATGACGACCTCTTTCCGCGACCATCCACACCTGCGCCGACAGACCGGCAAGGGCATCTCTTCGCCGATGCAAAAGCGCCTGACCGAGCTTGGCGTCATGGACGCGCGCGGGCTTCCGCGCGCAGACGCGGAGAGCGCCGCCGCTCTCTACGCGACCTACGTGAAGGCGGGCGGCGACACGCGCTCGCCAGAGACGCTGCGCGAGGAGGCGTCGAAGAAGATTAAGGCTCTCGCCGCGCGCGGCTTCGACCTCGGTCACGGCGGACACGGCCCCGTCTGCGTTGCGCCGCACGAAGTCGAAGGGCGTCTGCGAACCATCTACGAGCACGCGCGCCGCGCGCTCTATGCGACGCCCGACGAAGGAGTCCTGCGCGAAGTCAGCCCGCGACACGTTCGCGTCCGCACGGGCGCGAACGACCGCGAGCACTACCTCTCGCATCCGCCTTCGGGCGAGCGTCTCCGCGCGGAAGATATCGAGACTGTCGCCGCGCTCTACGGTTCGCGCCGCCCGAGGGTGCAGCTCGTACTCTCCGACGGCCTCAACGCCGACGCCCTCAACGAGAATCTGCGCGCGGTGCTGCCGAGGCTGCGTCGCGAGTTGACGGAGGCTGGCCTGCACGTCGGCGAAGTGGACGTGTGGGTCGTCAACGGGCGCGTGCGCGCGGGCTATCACGTCGGAGAACTGCTCGGCGTGGACGTGGTCGTACATCTCATAGGGGAGCGGCCCGGCACGGGCCTGAACGCGCTCTCGGCCTACGTCACCTACGGGCGCGACGCGGCGGGGCGAATGCGTTGGAGCCCCGACCTGGACCACGCGTGCACGACGGCCGTCTGCGGCATTCATCCGAAGGGGAAGCGGCCCGACGCGGCAATCGAAGAGATTGTGCGATGCGTCGTGAGAATGTTCGAGGAGCGACGTTCAGGCGTTGCGCTCGGGTCGGGATTCAAAAGCAGTTAGGTCTATTTGGTTAGGAGATGGAAGCACGCGGGCGCGAGACGTTTCGCCGTGCGCGGCGTGGGTTATCAATGAGGGCCGCCCGGTGGAAAGTCGTCCGTGCGGAAGGGCGAGGCGGGCAGGCCCGCGCGGTTGTAGAGGTTCGCGGCGGGGTTGTCGGCCCACGCGTAGCGCACCGCCGTCGGCTTTTTCACTTCGGGCGAAGAGACGACGACTTCGTCTCCTTCGATGATTGCGTCGGCCCAGACGAAGCGGCCGTCCTCGCCCGCGACCGCGAAGCCCTTAAGTCTCTCGCCGTCACGAGCCACGAGCCCGCCCTCCGCGTGGTCGAAGGAGAGACGTACACGCTCGCCTTCGACCTTCATGCGTCGGTAGGCGGGGCCCGAGTATTCGAGCTTGCGGCCGTAGACGTTCGCGAGCGCGGCGAGCGCGAGGCGCGTGCCCACGTCCTGCTTGTCCTTCGGGTGTATGTCTTTGGCGTCGCCGATGTCTATCGTGACCGCGAGGCCCGCGTGCGCGACGTTTCGAGAGACGTGTAGCTGCGCCTCGCGCAGACGCGCCCAGTCGGAATCGACGGGCGCGTCGCGGCGTTCGAGGTAGTTCGCGAGCTGCACGACGAGGAAGGGAAAGTCTCCCGACTGGAACCGTGTGCGCCAGTCGCGTATGAGCGTCGCCATGATGCGCTCGTACTGCGCGGCGCGTCCGACGTTCGTCTCGCCCTGATACCAGATTGCGCCCTTGATTGCGTAGGGCAGGAGCGGCGCGATCATTCCGTTGTAGCGTATGACGGGGACGCTGAAGTCGTTGCCGCCCTGCTGCGGCGGCTGAGTCTGAAGCTCGGCGAGCGCGACGCTCGCGCGGTAGCTCCACTCGCCCGCGAGCGAGACGGGAGAAGCGCCGCCGTCCGCAAGCTCTATCTTCAACTGCTCGGGCTTGCCGTAGATGCCGCCGCCGACTCCCGTGTCCAACACGCGCACGGCGATTGTGTTCGTGCCGGGCTTGAGCAGACCGGCACTGACTCTGTAACTGCGCGGCGCGTCCCACTGGCTTAAAGCGCCGACGCGCACGCCGTTGACGTAGGTCGTGTCGCGGTCGTCAACGGGGCCGAGACTTAGAAGTAAGTCTTTGCCAGTCCAGTCGCCTGGAAGCTCGAACGTACGTCGGAACCAGACGACCCCGTCGTAGGCGGGCAGCCCCGCATCCTCCCAGAACTGCGGCAGACGCATCCTCTTCCAGCTCGAAGCGTCGAACGAAGGCTCACTCCACGCGGGCTTCGCGGCCGAGCCGGGGTCGTTCTTCGACCACCAATCGTCGAGCGCCTTGTCGTAATCGGCCGGAGGTCTCGTCGCGTCCGCCCAGGTCTTCTCAAGATTGTTGACGGCGGGCACGAACTCCTTCAACTCCGAGAGCGTCTCGGGGCTCACCCAACCTTCGGCCGCAGTCCCGCCCCACGACGTGTGTATGAGGCCGACGGGCACGTTCAGTTCCTCGTGCAGGCGACGGCCGAAGAAGTATGCGACCGCCGAGAAGCCGCCCCATCCGCCCGCGGCGATGTTCGTAGGGTTGCAGACGAGCCAGCGCGCGTTGACCGTCGTGCGCGGACTCGTCGCCGCGATCTTCGGGACTTGGAAGAGACGTATCCGCGGGTAGTCCGCGTGGGCGACCTCTTCCCGCGCGTCGTTGACCTGCGTGATGCCCATCTCCATGTTCGACTGCCCCGACGCGAGCCACACGTCGCCGACGAGCACGTCGTTCAGCGTCACGGTCTGCGTGCCTTTGACTGTGAGCGTGAAGGGGCCGCCCGCGTCGAAGGGGCCGAGGCGCGCAATCCATCTTCCTCCGGCGTCGGCGACGGCCGTCGTCGTCTTGCCGCGCATCTCGACGGCGACGCGCGAGCCCGGCGTCGTCCAGCCCCAGACGGGGAATCGCACGCCGCGTTGCAGCACCACGTGGTCGTTGAAGAGCGGATGAAGGAAAGGCTTCTCGGCGTCAGCTTGAGTCGGCATTGTCTGCGCCCCAACGGTCGCGCAGCCGTAGAGAACGCATGCCATGACACAGAAGGTTGTGACGACTCCACGCATACTAAAAGCCCTCCAAGACCTGTGCGCTTACAGTCGGCGATGATAATGTGTGGGCCGAGCTTCTGTCCACGACTACAACAAACATCCGCGCGCGAGGTGAAACGTCTTGAGAATGTTTACGTCCGAGAGCAGGCATTCGTCCTCTTCGACGGCGGCACGCGTCATCAAGCGAGGCTGCCGACGGCTCTCGTCTCTAGTCCTCGCGTGCGCCTTCGCCGTTCAATGCGCGACGCTCGCGCAGCAGCCGCAGGTCTTGAACGACCCCGTGGACGTGAGTCAGGACTTTCAGAGGATGGAGCAGGTCTACTTCGTCGGCAGCCGCGTCAAGGAGTTCAATGCCGCGACCGGAGAGGGCTCGCTTCAGTGGGACAGATACCTGCGCTCGACCACGCTCTCCTTCAACAAGCTTGACGTGACCCTCGGACGCGGGCAGGCGACCGAGTTTCCCGGCACGGAGTACGATGCAGACCCCGTGCTGCCCTTCTCCATCACCTTCGTCAGCCCGCGCACCATCCGCCTGCGCTTCAACACGCGCAACGCACCTTTGACCGACGCGCCTTCGCTCATGCTCGTCGGCAATCCAACGCGAGACAACCACTGGAAGGTAGAGCAGACGGCCGAAGCCGTCACCTGGACGAGCGCGTACGGCCGCGTGCGTCTGGTCAAAGCGCCGTGGCACGTCGAGTTCTACGACGCGGCGGGCCGAATGCTTACGCGCACGCAGAACATAGGCGACCCGCACACATACTTCACGCCCGTCCCGTTCTCCTTCATACGCCGCGCGCAGGACTTGAGCCGACGCACGGCCGCGACCTTCGAGCTTGCGCACGACGAGAAGATTTTCGGATGCGGCGAGTCGTTCACGCGTCTCGACAAGCGCGGGCAGAAGGTCAACGCGTGGACGCGCGACGCGATGGGCGTCGAGAACGAACTGATGTATAAGCCCATCCCTTTCTTCCTCTCGAATCGCGGCTACGGCATGTTCGTACACACCTCCGCGCCCATCACCTTCGACTTCGGCAAGACCTACGACAGTCACAACGTCATCTACACCGCCGACGAGAACCTCGACATCTTCGTCTTCCTCGGAGACCCGAAGGAGGTTCTTTCGGAGTACACACAGCTTACGGGCCGCAGCCCCGTCCCGCCGCTCTGGTCGTTCGGCTTCTGGATGAGCCGCATCACCTACAAGTCCGAAGACGAGGTGCGCGACGTTGCCGCGAAGCTCAGGCAGTACCGCATCCCTTCGGACGTGATACACCTCGACACAGGCTGGTTCGAGACCGACTGGCGAAGCAACTATCAATTCTCCACGACGCGCTTCCGCGACCCCGCACGGATGATTGCCGACCTGAAGAAGCAGGGCTTCCACGTCAGCCTATGGCAGTACACATACTTCACTCCGAAGAACGAGCTGTTCGCCGAGATAGTATCGAAGGGCTACGCGGTCAAGGGAGAGGGCGGGCAGTTGCCGTTCGAGGACGCCGTGCTCGACATGTCGAACCCGGAGGCCGTGAAGTGGTATCAGTCGAAGCTCGCCGCGCTCCTCAAGATGGGCGTGGGCGCGATCAAGGTTGACTTCGGCGAGGGCGCGCCCTTGAACGGCATATACGCGTCGGGCCGCACGGGGCTCTACGAGCACAACCTCTATCCGCTGCGCTACAACAAGGCCGTCGCCGACATCACGCGCGAGACGACGGGCGAGAATATCATCTGGGCGCGGAGCGCCTGGGCGGGGAGTCAACGTTACCCTCTGCACTGGGGCGGCGACGCGGAGAACACGGACTCCGCGATGGCCGCGGAGCTTCGCGGCGGCCTGTCGTTCGGACTCTCGGGCTTCACGTATTGGAGCCACGACGTGGGCGGCTTCGTTGACCGCGCGCCGCGTGACCTCTACCGGCGCTGGCTCGCCTGGGGCGTGCTCACCTCTCACACGCGGGCGCACGGCGCGCCGCCGCGCGAGCCTTGGGAGTATGACGAGGCTCTGACCGAGGACTTCCGGCGCGCGCTCGGGCTCAGGTACGCGCTCATGCCCTACATTCTCGCGCAGGCGAAGGACTCTTCGGCGCGTGGCTTCCCAATGCTTCGCGCGCTCTTCTT
>JBJMGR010000083.1:0-39161 GCA_045807805.1 Pyrinomonadaceae bacterium | reverse complement strand
GACCGCGTCACACGCATGGAAGAGGCCGCGCGCAAGCTCGCACGCGGAGACGCCGCGGGCGCGGCAGTAGACATTATGGACAGGTTAGTAGGCGGAAGGCAGTAGGCAGAAGGCAGTCAAAGGCAGGCTTGAGGTTAAACAGATGCTCACTAACGGGCACCGGCTAGTCATCGCGGATTCAAGAAGGTCGGAGGCAGCGGCTGCCTTCCGCCTTCTGCCTTCCGCCTTCTGATTTTTTATGTTTCGTCGCATCCAACACGTTCACTTCGTCGGCGTCGGCGGCATAGGTATGTCCGGCATCGCGGAGGTGCTTCTGAACATGGGCTTCCGCGTGTCGGGGTCTGACTTGCGCCGCTCGGACGTGACGGCGCGCCTGGAGAGTTTGGGCGCGAAGATTTACGAGGGC
Source organism: Pyrinomonadaceae bacterium (assembly GCA_045807805.1). Lineage (GTDB taxonomy): Bacteria > Acidobacteriota > Blastocatellia > Pyrinomonadales > Pyrinomonadaceae > QHXN01. The sequence goes on along the minus strand of JBJMGR010000083.1, from coordinate 38,755 downwards.
CACTCGGCCGAGCACGTCAACGGCGCGCACGTCGTCGTCCGTTCGACAGCCGTGCGCGGCGACAACCCTGAAGTGCTCGAAGCGCGGCGTCGCTCCATCCCCGTCATCCCGCGCGCCGAGATGCTCGGCGAGTTGATGCGCCTCAAACCACACACCGTGGCCGTCGCGGGCTCGCACGGGAAGACCACGACGACCTCCATGATCGCGACCGTGCTCGCGCACGCCGGGCTCGACCCGACCGTCGTGGTCGGCGGCGTCGTCGGCGCGATGGGCTCGAACGCGCGTTTGGGGAAGAGCGACCTGATGGTCGTAGAGGCGGACGAGAGCGACCGCTCGTTTCTGATGCTCTCGCCGACCTTCACCGTCGTAACGAACATTGACCGCGAGCACATGGATCATTACGCGGACATGGACGACGTGCGGAAGACCTTCGCGGACTTCGTCAACAAGGTTCCGTTCTACGGCGCGTCCGTGCTCTGCCTCGACGACCCGAACGTGCAGGCCGTCATCCCCGAAGTCGTTCGCCGACGCATAACCTACGGCCTCTCGGCACAGGCCGACATAGCCGCGCGAGAGGTTCGCTACGACAAGCAGTTCGGCTCGGTCTATCAGGCGCGGTTGATGGGCGAGCCGGTGGGCGAAGTCAGCCTTCACGTGCCGGGCCTGCACAACATCTACAACTCGCTCGCGGCCATCGCCATCGGGTTGGAACTCGAAGTGCCGTTCGAGACGATAACGAAGGCGCTCTCCGAGTTCGCGGGCGTCAACCGTCGCTTCCATTTCAAGGGCGAGGAGGCGGGCGTCCTCGTCATTGACGACTACGGGCACCACCCGACGGAGATTCGCGCGACACTCGTCGCGGCGAAGCTCGGCGGGTCGGGCCGTCGCATGGTCGTGCTCTTCCAGCCGCACCGCTACTCGCGCACGCAGGACTTGATGGAGGAGTTCGCGCGCTCGTTCAACAACGCCGACGTGCTGATGGTGACCGACATCTACGCGGCGAGCGAAGACCCGATTGAGGGCGTGAGCGGCGAGTCGCTGGTCGAGGCCGTCACACGTTTCGGCCACAAGGACGCGCGGCACGTCGGCTCGCCTGACGAGGCGACACGCGCTCTACTCGAAGAGGTGCGCGAGGGCGACATGGTAATCACGCTCGGCGCGGGCAACGTCTACCGCGTCGGCGAGAGTCTGGTGGAGCTTTTGAAGGAGCGGGAGTCGAAGTCGGAGGCCAAAGGTCAGTGACAGCTTTCGCCGTCTCGCGGCATTTGGAAGTTATGAGCGAAGAGCGCAGCACGCACGGCGCCGAGGAGCGCGACGCGTTGATCGAAGAGATCGCGCGATGCGCGGGCGTGCGCGCGGAACGCGGCCGACGCTTCGCGGAACTGACATCTCTGCGCGTCGGCGGCGTGATTGACTGGCTGCTCATTCCCGAGACTGAAGAGCAGGCTGCGTCGGTCGTGGGCGCGCTCGAAGACGCGTGCATCGCCTGGCGCGTGCTCGGCGCTGGCAGCAACGTCCTCGCGGACGACAGGGAGCATCGCTACGTCGTCGTCTCGACGCGCGAGGTCAAAGGCGAGGCGCGCTTTGAAGGCGAGCGCGTATCGGTCAGCGCGGGCTTCTCGCTCCCGCGCCTGTGCGTAGAGGCCGCGCGGCAAGGGCTCTCCGGGATTGAAGGCTTGGGCGGAATCCCCGGCACGGTCGGCGGCGCGCTGTGGATGAACGCGGGCGCTTATGGTCACGAGATTGGTGAGGTCGTTGAGACGGTGCGAGTCGCGCGCGGCGGCGAAGTGGTCGAAGTACGTGGAAGTGAAGTGCAGTGGAACTACCGCCACACCTCTTTCAAAGAGGGCGAGCTGCTTCTCGGCTGCACTCTCAAACTCGAACTGGACGACCCCGAGGCGATTAAGGCTCGCATGGACGAGGCCAAGCAGAAGCGCTTCGCGACGCAGCCGCACGGCGCGCGCTCGGCCGGCTGCTTCTTCAAGAACCCGCCGGGCTCAGGGATGAGCACGGGCCGCATGATTGACGAGATGGGGATGAAGGGAGAGCGACGCGGCGGCGCTCTCGTCTCGCCCGTACACGCGAACTTCATCGTCACCGAAGGGCAGAACGCGCGCGCCTCCGACGCGCTCGCGCTCGCCGAAGAGATACGCGAGCGCTTCCGACGCGAGCACGGAATCGAGTTGGAGTACGAAGTCGAACTCTGGGGCGCGGACGCGGAATTCAAGGATGAAGGCGGAAAGGCGAAGGATGAAGAAGAGTAGGCAGAAGGCGGAAGGCGGAAGGCGGTCGAAGTCGCCTTTATTCTCCGACAGCCTTCTTCAACTCGATATGCATCGCGCGGTCGGCGGCTTTGACTGCCTTCCGCCTTCTGCTTACTGCCTTCTGTTTTCGGGGGTGTCGAAGTGAGAGAGCAGGTCATCTCGCCGCGCGGCGGTCGCGTGGGCTCGAAGGGGGGCGTGAGCGTGCAGCGGCCCACGTCGCGCCGCGCGAAGCCCGCGCCGACGAAGGGCGCGCGCCAGAAGAGCTTCGAGTGGAAGTCGGCGCTACCTTACGTGCCCATCGCGCTCAAGGTCTTGCTCGCGGTGAGCCTCGGCGTGCTGGCCTACGTCGGGTACAGGACCGCGGTCTCCGCGTCCTTCTTCAAGGTCAAGGACGTGAACATCGAGGGAGCCTCGCGCGCGTCGCGCGAAGAGATACGCGCGGCCGTCACGCGTCTGTCGCAGGCGGGCGTGTGGCAGGCAGACCTCGAAGCCATCTCGGGCGAATTGAAGAACCTCCCGTGGGTGCGCGACGCGGTCGTCACGCGCGTGCTGCCCGCGGGCCTACGCGTGCGGGTCACAGAGCGCGAGCAGCGCGTCATCTCTCGCGCCTCGACGGGTCGCCTCGCGTGGGTTGACGACGACGGCGTGCTGCTCGGCGCGGCCTCGCCCGACGAGCAGGACTTCTTCGTGCGCGGGCTCGAAGAGGCGCGGACGCCCGACGCCGTGAAGCACAACCGCGTGCGCGTCGCGCTCGCGAGAGAGCTTTCGAGCGACTGGGCGCGGGCGGGGCTCTCGAAGCGCGTGAGCGAAGTCAATCTCGAAAGCCTCGACGACGTGCGCGTGCAGCTCGCGGGCGACGACGCTTCAATCGAAGTTCGTCTCGGCAAAGAGGAGTACGCGAAGCGTCTTCGACAGGCGCTCGAAGTCCTCGACGCGCAGCGCGGCACGGCGCGCTCGCCATTCATCACCTACGTGGACGTGTCGCAGGGCAAGCGCGCCGTCATAGGCACGGGTTCGGCCGCGCACAACCCGCCGGGCGGCGCGGCACCGGACGCCGACTCTTCGGCGACGCAGGCGAAGGCGGCACCGCCGCCGGACGCAGGCGTCAAGAGCGCGGCGTCGAAGGTCGAGAAGAAGAAGGACGGTAAGAAGCCCGCGGCCCGAAAGACCACGGAGACTGAGCGGCATGCGGACGTAGCGACCCGACCGCGCCGAGTCGAATGAGTCGTGCTTTGAAGTTGGAGCAGTCAGCGTCGGATTAACTACAGACTTAATTTCGCGCCGGACGAAATGAGCCCCCAGTCTGCTGAAGGAGCGAAACCCGGATGGCAAAGAACGCGACACACACGGTCGGCCTCGACGTAGGGACAAGCCGCATCACCTGCATCATCGGTGAGCCGGGCGAGGGCGGCCACGTCGAGGTCGTAGGCATAGGCGAATCGGAGTCGAAGGGACTTCGCAAGGGCGTCGTCGTAGACCCCGAGGCGGCGGTCGAGTCAATCACGCGCGCCGTCGAAGAGGCCGAGCGCATGAGCGGACTCGAAGCCGAAGAGGTCGCCATCAACCTCTCCGGCTCGCACATCATGAGCTTCAACGGTCAGGCCATCGTCGCCGTCTCGGGGCGCGAGCGCGAGGCTGCGCACGAGAACGGCCACCGCGGCGGACGCAACGGCTACGCTTCGCACGTCATCGTCGCGGGCCGCGACCGGGAGATAACGCCGGACGACGTTCGCCGCGCGATAGAGTCGGCGAGCGCAATCCAACTCGCGGCGGGCCGAGAGATTGTTGACCGCCTGCCGCAGGAGTTCATCGTTGACGACCAGGACGGCATCAACGACCCCGTCGGCATGATCGGCGCGCGCCTCGCCGTCAAAGTCCACATCGTCACGAGCCCCGTCACCGCGCGCCAGAACGTCATCAACGCCGTCAACCGCGCGGGGTTGGTCGTCGGAGAGATGGTCTTGGAACAGTTGGCCGCGGCCGAGGCAACGCTTACCGACGACGACAAGGAGTTCGGCGCGGCGTTAGTTGACATCGGGGCCGAAACGACGGGCCTCGTCATATACCAGCGCGGGGCCGTACAGCACACGGCCGTCTTCGCGCTCGGCGGCTCGCACTTCACGAACGACATCGCGTTCGGCCTGCGCACGCCTATCCCGGAGGCCGAGAAGATAAAGCGCACGGTAGGCTGCGCGTGCGGGCTGAGCCTTTCGGAGTCGGAGCGCGGAGAGTTGGTCGAAGTGCCTTCGGTCGGAGGCCGCCCGCCGCGCCAGCTCTCACGGCAGATTCTCTGCGACATACTTCAGCCGCGTGCGGAAGAGGTTCTTTCGCACGTCGCGGACGAGATACGCGAGGCAGGTTGGGAGGGACAGTTGTCGAGCGGCGTTGTGCTGACGGGCGGCGGTGCGCTCCTCGACGGCATGGTCGAGATAGCCGAGCAGGTCTTCGACGCGCCGGTGCGACTCGGCTACCCCGAGCGCGACCGCTTCGGCGGGCTCGTCGAAGACATACAGACACCCGCGTGGGCCGCCGCGTCGGGCCTGTGTTTGATGGCTCAGCGCGCGAAATCTGCGGAAATGCGGGCGTCTCTGGCGCGCGGGCAGGCGGGCGGCGGATTGGGCGCGCTCGTCTCGAAATTTAGGAATCGTTTTGGTGGTATTTTCTGAGTAGATGTTGTATGCTGCCGCGCCAGCCGGCACAAGATGTAGTCCTCAACATATGGGTGACGGCGGCGCGCACAGCCCAAGATAACCGCACGACCCCTTCGGGGCGGTGAGCTTCGGAAGGAGAGAGGAAATTGCAGAATATGAACCCGGAAGGCCGTCCGGCGAGCGGGATTAACATTTTCATTGATGACGACCCACCCATCACGGGCGCGCGCATCAAGGTCATCGGCGTCGGGGGCGGGGGCGGAAACGCCGTCAACCGGATGATCGAGGCTGGCATCGAGGGCATCGAATTCCTCGTCGCTAACACAGACCTACAGGCACTCAAGCGCTCACGCGCGCCGATCAAGATTCAGTTGGGCGGCAAACTTACGAAGGGTTTGGGCGCGGGCGCTAACCCTGACATCGGCCGCAACGCCGCGTTAGAAGACACAGAGAAGATAATCGAGGCACTCGAAGGCGCGGACATGGTCTTCGTCACGACGGGCCTCGGGGGAGGGACGGGCACGGGGGCCGCGCCCATCATCGCCTCGCTCGCGACCGAGTTGAACGCTCTGACTGTGGCCGTCGTCACGAAGCCCTTCCACTTCGAGGGCAAGCGCCGCATGGCGCAGGGCGACCAGGGGTTGAGAGAACTGCGCGAGTGCGTGGACACGGTCATCACGATTCCGAACGAGCGACTACTGCACACGGCCGACTCGAAGATGTCTTTGCAAGACGCCTTCAGGATGGCCGACGACGTGCTGCGTCAGGCCGTGCAGGGCATCAGTGACCTCATCACCGTCCCCGGCCTCATCAACCTCGACTTCGCCGACGTGAAGTCGATCATGCAGGGGATGGGGCTCGCCCTGATGGGCGCGGGGCGCGCGTCGGGCGAGAACCGCGCGATAGAGGCGACGCAGCAGGCCATCTCTTCGCCGCTCCTGGAAGAGGCGACGATACAGGGCGCGAAGGGCGTGCTGATAAACATTACGGGCGGCAACGACCTCACGCTATACGAGGTTAACGAGGCCAGCTCCATCATACGCGAGGCCGCGGACGACGACGCAAACATTATCTTCGGCGCAGTCATAGACGAGACGTTGCACGACGAGATGAAGATAACGGTCATCGCGACCGGCTTCGACAAGGACATGTCGGACGTTGGCACGACGCACGGCGGCGCGACCGTCCCGCCCTCGCGCTACACGCCGCCGCCCGACCTACCACCCCGCCCCGGCGCGCCCACGCGCTCCGACGACCTCGACGTTCCGACCTTCATACGCAAGAAGGCGGACTGAGGGGGTGAGAAGGCAGTAGGCGGAAGGCAGTAGGCAGTCAGTCAGCGGCCGAAGAGCTGAAGCGCACGGCCCGTTCGTCGTAGAAATTGAAGAAGGCAGTCAAGAGCGACACGCCTCTTGACTGCCTTCTGCTTTCTGCCTACTGCCTTCTGCCTTCTACTTCTCATCCCCACTGGCGAGACGGCCGCCCGTCTGGATCTCCTTGAGCAGTTCCTGCACGGCGGCTTCGAGTTGGCGGTCGCGGCCCGCGAGCGTGTCTTCGGGCGAGTTCTCGACGAGTATGTCGGGGCGCACGCCGTAGTTCTCCATGTTCGTGCGCTGCTTGTCGAAGAGGAAGACGCCCGTGCCGGGCGTGCGTACCGTAGAGCCGTCGATGAGAGAGTAGCTGCCCGTCCCTATGACCGCGCCCATCGTGGGCGTGCCGACGAGCTTGCCCAAGCCCAGAGCGCGGAAGCCCGCCGGGAACATCTCCGCGTTCGAGGCGGAGCGCCAGTTCTGCAAAACTATCTTCGGCCCGAAGAAGCCCGCGAGCGGTCGCGTGGTCGCTTCGGTGCCGCGCGGCTGCCAGACCTGATATTGACGCTGCACGAGTATGCCCAACAACTCCTGCTCGATGTTGCCGCCGCCGTTCCAGCGTTGGTCTATGACGAGCGCCTCCTTGTTGCGATACTCGCGAAGCTCCTTCTCGAAGCGGCGCAAGCTCGGCGGGTTCATCGCCTGTATGTGTACGTAGCCGATGCGGCCGCCCGAGAGCTTGTCGACAATCGCGCGCCGCTCCTTCACCCATCGCTCGTAGCGCAACTGCGCGTAGTTCGCCATCGAGGTCGGCTCGATGCGCGTGCTCCAAGCGCCGTCGGTCGTGGGCTTGCTGTTGAAGGTGACGGCTACTTTGCGGTTGAGACGATAGTTGAGCAGTTGCCAGAACTCGTCGCCCGCCTTCACGGGCTTGCCGTCAATCGCGATGAGATAGTCGCCCAACGAAACCTTCACCCAGTCCTTATCCGCCGGGCCGTCCTCGTAGATGTGCGTGACGCGGTAGCGGCCCGCCTGCGCGTCCGATTCAAGCTCTACGCCGAGGTGGCCCGTCGAGACGGCGTTCGGCTCGCGCCCCGAGGGCGGCGGTGCCGCGCCCGTGTGCGAGGCGTTTAGCTCGCCAATCATCTCGTTGACGATGTTCAGGAGTTCCTGACGGTCGCCTACGTACTCGACGAGCGGGCGATACTTGGCGCGCATCGCGTCCCAGTCCATGCCGTGCATCTGCGGGTCGTAGAAGCGGTACTTCATCGTGCGCCATGCGTCGTCGAACATCTCGGCCCACTCCGAAGGCCGGTCAACCTTCACCTTCGCGACGAAGTTTATGCGGCGACGCTGCGCGGGCGGCGCCGACGACGGAGCGGACGAAGACGCTCCGGCGGGCGCGGGTGGCGGCAACGCGACAGAGTAGACGAAGTCGCCCTCCTGAAAGAAGAGCGTGCGGCCGTCGCGCGAGACGTTGAGGTTCGAGACCTGACCGCCGAAGCCGCCAACACCCGCTGCGTCGCCGCCAGCGGCGGGCGCTGTGCCCGCGGTGATGCGCGTCAGACGTTTGCCGTCGTCCTGTATGGAGTAGATGACGGGCACGTTCGCGGGGCCGGCAAGCTCGAAGGTCGCGAAGGCGAGCGTGCGCCCATCGGGCGAGACGGTGTAGTCCGTGACGGGGAAGGGCATACGCGTCAACTGCCGCGTGCGACGTTTGAGTCCGGCCCAGTCAATCTGGACGGGCTTGGGCGGCTGACGCTGCGCGCCGGGTTGACGACGCATGCCTCCACCACCGCCCGCGCCGCCTTCAGCAGGGGGCGTCTGAGGCGAAGGCTGTTCGGTCTTCGCGGCTTCGGCCTCGGCCTGCTCTTCGGGGTCGTCGGGGTCGCGCTCAAGACGTTCGAGCGCGACGGAGAAGAGTTGTATCGAGGGCAGGCCAGCGGCCTGACTGAAAGAGGTGCTGTCGTTGCGCGTGAAGAAGAGCTTGCGGCCGTCCGAAGAGAAGCGCGGGCTACCTTCGCTGAACGACTCGAAGGTGACCTTCTTCTCCTCGCCGCCCGCCGAGGGCACGAGGTAGATGTCCGTGACGCGCGACGCGTCCGCCTTCGAGTAGGCGAGCCACTTGCCGTCGGGCGACCACGCGGGCTGACTGACGTTGCCGTAGCGCGAGGAGGTTATCTCCTTCGTCTCTTTCGACGTGAGGTTGACGACGCGTAGCTTCCCGTCCGAAGAGGTGTAGGCAATCTGCGTCGAGTCGGGCGACCAGGAATAACCGGCCTTGAGCGCGTCCATTTCCGTGAGCTTCTGCGGCTCGCCCGCGCCGTCCACGGCCGAAACGTAAATCTCCTCGCGGCCGCTGCGGTCTGAGACGTAGGCTATCCACTTGCCGTCGGGCGAGTAGGTGACGTTGCGGTCGCGTGCGGGGCTGTCGGTTATCTGCCGAAGGTCGCCCTCTTCGACCGGCGCTGTGAAGACCTCGCCGTGGACTGTGAAGACGATGCGGCGCGAGTTGGGCGCGAGGTCGTAGTCGTCCGTCTCGGAGTTGAAGTTGCGGACTTCCGTGAGGCTCTCCTCGGTCTCCGCGTTGATGTCGAAGCGCAGGGGCGTGACGCGCTTCGAGGCAACGTCGAGCTTCGAGACGCCGAAGTCGTGCTCGAAGACGATTGTTCTGCCGTCGGCGCTTATCGAAGGCCAGCGAACGTCGCCCGATTTGAAGGAGGTGATGCGCTCGGCACGGCCGCCCGACTCCGCGACGCGCCAGATGTTCGTCAGTCCGCTGCCGTCGCGGTCGCTCACGAAGTATATGTTCCCGTCGTGCGCCCACATCGGCCAGGAGTCGAGCCCCTCGAAGTCCGTCACGTTCGTGAACTTCTTCGCGGCGATGTCGGCGACAATCACGTCCGACTGGTATGCGCCCCGGTAGTACTTGCGCCAGTAGCTCTGCGCCTTCTGGTTGTACGCGAGGCGGCGTCCGTCGGGCGAGAAAGAGCCCTGCACGCCCATGTCCGCGCCCGCGCTCACGGGCATGCCGCCATCGACCGAGACGGTGTAGAGCATCGGCATGAAGCCCTCGCCGCGGTTGGCGGAGAAGAGAATCGAGCGGCCGTCGGGCGACCAGTTGAGGACGGAGTCTTCGGACGAGTGGAAGGTCAACTGCTTGACGCTCCCGCCCGTCGAGGGCATGACGTAAACGTCGAGGTTGCCGTTGCGGTCTGAAGAGAAGGCTATCCACTTTCCGTCGGGCGAAAAGCGCGGGTAAACGTCGCGCGCGCGATTGACCGTGAGGCGCTGTACGTTACGTCCGTCCTCGTCCGCGACCCAAACGTCGCCGAGGTAGCTGAAGGCGACGCGGCCTTCGTGGTAGTGCGGATAGCGCACGAGCCGCGCCTCCTTCGCCGAGGCCGAGGCGGAGAAGACGAGCAGCGCGAAGAGTGCGAGCGTGTATGTTTTCTTCATAGGGCTCCTGCCGGGGACGGCTGCCGCGTGCGGACGCGCGGCAGCGCCCGCAGCGGCCGTCCGGTTTCTTCTTTGGATTCGGGTCGCGCGCGTCCGGCGCGCAAGGGATTGCGTGCGGATTGTAGTTAAGGCGAAAGGCAAAAGGCAAAGGAAAAGAGGTGACGAGAAAGCTTTCAGCGGTCAGCTTTCAGCACTCAGCCTTAAATCCTCAGCGCCCTTCGCGACCTCTCTGCGCACTTTGCGTTTAGAGTTTGAGACTTAAACGCAAAGGCCGCGAAGTGGTCGCGAAGAGCGCTAAGGATTGAGAGTCGAAAGCCGATTGCCTAGTGCCGACCACTGTTACCTCGTTACTTCCTTCCACGGTTTGCCTTTTGCTCAAACGTCGTGTAGCATGACCCGCAAAACCTGACAGGATTGAAATTCATCTACGGGTAAAACCGTTTCTCGTCTGTCTACTTCAGACCCTGAGAATTCATGAAGGCCGAGCGCGCGTGCGTCGCCGTGTACTGTCTTCCCTTCAATCCTGTCTCTCCCCTAGAAGAGCCGACGCGCAAGTTTTCATGCAAGCCATAGCTATGGTGGAGGTGAGGAACCAAACGTGAACCGCAAACTTATACGCACCACACTCGCAGAGGTAAAGGGACGCGAGACAACAGACAGGCCGAGAGAGCGCCCCGAAGGGCCGCCCTCCTCGCGCCCCGAGCCGCGCCGCATGGGCGGTGGCGGCGGCGACCGCGAGCGCTCGTCCTCCGGCCCGCGCGACTCTTCCGGCCCGCGCGACTCTTCCGCCGCGGCGCTCGGCCGCAAGAAGATTCCGCCTGCCGAGACCAACGCGGAGATTTTTTACTACAAGAAGCAGATGGATCAGCACACCTTGATGACCATCGTTCTCAACGACGGCGAGGAGGTCGAGGGCACCATCGAGTGGTACGACCGCAGCGCTCTTAAGATTAACCGCAAGGGCGCGCCGAACATCATGCTCCTCAAGCACAACATCAAGTACATGTTCAAGGCCGAAGACCGCGACGGCGGCGGCGACGACTCCGGCGACTAAAGAGGCCGGGCGCGTCGCGGCCGAGAAAGGGGCGGCCGCGACGCTAATGGCACTTAGGGTTCCTCACACGTTTCCGTCTCCGAGAGAATGAACGACTCTTCACCAAACCCCGCGGGGCGTGCGCGCGCCGAAAGTGATGGCGCGCGCCGCCCGCGCGTCGCCATCACGATGGGCGACCCGGCAGGCATCGGCCCCGAGGTCGTACTCAAGGCCGTCGCGGAGCGCGAAGTCCTCGAAGTCTGCGCGCCCGTCGTCGTCGGCGACGCGCAACTGCTCGCGCACACCGCGCGCACGCTAGACCTCATCTGCGGCTACGAAATCATCCGACACGGCGAGCCAATCCCAGAAGACTTGAGCGCGCCCGTCATCTATCACCTCGACAACATAGGCGTGTCGGTTCAGCCCGGCGTCGAGTCGGGCGCGGCGGGACGCGCCGCGGCCGAGTACATAGAGGCCGCGGTTGAGCTTTGCGGCGCGGGCGCGGTGGACGCCATCTCGACCGCGCCGATAAACAAGCGCGCTCTGTTCCTCGGCGGCTACAGCTTCCCCGGCCACACGGAGTTTCTAGCCCACCTGACCCGGACGCCCGAGTGCGCGATGGCGTTCGTGGCATCCAACCTGCGCGTCGTACTCATCTCAACGCACGTCCCGCTGGCCGAAGCCATACGCCTGGTCGAGAAAGATCGTATAGTCCGCGTCGCGCGCCTGACCGAAAGGGAGTTGAGGCGTTGGGGCATAGAGCGGCCGCGCATAGCGGTCGCGGCCCTGAACCCGCACGGCGCGGAGGGCGGGCTCTTCGGCGTCGAGGAGTCTGCCGAGATTGCGCCCGCCGTCGAGGAGTGTCGAGAGCTTGGCCTGAACGTTACAGGGCCTTTCTCCGCGGACACGGTCTTCCTGCGCGCGTCGCGCGGCGAGTTCGACGCGGTCGTTTCGTGCTACCATGATCAGGCGATGATTCCCGTCAAGTGCCTCTCGTTCGGCGAGGCCGTCAACGTGACGTTGGGCCTTCCGTTCATACGCACTTCGGTGGATCACGGCACGGCCTTTGACATCGCGGGCCGCGGCGTCGCGGAGCATTCGAGCATGGTCGCCGCAATCATCCTCGCCGCGCGACTCGCGCGCGTCGACGAGAGCGGAAGGGCGGTGGAAGTTTAAGGATGAAGGATGAAGGCGGAAGGATGAAAGTCGTGCTGCCCGAGATCTGCTTTAACTTCATCCCTCATCCTTCATCCTTCATCCTTTAAAAGAACCGGAGGTTCCAGTGTCTTCGCAGAACGAGCCCTCACGCCGCATACTCGTAGCCGACGACGACCCGGCGATACTTCGTCTGGTGACGGCGATAGTCGAGAAGGAGGGCTACGAGGTCGTGCCCGCGCGCGATGGACGCGAGGCTTACAAGCTCTTGCAGGCGGGCGACGAGTTCGCGGCCTGCGTCTTCGACGTGGTGATGCCGCATATACAGGGGCCGGAACTCGTCCGCTACATGAAGACCGAGAAGAAGCTGATGAAGATTCCGGTGATGATGATGACCGCCGAGCAGAACCCGAAGCTCTCCTCCGACAGCTTCGCGGCGGGCGCGGTCGTCTTCCTCCCGAAGCCCTTCACGACCTCGCAGCTACAGGTCATGCTGCGCATGTTGATAAGCAAGTCGCAGGGCGCTTGAAATCTCCCCGCGCGCGAAAATTTACGACGGCCGAAGGAGGAGTTAGATGTCGAAGCTTCAGCCGAACAGGACTCGGGCGCGCGGGCGTGTCCGCTCTATCAGCTTCTCGGTTCCACGCATCCTCTTCGCGCTCGCGTTACTCTTCGCCCTCGCGCTCTGCACTATTACTTTGATGAACGGCGCGCGCGCGCAGTCGCGTCGAGCGCCGCGAGCGGCGGCGACGCCCACGCCCGAGGCGACGCCCGCGGCCACGCCCTCGGGCGAGTCGGAGTCCGAGTCGAAGCCGCGCGGGACGAGCGCGAAAGAGCCCGCCGTCGTCGTCAGCTTCGCAATCATGGAGTACGACAATCCAATGATGAGCCTCGACTACACGGCGCGCGACGACATCTGGAAGGAGTTCCTCGAACGGCTCGGCAAGGCACGCGCGGTCTCCGTCACGCAAGGGGGCAAGGGCACGCGCGGGCAGGCGCGCGACCGCGCGAAGTCGGAGCGCGAGACCTACGTCGTCCTCTTCCAGCTCGAAGAGGAGCGCGAGATGAACGGCGCGGGCACGGGGCAGGTTGACTCGCGCAGCCTTCTCCTGAAGACCTACGTCTACGCGCCGAAGACGGGCGACCTCAAGTACGCAGACACAATCTACCAGCGGCCGTACCGCGAGACTGCGACCATCGGCGGCGTGCGCGTCCCCGTGCCGGGCGGTCGCCGCATCGAGCACTACCCTTCGCAACGTCAACTCGAACAGGCCGCGCGCGACGCCGCCGACCGGCTGATGTCGCGCTTCGGCGTCATGCTCCCGCCGGACAATTGATGAAGGCAAACGTTAACAGAACCGCGAGCGGTAGCGAGCGGGTACGTGCTGCGACTCCGCGCTCGTATCAAGTAAGTACGACCCGCTTGCTACCGCTCGCGGTTCTGCTGTTTGCCTTCAGCCTTCTTCCATTCCATGCCTACGCGCAGAAGAGGCCGAAGCCCGCCTTGAAGCAGAGCGAGGCGCGTCGCGTCATCGCCGCGACCGAAGGGCTTAACTTGAGGACTGGCGCGGTCAAGATTCTTGAGATAGGCCCGGCGGGCTCCACGCCCGTGAGCGTCTCGGCCGAGGTGACGGAGGCTTTCGGGCTCGCGTGGGTCGAGGACGAGAGCGTGCCGCAGACCGGCGGCGTCTTCAAGGCGAAGCGCTGGCGCGCCGTAGAGTTTCGCACGGGCGACCGCGCGTGGGATGAGTTCAACTCGGTCGCGGACGCGGCCGGGGCCGAAAGGGTGGAGGCGGCGCGCCGCGCGATTGAAGAACTGGTCAAGGAGTTTGACGCGCGCGTGCGCGAATCGAAGGGCAAGACGGTCGAGCCCTTAACGCGCGGGCCTCTGACCATCAAGCAGCTCTCCGCGATGGGCTCGTCGGCGGTGGCGGAGGTCACAGTCGCCGCGACGTTCCGTCTGTCGAAGGACGCGCGCGGCCGCTGGCGCGTCTCCGAGGTCATCTTCGGCGACGAGACCGTCGGCGACCTCGCCTCCATCCGGCGGAAGGCCGACGCGCACAAAGCCTCGCTCGCGCGCACAGACCTCTCGACGCTGCGCGCCGCGCTCGAAGCCTTCCGCACGGAGCGTGGCTTCTACGTCGTCGCGAAGGACTCGGTCGTGCTGCTCGACCACCTCACCCCGCGCTACCTCAAGCGCGTCATACGCATAGACCCCTGGCACAATCCATACCGCTACGAAGGCAGCACGGCCTCCTACACGCTCGCCTCCGACGGCCCCGACGGCAAGCCGAACACCTCGGACGACGTGACTCTCGCACGTTAGTCCGCAGTCCAGACTTTGACCGTCAACAGTCAATATTCCGCGCGCTCAAAGCCGCCGCGTTTGACCCGGCGTGAGGGCAGGCGCGTGTGTCGAAGGGGCTTCTGAAAATGGGCTTGACGGGCTACGAGCGCGGGTGTTAGGTTTGATTTATGGCCCGCGCAGGCGTGTACGCGCGGGTCAGCGAGCATGCCCTGCCGTTAGTCCCCGCGCGAAAGCGCTCCTTCGATGCCCCCGGACGGGCGGCCCCCTTTCATTTCAAGGAGACTCTCTTGCTCACGGGACGCCGGAAACTGCTCCTCGCGGACGACTCGCCGACGGTTCGGAAGGTCGTCGAGCTGTTCTTCGGCGAAGAGGGCTACGAGGTCGTCGCGGTCGGGGGCGGGGAAGAGGCTCTACGTGAGCTTGAGGCCGGACGGCCGCCGGACGTGCTTTTGGCCGACGTGGTGATGCCCGGCCCCAACGGCTACGAGCTTTGCGAGCGCGTCAAACGCGACTCGCGGCTCGGCCGAGTGCCCGTCGTGCTGCTCGTCGGCACGTTTGAACCATTCAACGAAGCGGAGGCGCGCAGAGTCGGCGCGGACACTGTCTTGACCAAACCCTTCCAATCCATACGCGACCTCGTGAGCAAAGTCGGCTCGCTGCTCGGCGGCGAGCCGAAGCACGTGGACGAGCAGGCGCAGCACGAAGAGCGGCACGCGGGCGACGTGCGCGCGGAAGCGTCCGCGACGCCGGACGACGACGCCGCTCGCGGCGCACACGTCGAGGCGCGCGGCGAAGAGTCTGCGCAAGGCTTCGACGTGGACGCCTCTTCGCCCTACGTAGACCTCGGCGCGGACGACGAGTTGATAGAGGCAAAGCCCGCCGACGCATTCGTCGCCGATTCAGCCAACGAAGACTCGCGGCGCGCGGACGAGTACGCTCAGACGCCGCACAACGCGTACGTCGAAACATCGCACGACGCCGAAGCCGAGCGCGAGCAGTTCGTCGCGCACGACGAGCAGGCGTCCGAGGAGTTCTCGGGCGCGCACTTCGGCGCGCCCGAGTATGAGCACGCGGGCGCGAACGGCCACACGCCCTCGGCCGCGCACGCCGCCTCCCCCTTCGTCACCCCTTCAAACTACTCCGAAGATAACTCGATGCCCGCACAGCCCTCCTTTGAAGCACGCGCGGCGAGCGCCGCCGCGGCCGACGACACACTGCTCGACCTCGGACAGCTTGAGCCGCACACGGGAACCATGTCTGCCGTCGCCGAAGCTGACGACTTCATACTAGACCTTGACGACGAGATGCCTTCGCACGCGAGCGGCGGCGGCGCTGTCACACTCGACGACGTGTCCGTGCTCGACGAGTCGGGCGCTTACGCGGAGGAATCATCGACGCGGCCCGATGCGCCGAGCGCCTTCGCCGAAGCCGCGCACGGCGAGCACGTCGCGGCGTTCTCGGAACCGTTAGAACCTCTCTCGGAATCGTCCGCGCCCCTTTCGGAATCGTCTGAATCTGTCTCGGAGCCCGCCGTGCCCTTTGCGGCGTCTGCCCATTCGCTCTCGGAGGACGCTTCCGCAAATTCGTCCTCCGAGAACGAATACATGTTCGACGCGCACGACGCTCAACCGGCGTCGTTCGAGCACTCCGCGCCCGAGTCGGCCAGTGAGTTCGAGTCCGAGTTCGTCATGCAGGACGGGCCGCAGGGCTTCGCCTCCTACGTCGCGCCGGATGGAGTCGGCACGGCACAGCGCGGCTACGTCGAGCCCGAGGTCGTGCCCGCCGACGTTCCGACACCCGCGGTCATAGAGGGCGAGTTCACTGACGGGAGCGTCGAAGGCGACCTGCCCAAAGCGCCCGCCGTCCCGGACGCCTCGCACGTCGAGCCCTCGACCGCCGGATACGTCGTAAGCGAGGGGCACACGCGCGTAGAAGAGCACGCGAGCGCCGGAGACCAACTCTCACCCGAGGCGATTGACGCGATAGCGCGCCGCATGGTCGAGTTGATGTCCGACAAGGTCGTGCGCGAGATAGCGTGGGAGGTCGTCCCCGACCTCGCGGAGCTTCTGATAAAGCAGAAGCTCGAAGAGAATGCGAAAAAGTAAAGAAGTCAAAAGTTAAGATTAAAGAAGCGCGGCCTTCATCAATCGTGGATGAAGGCCGCGCTTCTTCTTATCTCAGTGCTTTCGCCTTCCGCGCGGCGGTCTGCCTTTTTCCCTTTTCCGCCGTGCCTTCGTATAATCATTCCTCATGGAAATTCCGAAGACATACGACCCGAAGCAGGCGGAGGAGAGTCACTACGCGCGCTGGGAGCGCGAGGGGTGCTTCGCGCCAGAGGCCAACAGGGACGCCCATGCTCCCGTCTACACGATAGTCATCCCGCCGCCGAACGTTACGGGCTCGCTCCACATGGGCCACGCCTTGCAGCACACAATCATGGACGTGCTCACGCGCTACCACCGTATGCGGGGCTTTCGCACGCTCTGGCTGCCGGGCACGGATCACGCTGGCATCTCCACACAGATCATGGTCGAGCGCCATTTGAAGAAGGAGGAGGGGAAGACGCGCCACGACCTCGGCCGCGAAGAGTTCATCGAGCGCGTCTGGAAATGGAAGGAGCAGTATGGCGGCGAGATTACTCAGCAGATGCGGCGCGAGGGCGCGAGCGTTGACTGGTCGCGCGAGCGCTTCACGATGGACGAGCATCTGTCGCGCGCCGTGCGCGAAGTCTTCGTCCGCCTATATGAGAAGAAGTTAATTCGGCGGAACTACGGTATCGTTAACTGGTGCCCTAAAGACCAGACGGTACTCTCAGACCTTGAGGTTGATAAAGAGCCATTTGCAGGGAAACTCTACTACCTGCGGTATCCAGTTAAGGGCCGGGAGGGTAGGTATGTCACTGTCGCCACGACCCGCCCCGAGACAATGCTAGGCGATACGGCAGTGGCAGTTCACCTGGAAGATGAGCGCTACGCCGATCTAATAGACGCGGACATTGAACTACCGCTGACGGGGCGTCAGATCAGGGTCGTCGCGGACTTATTCGTTGACCCCAAGTTCGGCACAGGTGCGGTAAAGGTGACCCCGGCGCATGACCCGAATGATTACGAGATAGGATTGCGTCACGGGCTACTTAACGTTTTTGTGATAGACAAGAATGCCCGAATGACCAAGGATGCGGGGGCCGAGTTCGCCGGACTAGACCGCTATGAGGCGCGCGAAAAAGTCGTCGAGAAGTTTAAAGACCTCGGGCTGTTAGAGAAAGTCGAAGACTACGAGTTTGCTATATCACGGTGCAGTCGCTGCCGGACGGTTATTGAGCCGCTAATTCTGAAACAGTGGTTTTGTACTATGCTCCCCCTCAAGCAGCCGGCGCTCTTCGCGCTGTTGGATGAGGGGAAACCGAAGTTCATACCGGAGACGCCTTACACGAACGTCTACAGGGACTGGCTGATAAACATGCGGGACTGGCCGCTCTCGCGGCAGCTATGGTGGGGGCATCAGATACCCGCGTGGTACACGGTCGATGACAAAGAGGTCGTCGCGCGTTCGGAGGAGGAGGCGCGCCAAGGACTGTCTCAGTTGCCGCCGTTGGACGAGGGGCGACGGCGACACCTTGAGGAAGAGTTTTCGGAATCGGGCGACATCGAAAGACTGACCGTGCTGCGCGAGAGGCGTGAGCGCGAGTGGTTAGTGCAAGACCCTGACGTGTTGGATACCTGGTTCTCATCGGCGCTCTGGCCTTTCTCTACGCTCGGTTGGCCTGACGAAGACGCCCCCGACCTGAAGACTTTCTACCCGACCTCTGTACTCGTCACCGCCCGCGACATCATCTTCTTGTGGGTGTCGCGCATGGTCATGACCGGGCTGGAATTCGTCGACTCCGCCCCGTTTCGTGATGTCTTCGTTACCGGCACGGTCTTCGACAAGCACGGCCAGCGCATGTCGAAGACGAAGGGCAACGGCGTGAACCCCTTGGACGTGTTCGACAAGTACGGCGTGGACGCGACGCGCCTCGTGCTCGCCTCAATCGGCTCGACCGACACGCGCTGGAACGACAATCAGGTCGAGTCTTATCGAAACTTCGCGAACAAAATCTGGAACGCCGCGCGCTTCTGCCTGATGAACTCCGAGGGCGCGCAGGTCGGACGTGGGTTTGAAGGCGAGCCTTCGTCGTGGTCGCTGCATGATCGCTGGATTCTCTCGCGGCTGAACAAGACGGCGCGCGACGTTGGCCGCGCAATCGAAGAGTACCAGTTCCACGAGGCCGTCTACGCGCTCTACCATTTCTTCTGGGACGACTTCTGCGACTGGTACATAGAGCTTTCAAAGTCGGACGTGACCGCGGCCGAGGCGAGTCCGGCGCGCGACGCCTCGCGCTCGCGCGTGCTGACAGTTCTCGAACAGGCTTTGCGTCTGCTTCATCCGTTCATGCCGTTCATCACCGAAGAACTCTGGCAGCGTCTACCGGGCGTCGGCGCGGACTCTTTGCACGCGGCCTATCGCTCGACGGACGTGACGCCGACCGTCATGCTCGCGGAGTTCCCGCGCGCTGACGACGCACTCATTGACGAGCGCGCCGAGACGGAGATGCGCGCCGTCATCGAATTGATTTCGCGCGTGCGAAACATACGTACCGAGCTAAACATCAAGCCGAGCGAGCACATACAGCTTCAAGTCGGGGCTAACGACAAAAAGTTGCTTGAGACTCTCAAGAAAAGCGCTAAACATATCGAGCGAATAGCGCGCGTTGCCAGCACCCTCTGGGTCGAAGACGGTCTTCAGGGTACGGAGCCGCGCGCGGCTGCAAGGGCCGCGCTGACAGGCGGCGTGGAAATAGCCGTCCCTTTGTTTGGGTTGATCGACTTCACGAAGGAGCGCGAGCGACTAAAGAAGGAGCGGATGAAAATAGAATCCGAGTTGGAGAAGCTTGAAAAACAGCTTGGCAATACGCAGTTCGTCGAGCGCGCGCCCGCGGAGAAGGTCGAAGAGTTGCGGCAACGCGCGGCAGACTTCGGGCAACGAACAGTCGCGCTCGAACAGATGTTGGAGGCTTTAGGCGAATGAGTTGGCTCGACGAGGGTGCGCTCTTCTCTCAGATAGGCGCGTTCCTGAACGAAGACATAGGCCGCGGCGACATCACTACGCAGGCGACGGTGATGCGCAGCCAGAGTGCCAAAGGGCGCTTCATCGCGAAAGAGGCGATGGTCGTCGCCGGGCTCGAAGCCGCCGAGGCCGTCTTCTCGACGCTCGACGCGCAGCAGCAGATAGAGGCTTTCGTCTCCGACGGCGACGAGGTCGAAGCGGGCAAGGTCATCGCGCGTACGACGGGCTTCGCCGACGTGCTGCTCGCGGGCGAGCGGCTCGCGCTTAACCTGATGCAGAAGCTCTCGGGGATAGCGACGCAGACGCGCCGCTTCGTCAACGCGGTCGAGGGCACGCGCGCGCAGATAGTTGACACGCGTAAGACGACGCCGGGACTTCGCATGCTTGAGAAGTACGCCGTCGCCACTGGCGGCGGGCGTAACCACCGCTTCGGCCTCGACGACGGCGTGCTCATCAAAGATAACCACATCGCTCTCGCGGGCGGAGTGGCGACGGCGGTCGAGCGCGCGCGAAAGGCCGTCGGCCATCTGCACAAGGTCGAGGTCGAGGTCTCGCGCGAACGCGACCTGCGCGACGCGTTGGAGGCGGGCGCGGACATACTCCTCCTGGACAACCAGACGCCGGAGGAGACGCGCCGGCTCGTTGAGGTCGCGCGCTCTTTGAAGCCCGACGTGCTGCTCGAATCTTCGGGCGGCATCACTCTTGAGAACGTGCGCGCGTACGCCGAGGCGGGCGTTGACCTGATAAGCGTCGGCGCGCTCACGCACTCCGCGCGCGCCGTGGACATAAGCTTCAAGATTCAGCCCGCCTGAGGCCGGAACAAGGCGGCGCGCGGCGCGTGTAAGCCTGTCTGTTGTAAGGCTCGTATCGGAGGTTATATGAGAACAAGGTCGGCACGGATTTTCGCGTGGGCGCTTTCGGCGCTCCTTCTCTTCGTGGCGTTCGGCACGGACGCACTCTCGCAGCGCAGACGCACTTCGCGCCGCGTGACGAACCCCGTGCGCGCGCGCACGAGCCCCACGCCCGACAACACTTCGGGCGAGCCGAGCGTCGTCAGCACGGCCGACGACCAGAATGAGACGCCGCGCCGGAGTTCATCTTCTTCGCGCCGACAGCAGCGCGACACTCCGAGCGCGCAGGCCGAGAACGAACGTCTGCACGGCACCGTGCGCGACCTCTCGACGCAGGTCGAGCAGTTGAATGGTCAGCTCAACCAGGTGAAGACCGACCAGCGCGCGATGTACGACCTCGAACGACTTACGCGCGCGGAGCAGCGCACGGAAGACTTGCGCAGGCAGTTGCGCGAGATATCCGACAAGGAGTTTCAGTATCAGGAGCGCCTCGCGGAGATAGACTACGAGTCGCAGCCCGACTCTATACAGCGCCGCGCCGCGCTCGTGGGCACGCTCAACCCCTCGGCCGTGCGCGACGCGCTCGCGCAGCAGCTTGAGCGCGAGCGCGTGCGCATACAGAAGCAGCTCGAACTCCTCGGCGCGAGCCACACGCGACTCGAAGCCGCGGTCGCCTCCGCCGACGCCGAAGTCGAGCGACTGCGCCAGCGCGTGGACGCCGCGGACCAGCAGCAGCTTTCGAGCCCCACGCCCGCGACGGACACGACGACCGGCGCGAACACCGCGGCCACGCCGCAGCCGACCCCGACGCCCGCGCAGCCACCGCAGTGAAAGGATGAAGGATGAAGGATGAAGGATGAAGCATGAAGTGAAAGCTGTTGAAGCCTTCCCTTCATCCTTCTCCTTCCGCCTTCATCCCTTCGCATCATGTCTTCCGTCCCGAAGCTTGAGCTTTACCGTCTGATTGAGGAGGCGACGGCGCGCGGCGAGCGCGTGGTCGTCGCGACGGTCGCGCACACGCGCGGCTCTACGCCGCAGCGTCGCGGCGCGAAGATGCTCTTCTTCGAGGGCGGCGCGACCGCCGGCACGGTCGGCGGCGGCTGCGTCGAGGCAGAGGTCTGGGCAGAGGCGCGCGAGGCTCTACGCACGGGACGCGCCGCGCTCCACCACTTCAGCCTCACGGCCGAAGACGCGGCCGAAGAGGGGATGGTCTGCGGCGGCACGATGGAGATTTTTCTGGACGTGTGGGGCGGTAAAGTGATAAGTGATGGGTAAGCGGTCAGCAGTCAGCTTGCAGCTTTCAGCCAGAACCTCTTCGCGCTCTTTGCGACTACTTCGCGTTCTTTGCGTTTAGAGAATCATCGCTTAAACGCAAAGCTCGCAAAGTAGTCGCAAAGGCCGCGAAGGGTAAAGGTGAAAGCTGACAGTTTTAAGGAGATAGTCATGCCGACTTCTTTCGTGGAGAACTACAAGGCGAAGCACCAGCATCCGCTGAACCGTCTGAGCCATTCGATAGGCATCCCGATGATTGTCGTGAGCCTGCCGCTCTTCTTCTGGAACTGGCGCTGGGCGCTCGCGCTCTTCGTCGTGGGCTGGGTCTTCCAATTCGTAGGGCACGCAATCGAGGGCAACAGCCCGGCCTTCTTCAGCAATCCCGCCTACCTCATCGTCGGCCCCGTCTGGCTCGTCAAGCGCGCACTCGCCTCCGCACGTATAGGCAAAGCGCCTCATAAGGCGGAGACGACGGGCACTACCAGCACGGGTCGCGCCGACCTTCTGTGATGGGCGGCGCGGGCGACACTAACTCTTCAACACAAATAACGCGTCGTATCGCGCGGCTGCTCGCGGAAGGCTCGACGGCCGCGCTCGCTACCGTCGTCGAAGCGAGCGCGGGCGTAGGCGCGAAACTCCTCTTGAAGTCGGCGGGCGACGAGCGCGCGGGTACTACCGGCGACGCCGCGCTCGACGACGCTCTTGCCGGGTACGCGCACGCGTTTCTCGCTTCGCGCGCCGAGACGAAGACGCTGCGCGTCGAAGAGTTCGCGCCCGCCTTGGAGACGTGGCGCGGCGCGCGCGTGATGTTCGAGCGCGTCGAGCCTGAGCCGCGCGTCGTCGTCTGCGGCGCGGGCCACGTCGGCGCGGCGCTCGCGCGTCTCGCGGCGTCAATCGGCTACCGCGTCACGCTCGTAGACGACCGCGAAGAGTTCGTCACGCGCTCGCGCTTCCCGGAAGAGGAGATTGAACTCGTCGCCGCGCGCGAGTGGGCCGCGCCCGTCACGGAGGCAATCGGCACGGGGCGCGGCGTCTACGTCGCCGTCGTCACGCGCGGGCACAACGAGGACGAGGAGTGCATGAGGGCCGTGCTCGCAGCGCGCCCGGACTACGTAGGCATGATCGGGAGCCGTCGGCGCACGAACATCGTGCTCGCGCGGCTGCGCGAGTCGGGCTTCGACGAAGAGTTATTGAAGCAGGTGCGCGCGCCCGTCGGCCTCGACATCGGCGCGGTCTCGCCCGAAGAGGTCGCGCTCTCGATACTCGCAGAGATAGTCGCCGAGCGACGCGGCGGCACGTGCGCGCCGATGTCGGCGTGGAGGCGGGAGTAAAGAAGGATGAAGGCGGGCCTTTCTTCAACGTCGAGTGATGAAGCTGCACCTTCATCATTCGTCAGTAATGAGGATGCCTGTCGAGTTCGCGTCAAACCGCCAACCTCTGACCTTCGACCTGTTCCGCGTGGCGTTTGATCGCGCGTCGGTGTCGGCCGCGAAGGTGTCCGTGGAGGAAGAGCATGGGCGCGATGATCCAGTAGGTCATGCCGGAGAGGCCCGCGTAGCGCGTGAGCGCGAGGGCGACCGAGGCGACGCCGACGAGCGACATCAGCGCGTTCTCTTGAAACCACGTGCGCGTGTCGAAGCTCTCAATCTCACTCAGTTCGAGCGACCGGCGCGTGTGGTACGCGTGCAGGTAGAGCAGCGAGAAGATCGCGAAGACGGCGGCGAAGCCGAGTCCGTAGACTATGAGCATTAACGGAATCTGCTCGTGGCGTACGACTGGCTCGACGCTACCCGCGGCCGTCTGGACGGTCACGCCGAAGCCGAGCAGCGCATTGACAAGGAACGTCCAGACGAACTTGAGCGGGTAGACGTAGAAGAGGATGACGAAGAGCAGGAGCGCCGTCAGCCATATCGTGAAGTTGTCGTTCAGGCCGTAGCGCCGGAAGAACTTGTACTGCACGAGCCAGACGTGGAAGAGCATCCCGAAGGTTATCGCGAAGGCGAGGAAGCCGCGCATCGTCACCAGAAGCTCGTCGAACGTGCGCGGCACTTCGAGCGAGACGACGAGGAGCGTGATGGCGAAGGCGATGACGCCGTCCGAGAGCGCCTCGACGCGCGAAACCTCGCCGAGGCCGCGCAGTCGAAAGCCGTTCTGCACCGCGGCCTCACGTTTGGAAAGTGTCTCGCGTATCACTTCGCCTCCTTGCGGTTTCGGCGTGACGTTGGCATTTTAGGACGAAACGGATTAAGACGGGTGGCGCGCCTCTTCCCTTATCTCTTCGAGACGCGCGGCGAGCATTATTAACGTTCTGCTCTCTTACGGCAAGACTCATGCAGACGCCCCGGCCTCAAGCTCAGACACTTCAAACGACGCGCGTCGCGGGCATGTTCCGCGCGCTCTCGCACCGAAACTTCCGACTCTTCCTCGGGGGCGCGTTCCTCTCGAACGCGGGCACGTGGATGCAGACGGTCGCGCAGAGCTGGCTCGTGCTTCAGTTGACCAACTCGGGCACGTGGCTCGGCGTGGACAACTTCATGGCGACCGCGCCGGGGATACTGCTCACGCTCGTCGGCGGCGTCATCGCGGACAAGGTAGACCGCAAGCGCCTCGTCATGTACATGCAGACGGGCGCGGGCGCATCCGCGCTCACGCTCTCGGCGCTCCTATGGTCTGACACGATTCGTTGGCGTGGCGACGCGCCGAGGGCTTCGGACGTTTGGATAATTCTCGCGCTGACGTTCGTGACCGGCTGCTGCTGGGCCATCTCCGGCCCGTCGTATCAGGCGATAACGGTTGACCTCGTCGAGCGCGAAGACATCGCGAACGCCGTCGCGCTCCACTCTTCGCAGTTCCAACTCGCGCGCGTCGTCGGCCCTCTGCTCGCGGCCGTAACCATTAAACTGTTCGGGCTGCCCGGCTGCTTTCTTGCCAACGGCCTCTCGTATGTCGCGATAGTCATAGCTCTCTCGTTCGTGAAGTTCCAGCGGGCGGGTGCTTTGAAGACGAATGTTGACGAGCAGGCGGTCGTCGGTTCGGGCGTCACGAGTGAGTTGAGGACGGGAGAAGGAGCAGAGGACGCGTTGATTTCGGAAGAGGCGGAGTCGGCGCGCGCGGGGCGCTCGATGTGGGGCGAGCTTGCGGACGGGATTCGGTACGTACGCGGGCGGCCCCGTGTGCGCGTCGTGCTACTTTGCTCGACCGTCCTGTGTCTGTTCGCCACGCCGTACATAGTTCTGATGCCGCTGTTCGCGAAGAACGTCTACGGCTGGGAGGAGACAGGGCTGTCGCTTCTGATGGGTACGGCCGGGGCGGGCGCGCTCACGGGCGCGCTCGTGCTCGCGTACATGGGCGACTTGAAACGCAAAGGTCTCTTTCTGCTCGGGACGATGTTCGGCGGCGGCTCGTGCATCGTCGCGTTCGCGGCAGTCGGGCGCGTGTGGGCGGCGCTGCCGCTGCTCTTCTGCACGGGCTTCTCGATGGTCTCGTTCTTCGCACTCGGCAACACCTTGCTGCAACAGCTCGTGCGCGACGAGATGCGCGGCCGAGTGATGAGCATGTGGCTGCTCACCTTCATCGGCACGATGCCCGTCTCAAGCGTACTCTCGGGCGCGGCCTCCGACCGCTTCGGCCCTCGCCCGACGCTCGCCGTCTGCGGCGCGGTCGTGCTCCTCTTCGCCTTCACCGTCGCCTCGCGCAACCCGAGCCTTCGGGAAATCTGAAAGGGAATGGAAAGGGGCCGCGCTCCCAGCGGCGCGGCCCCTTTGGCGTGGTCTCCGCCACGTTGACGCCGGGCGGGTTACGGGCAACTGCTGTCAACCGTGTAATGGACGCCGCTGTTAACCGCGCCGCCGCTCCCACCCTGCGACTTGGGCACAGTGACCGTCGCCGTCGCCGTCGCGAAGTTGCCAGCCGCGTCCACGACCTTGAAGGTGATGGTGTAGACGCGACCGTCGCCGCCGCCCTCGCGCTCGGCGCGGAGTTGGGCCGACTTGCAGCCCGGCGCGATGACGATGTCGTCGGACGTGTTCCCATCGCCGTTACCGTTTTCCAACTCGTCGCTGGTGATCTTCACGATATACACCTTGCTCCGATTCACGGTTGAATCGCACGCGTCACTGGCGCCGAGCACGAAGTCTGTGACCGTTACGGTCTGGTACTTGTGATTCGCCGGCCAGAGCGACATCTGCTGGTTGGGATTGATCGTGATCGTTGGGCCGCTCGTGTCCACGACGTTGACGGTGCGCGTCGCCGTGGCCGTGTGGGTGCCGTCGGAGGCCGAGTAGTGAATCTCGTATGTGCCCGGCGTGTTCGCGTCCACCGTCCCCGAAGAGTTCACTGGCACGCTGCCCGCGCAGGTGTCCGTCGCGGTCGCGCCGGGGTCTGTGAACGTGGTGTGGCACTCGACCGTCAACGGGTTGTCGCCGTTGATGTGGATGACGGGCGCGGCGGTGTCCACGATGTTGATGACAACGTCGTCCGTATCAGACCCTCCGCCCGTGTCCGTAACGGTGAGCGTGATGGTGTGCGAGCCCGACGCAAGCGAGACGGAGAGCGTCGCGCCTGTGCCGAGAGAGGTCGCGCCCTCGCTCCAAGAGTAGGAGTTGATAGTCCCTGTGCCCGCGGTGGATGCCGTGCCGTCGAGCATGACGGGCGTCGTCGCGCCCGCGCACTCGATTGTCTGATCCGCGCCCGCGTCGGCAGTGGGCGGCGTCGCGCTGGCGGGGCCGAACTTCTGCACGCGGTCGTTATTGGTGTCCGCGACGTAGGTGTTGCCCGAGGAGTCAACCGCTATGCCCTGCGGCCCGCTAAGCTCTTCGTTGCCGTTGCCCGCGGCGGGGCCGCCGCAGGCGGAGACGAAGTTACCGGCGGAGTCGAACTTCTCGATGCGGTTATTGGCGGAGTCAGCCACGTAGACGTTGCCGGACGCATCGACATCCAGCGCGAGGGGGGCGTTGAGCTGCCCGTCGCCCGAGCCGCCGCTCCCGAACTGCCTGACGAACACCCCCGTGGAGGTGAAGACCTTCACGCTGTTGCTACTTACATCGGCCACGTAGACGTTGTCCGAGGTATCCACCGCCACGCCGGTGGGGCCGCTGACGCTCCACGACGTGATGAACGCGCCGCCGGACGAGAACTTTTGTACGCGGTGGTTGCCGGGGTCTGCGACGTAGACGTTGCCCGCGGAGTCGGCGTCCAACCCGCCCGCGCCCGCGATGAACTGGCCGCTGCCCGTGCCCTGCGTGCCCCAACTCGTTACGAAAGTCCCGCTTGAGTTGAACTTTTGCACGATGCCGCTGGTTCGTTCGGGGAACCCGTCGGCCACGTAGACGTTGTTCGACGCGTCCACCGCCACGTCGGCAGCGGAGACGAATGCGCCGGCACCGCTGCCACCGGTCGCGAACTGAGCCACAAAGGCGCCGCTGGAATTGAACTTCTGCACGCGGTCGTTTGAATCCACGACGTAGACGTTCCCTGCGCTGTCGGTCGCGACGCCTCTGGGGGTTATGACCTGCCCGTTGCTTGAGCCGATGCTCGCCACGGTCATAAGGAAGTTGCAGGCGGCCGACGCCGCGCCCGAACAGATGATCAGGGCGGTTGGCAGCGCCAGCGCAAGGGCGAGCGCCATCAGGCGGTATCTACTCCGGTGTGCGAGTGTCGTCTTCGTGGTCGTGCGGTGTGACGGGGTGATACGTGATTTCATTCGTGTCTCCTCTCCCTCTCGGGGGGCGGGTCAGAGTGTGCGCGCGCAGTAGGATGAGCGCGCGGGATGAATCATTGACGTTGATAGGAGTGTCTGCTCTACAGCTTTCAAGGAGGCGTAAACCGGCAGTCTCTTCTCACCGGCGGGAAGCCGGCCGCAAGCCCGGCAGTGGCGTGCGGGGAAAGATATGCCCGCGCGCGGCCGGTGTCAATGGCGAGGGCGAGTGAAGTTCGAGTGGGCGCGCGCGGGCATGCGTGTAGACGCGCGCGCGTCATCGTTCCGAGTCGTCGCGTAATACTCTTTCGAGAGGCGTGAGTCCGCGCTCGTTGAATTGCGGGACGGGCGGACGCCGCGCTTCGTTCAAGGGCTTAGTCTCTAGCGAAGCGAGGCCGAGCGACGAGCGCGTGTGCGGGGCAACGCTTTCGCCTCCGGCGAGATTCAGAGTTGTCGTGCGTCTCTGCCGCGTGCGCCGCAGGAGCGCGGGGAAGAGTTGTAACCACTGCGCGTAGCCGAGCCCCATCGCGACGGCCCAGAAGACGAAGCGCTCAAGCGAGCCGTACCGGGGCGAGTGCGCGAGGAACGCCACGGCGTCGCCGAGCGGGAACGCGAGCAGGAACATCAGCGCCTCAAGAAAGGCGCTCGGGGCGTAGTGGAAGAAGAGCGTCTCGTAATGGCCGGGCATGATAGTGTAGACGACGAGCAGCGTCGTGCAGAGCAGAAGCCACGGCCTACGCAGGTTCGGTTGAAAAGGGTTCTGCATCGCGCTCCCTCCCGCATTTGAAGTGAACTCCTTGAACGAGCCTTCGGGGGACGCCCATTGAATCTCCATACTCCTCGGGTCATCTTTTGACACCGGCCGCCTCCGGTCTGTTCCGGCGCAAGAAAGGCCGCGCGCGGCGTTCTATGGAAGGACGGGCCGAGGCGTTGGAGTCGAATGCTAACTCCTTCCCGGCGCGTCGGAAACTGCGAAGAGCCTTTTTGAGGAACCTAAACCTATGCGAACCTTCAGAGACCTCCTCTGCCTCGTCTTCGGACTCCTACTGTTTGCGCTCCTGACGGCCACGGCCGACGCGCAGGGCACAATCGTCCCCGGCCCATGCACGCGCTGCCCCATCCAGCCGCGACCTATTGCGCTCCCGCGCGCGCTCCCGGTTAAGTCCATAAAGATTGACACGAAGATAAGCGCGCAGGTCGCGACGACGCACGTCGAGCAGGTCTTCCGCAACGACACAGACGCCACGCTCGAAGGCACGTATCTCTTCCCCATCCCCGAGTCGGCCTCGGTCGCGGAGTTCGCGATATGGGACGGCGACCGTCGGCTCGTCGGCGAGGTTCGCTCGCGCGAAGAGGCACGGCGCATCTACGACGAGATTGTGCGACGACAGCGCGACCCCGGCCTGCTCGAATACGCGGGCCGCGACCTCTTTCAGGCGAGCATCTTTCCAATCGCGCCGCACTCCGACAAGAAGCTTGAGCTGACCTACACACAGGTCTTGAAGGCCGAGGGCGGCACGGTCTCATACCGCTACCCGCTCGGCACGGGCCGCAACGTCTCGCAGATTGTTGGCGAGGTCTCGGGACGCGTCGAGATAGAAGGGCGCGAGCCCGTGCGCAACGTCTACTCGCCGAGCCACGAGGTCGAGGTCTCGCGTCGCGGCGAGCGCGCGGCGCGCGTCTCCTTCGAGTCGAAGGCGGGACAAGCTCCGCAAGACTTCCAACTCTTCTACACGCTCTCGGACGCGGACTTCGGCATGACGCTACTCACGCACCGCGAGCCGGGCAAGCAGGGCTACTTCCTCCTGACCATCTCGCCGAAGGACAACATCTCCGAGCAGGAGTACGCGGCCAAAGACGTTATCTTCGTGCTCGACACTTCGGGCTCGATGGCGGAGTCGGGCAAGATGGAGAAGGCGCGCGCCGCTTTGCTGTTCGGCGTTCGTAGCCTTCGACCCGCCGACCGCTTCAACGTCATCAACTTCGCGGGAGAGGAGCACCTGATGACGACGGGCCTGTTGCAGGCCGACACCTCGGGCCGCGCGATGGGCGAAGAGTTCATATCCAGGCTCAGGCCTGTCGGCGGCACGAACATCAACGGCGCGCTGCTCGCGGCCATGTCGCAGTTCGACCGCTCAGACCGCCCGCGCATACTCGTCTTCATGACGGACGGCCTTCCGACCGTCGGCGAGACGAACGTCGGGCGCATCGTCGAGAACGCGCGAGAGGCGCGCATCCCCGGCGTGCGGCTCTTCACCTTCGGCGTCGGCTACGACGTGCAGACAGCCCTTCTGGACAAGCTCGCGGCTGAGAACGGCGGCGTCGCCGAATACGTCGAGCCGCGCGAAGACCTCGAAGTCAAGGTCTCGAACTTCTTCACGAAGATAAACTCGCCCGTCCTCACTGACCTCAAGCTCGACATGGGCGGCGTCGCGACCGACTTGATATACCCGCGCGAGATGCCCGATATCTTTCGCGGCTCGCAGGTCACGCTCATAGGCCGCTACACGAATCGCGCGGATCTGCGCGACGTGACGCTGCGACTCACGGGGCGCACTGGGAACCAGACGCGCACGTTCGACTACGCGAACGTGAACTTCCCGTCGAACGAGGAGCGCAACGACTTTCTCCCGCGGCTGTGGGCTACGCGCCGCGTCGGCTGGCTGATGGAGCAGATACGCACGAACGGCGAGCAGAAGGAGCTGACCGACGAGATAGTTGACCTCGGCACGCGCTACGGCATCGTCACGCCGTACACTTCATACCTCGCCCTCGAAGAGTCCGTGCAGGTGACGGCCGCCGACGCGGCGCTCCCCGTCACAAACGGTAGAATTGTGCGCGACCTCCCGGCGCAACGTCGCGGCGCGGGCGCGGGCAACGCGACCTCGACGCTCGGCGGCATGGCCGCGTCACCACCGCCCGCACCGAAGGAGGCAGCGAAGGCGACGACCGGCGAGTACGCAGTGAGGGAGAGCAAGCGCGCGCGCGCGCAGCAGGATGCCACGCGCGCGGACGAGGACGACCGCGCGTCGTCAGCGGCCGTGAGCAAGGTCGGCGACAAGACCTTCTACATGCGCGACGGCGTCTGGGTTGACTCCGAGTTCAAGGCGGACGCGAAGCTTCCGGAGACCGTGCTCGAATTCGGCGGCGACGAATACTTCGCGCTCATCAAACGCGAGCCGCAGCTCGCACGCTTCTTCGCCCTCGGCGAGCGCGTCGTCGTGGTCTACAAGGGCAGAGTCTATAGGGTGAACAGTAAGTAGAAGGCAGTAGGCGGAAGGCAGTCGGCGTCGTGCAGCGCATCGTGTTGATGAATTCGCGGCGATTACGACTGCCTTCTGCTTTCCGCCTACTGCCTTCCCTTGTCTCGCCGCCCCGTGTTCATGTACAAGAGAGGGTGGACACGTTCAAAGGGTGTCAGGGATTCGCGGACTCTTTTCGGGAGAGTTGAGCAGCAGATGAGTTTAAGAGATTTGAGTCGCCGGGCCGCGCTCGCGTCGTGCGCGGCCTTTCTTCTGTTGGCGTGCGCCGCGTCATCCGCGCGCGCGCAGGACGCGGGTTGGGTTGGAGGCCGCCAGGGCGTGCAGGGGAGCGACCTCAACGCGGTCTACTTCGCCGACTCGAAGCGCGGTTGGGTCGGCGGCGACGGCGGCCTCGTACTGCACACGGAGGACGGCGGACGCACTTGGGCGCGGCAGACGCTCGCGACGAAGGAGAGCGTCAACGACATATACTTCCGCGATAAGGAGGACGGCTACCTGCTCGCCGTCAGCCAGATTTACACGACCGAAGACTCGGGGCAGACCTGGACGCCCTCGACGCGCTTCCTCGCGCAGACCTTCGGCGGCGCGTCGCCCGAACTCTACAGCGTGCGCTTCACGAGCAAGAAGCGCGGCTGGATAGTCGGCTCTTTGAGCCGCGGCGACGAGGTCGTTGACAGCCTCGTGCTCTACACGACCGACGGCGGCTCTTCGTGGCAGCGCCAGCGCGTGCCCGTCTCCAACGAACTCATTCACCTCGACTTCGACGGCGACAAGCGCGGGTGGATAGTCGGCAGCGGCGGCCGCATACTACACACGCGCGACGGCGGCGAGACCTGGACGCTACAGGAGTCGGGCGCGCGCGCCGCGCTCTACCACGTAGACTTTCAGGGCGAGGAGAACGGCTGGGCCGTCGGCGAGCGCGGGACGATTCTGCGCACGACGGACGGCGGCGAGACCTGGCGGTCGATCCCCGCGCCCGTGCGGACGACGCTGCTGAGTGTGAAGTTCGTCAACGACGACGAAGGCTGGATAGTCGGACGGGGCGGCGTCATACTCCGCTCGGACGACGGCGGGCAGACATGGAAGCAGCAGGACAGCCGCACGCGCCAGAACCTCTACGCGCTCCACTTCGACAAGAAGCTCGGCTGGGCCGTCGGCGGCGACGGACTCGTCCTACGTTACGAGAGGTGAAGGGGCCATCAGCATTCAGCATTGAATCCTTCGCGCCCTTCGCATCTCCTTCGTGCCCTTCGCGTTTAAAGCTTCAGACTTAACCGAGCCTTGAGTTCAGGCACGGCCGTCGAGGTTGACGGCTGGTTTATGCACCACTGCCATTAGTGCCGATGCAGGCGCAAGACGGCTTAACTTCTCGGGCGTGTCGCACCCGTAGCCGTTAGTTAAAAGCCAACAGCAAAAGCCGACAGTTTTTTCGAGCAACTCAAAAGTGCGGTGAGGGCATCCGAAGAGACAGCATAGAATTACCCACCGGGCCGCGCGGGGAACGCGGGCGGCGGGTAAAAAAGGATGGTTCTCCTGTGGTTACCGCCCGGCGTTGGACGAAGCGTCGGGCGGCTTTTTTTGTGTCGGCGGCGGTGCGGTGGCAGCCGGAGAGAGGGCATGAAGACTCTTCAGGAGGAGGCTGCAAGGAGAGACGGCGGCGGTGCTTTCACTCTCGCGCCTGCCGCGCGAAGGCCGAGGCCGTGATGCGGTAGACGACGCTGTCGCGCCCGACGGCGTTGGGGCGCGAGCCGTCGAGGATGCCGCCTATCTTCTCCACCGCGCGGCGCGAGCGCATGTTCTCGGGGCCGACGAGGAAGACTACGCTCTCGACGAACCTGAAGGCGTGGCCGAGCATGAGCCGCTTCATCTCGCCGTTGAAACGTCCGCCCCAGTGCGACCTCGCGAGGAACGTCCAGCCTATCTCGACTTCACTCTTCTCTTCGTCGTAACTGTGGAAGCGCGACGAGCCAACGACGCGTCTCGTCTCCGAGTCTACGACGACGAAAGCGCCGCCCGACTCCATTGCGCCGCGGAAGAACTCGCGAAAGACATCCTCCTTGTAGCGGTCGCTCTGCGGGTGCTGCTCCCATATCAGGGGGTCTGACGCCGCGGCGTAGAGTTCCTCGAAGTCATCCTCGCGAAGCGGCCTGAGTTCTATCAGCTCGCCCTTCAATATCGGTTGTAGCTCGAACGGCATTCTCCGTCTCATCTCCCGTCTTAGCGTTTGAAGTTCGACCTACGCCCTCGTCAGCTCGTTGATGGTGGCGAGGTGGTGGTCGTCGTGCTCCGCGACGAAGAGGGCCATGTCCACGACTCGCATCCGCACGCCGAGACGCGGATGCACGGCCGTGCGCGCGAGCGCCTCTTCGTCGAGCGCCTCCAATTTGCGCACGAACTCCGCGCGCGCCGAGCGGAAGCGTGCGAGCAACTCTTCGAGCGTTGCCGAGTTGTATTGCGCCTCCTCGGTCTTCCGGTTCCGCAAGTCCGCGGGGCGCAGCACGTCGAGTCCACGCGCGTAATCTTCGAGGCGTGCGTCGTGCAACTCGTCCAGGTCGTACAGATGTCCGACGTGCTCCTGCGCAGACCACGCGCCGCCGCGCTTCGCTGTCAGCACTTCCGACGGGACGGCGCGCGCCAACTCTTCGAGCCGCGCGGGCGTCCCGCGCAGGCGTTCGAGCACGCAAGGGAAGACGCCGACGGGCATACTGAAGTCGAAGACCCTCTCGAACCACTTCGTCCTGTTCATAAATCATCGTCCTCGCTCTGAGATTATAAAAGCTCAAAAAGAAGAAAGGCGTCCGCTTCGTGTGGACGCCTTGTCTTACGACGCGCGGGGCGTGGAAGTTTTAGCCTCCGGCCCTCAAAGCTTCCCGCCCTTCGCGAGCACGTAGCGCGCGACCGCGAGCGTGGCGACGGCGCGCGGCGACTCGCCCTCGAACGCCTTCGCGAGTTCGACGGCGCGCGAAAGGTCTTCGGCGGCGAGCCTGGCGAAGATGTCGTTGAGGTCGAACGATTGGACGCTGCTGCTCGTAGAGTGCGCGCCGTTGCGCGTCTGAAGGCGCGCGCCTATGCGCGCGTCCTCGCCCGTGAACTCCTTCGCGGCGTTAGAAGCCTTTATCACTTCGAGCATGACCTCCCACGTGCGCGCGCGGTCGAGCTGTATCATCTGCGTCGCGACCGCGATGAACGCGCGCACGCGCTCGGGCGACGCCGCGTCAATGTGGTCGCGCGCGTCCGCGAGCGCCTCGTCTAAAATCTCGGCGGCGCGTCCCGGCTCCGACTTCGAGAGCAGGCGCGCGACCTCCGTGAAAGTCCACGCGCGCTGTATCGGCGTCAGAGTGTCGCCGCGCGCGAACCTCAGGGCCGCGACCGTGTCCTTCTCGTTGATGGCGGCCTGCACCGCCTCGTAGTCGACGAAGGCGCGCACGCGCTTGCGCAGGTCTGTGTCCTCAATCTTGTTGAGGAACTCTTCGACGCGCGGGTCTTTCTTTCGCATCGCGTCCATCACGGCGTCGGCGTAGACGAGGTCGCGCTCGTCCGAAGTCTTCGCGTCGTCGAGGCGTCTGAGAGTCTCCTGTATGCGGTCGCGGCTAGGGTCTTCGGGGACGAGCCCGGTCGTCAGCGCATTGTTGTTCTGCCTTAGACTCTCGGGCGTGTCGGGCGTGAGCGAAGCCATCTTCCCGCGAAGCGCCGCCGAACTCGCGGGCGCGAACTGGTCGAAGAGCGGAAGCAGCCGCGCGATTACCATGTACCAGCCCGCGCGTCCCGTGGAAGTCCTGTCCTGATCGGGCACGGGCGTCGGGCGCAGAAGCACCGAGGCCGCAGCGCGGAAGAATGCCGCGCGCAGAGGCGCGGGCAGGTCTACGGGCGCGGGGAAGTTGCTCGACCACGAGTTCGAGTTCGAGCCGGCGTCATAGGTGAAGGTGACGTAGAGCGCGGGCGTGAAGATGTAGGAAGAGAGCAGCGAGATGGTGTTCGCGTCCGACGTTGAGTCTGCCGCGGCGCGGGCGACGAGCGCTGCGTAGCGTTCGTCCGCGGCCTTCGCGCTCTTCACGCGCAGGCGCGCGAGAAATTCGAGCGCGGACATGTTGACCGCGCCGAGCGCAGGGTCTGCGAACTGTATTGCGCGCTCCACGTCGTTGTCCGAGAGAAGTTGAACGGCGAGGCGAAGTCGCTTCGCGATTGCGGGCGGCGCTTCGGTCGGGTCGGGTCGATGCTGGTTGCTCTGCGCGGAGTCGGTCGGACGGTCGCTTGAGGTGACGGCGTTCTCGGCCTCGCGTTTGCGCGCCTCCTCCAACTTCGTGAGGAACTCTTCGCCGAGCGCGCGGTCGCGCTTCGCCGCGAGCCTGAGGACTTCCGTGCGTATGCTCGGCGGGAGTTGTATGGAGGAGAAGCCGTGCTCGCGCACCTGCCGTTGCTTCTCCTCTTCGAGCTTGCGGTCGGTCTCGGCGTCGGCCGACTCCGCCTCGTCCCACGCGCGCCTGAAGAGCAGCACGGCGCGTTCGCGCTCAGTCTCCCACAGAGCATCGGCCGCGCGCGCCTGCACACGAGCGCGAAGGGTCGGGTCGCGGAACATGCGCGCGTCGTCGGCGAGCGTGTTGACGAGCGACACGGCCGTGATGCGCCGAACCTCCGCCAGAGGGTCGGCCTCGGCCGCCTTCTTGGTCGCGGTCTTCTTCGGCTGCTGCGGTGCGGACTGCTGCTGTGCGCCCGCCGCGTGCGGGATGAAGCACAGGCAGAGCACGGACGCGAGGAGGCGCGCGGGAGTTCTATTCATCGTCTCGTCCTCGGTGCGGGAAGTGCGCTTCCCGGAGTTGTTTGTCGAAAGGCTTGAACGCGCGCGGGCGCGTCCGGATAGAGCACGGCCCGAGCTTTCGCGGAGTTGGAGTTGTAAACGCCCGTCGGGGTGGCGGGTTCCCGAAAGAAAGGATGAAGGCGGAAGGATGAAGGATGAAGGTTTTAGGTTTTGGGTTCTAGTTCAAACCAGAACCTAAAACCTTCCTTACCTTCATCCACGTCGGAAGTGTGCGTGCGCTAGACCGCGACGACTTCAATCTCGGGGTCGATCTCTTCCTGCATCATCTTCTCGATTGCCATGAGCGTGCCGCTCAGCGAGCTAGGGCAGCTACCGCACGCGCCCTGATAATGTATCGTGAGCTTCTTGTCGTCGAGCGAGAGCACTTCGAGCCAGCCGCCGTCGGAGGCCAGGTACGGCCGTATGCGTTCGTCCAGAATCTCGTTGACGCGCGTGAGCCGCGGGTCGTCGCTCATCAACGCGCCGAGCGGGCCACCGACACCGGCCGCCGCGGCCGCGGCCTTCGCGCCGTCCACGGCCGCGACCGATTCGGACGCGCGAATGGGTACGGCGAGTCGCGGCAGTAGGTCGTCCCAGTCGGCCCCGTCCTCCTTCTCGACCGTTATCATCTTGTCCATGTAGAAGACCGAGACGACCTCGCCGACCTCGAAGAGCGCGCGCGCGAGCGGGTCCGCGGCGGCCTCCTCAGCGCCGTGAAACGAGCGTGTCGTGCCCGAGGTCACGGGCTCCTTTAAAATGAACTTGACGGCGTTCGGGTTCGGCGTCTCTTCGATGTTATCAATCTTAGGCATCAGTCCTTCTTCTCTCCAATATCGACCGTTAAATTATCAAAGCCCGCGCGGGGCTGCCTCTTTAGATGTGCGTACACAGCTTTAGATTGCATTGAGTATACAGGGTTTCGGCCCCGCGCGCAGTCGCTCCGAGTACGACCTGAAATAGTACCAAAGAGAGGACTGAGACCGGGCGAAATTTAATTTGTCAAAAGGGGATTGTAGGCGTATAGTCAAGGCTCTCGCTTGTCCCCCTTTTGCAGGTGAGACAAGTTGAGACGAGAGGCAGAAGGTAGCGAGGGCTTTCTGCCTCTTGCTATTTTCAGCGGTCAGCGGTCAGCACTCAGCTTTCAGCTTTTGCGCCCGAGCACGAGGCGAGATTCGTTAAGAATTTCAGCCCACGGGCCACAGAAAAAAGCTGAAAGCTGAGTGCTGACTGCTGACCGCTTTCATTATGAACATAGGTATCACCGTCTATCCGACGTACGGCGGGAGCGGCATCGTCGGCTCGGAGTTGGGCAAGGAGTTGGCCGAGCGCGGCCACACGGTTCACTTCATCTCTTCGGCGCTCCCCACCCGCCTGACGCAGCTCAGCGAGCGCGTGCGCTTCCACGAAGTCGAGATGATGTCCTACCCGCTCTTCGAGCATCAGCCCTACACGCTCGCGCTCGCGACGAAGATGGCCGACGTGGCCGAGACCGAGAACTTAGACCTACTCCACGTCCACTACGCCATCCCGCACTCCATCAGCGCCATACTCGCGCGCGAGTCTCTCAAACCCCGGCGCACGCTCCCCGTCGTCACGACGCTCCACGGCACGGACATCACGCTCGTCGGAGCCGACCGCTCTTATCTACCAATCACGCGCTACGGCATCGCCCAGTCGGACGGAGTCACGGCCGTCTCGAACTACCTGAAGCGCGCGACGGCCGAGCTTTTCCACTTCGACCACATCGCGGTCATCCCGAACTTCATCTGCGCCTCTGACTACAAGCGTAGCCCGCGCGAGGAGTTGTTGCGGGAACTCGCGCCCGAAGGCGAGCCGCTGCTCTGCCACGTCTCGAACTTCCGGCCCGTGAAGCGTCCCGTGGACTGCGTGGAGATTCTCGCGCGCGTGAGGGAGAAGGGCGTCGGCGCGCGGCTCGTGATGGTGGGCGACGGCGCGGAGCGCAGCCGCGTAGAGCACCGCGCGCGCTGCTTGAACGTCGAGCGTTACTGCACTTTCGTCGGCAAGCAGCCGCGCATCGCGGACTACCTCTCCGTCTCGGACTTACTGCTGCTGCCTTCGGAGCAGGAGTCGTTCGGGCTCGCGGCGCTCGAAGCGCTCGCGTGCGAAGTGCCGGTCATAGCCTCGCGCGTCGGCGGCATACCCGAGGTCGTCGACGACGGCGTCACGGGGTGTCTTGCGGAGGTGGGCGACGTGGAGAAGATGAGCGAGGACGCCGCGCGACTTCTCGCGGAGCCCGCGGCCCGGCGCGAGATGGGCGCGCGGGCGCGCGCGTCGGCCGTCGGCCGCTACAGCACAGACCTCGTCATACCTCAGTACATAGACTTCTATGAGCGCGTCATCGCCTCCTCAAAAGAGAACCCGGCTTGACGAAGGCTCACCTTCGTCCGGCACGCAGGATGAAGGTAAGCCTTCTTCGCGTCAGTCTTCGGCCGTGGACGTGTGGGCCGCGTCAGTAGTCGAAGAGAAGCCGGTCGGCTACATCGTCCAGAACCTTGAGCGAACGTACGGCGTGCCCGTCAACAAGTGGACGGGTTGGGACGTGCTCGACATGCTCGTCTCCGTCATACTCTCACAGGCCACGAGCGACGTTAACTCCGCGCGTACTTTCGACGCGCTCAAGAAGCGCTTCCCCACGTGGGACGCGGTGCTGCGCGCGCGCGAGTCAACCATCGCGGACACTATCCGCACGGGCGGGCTCGCCAACCAGAAGGCCGCGGTCATCAAGAATCTCCTCAAACAGATAAAGGAGCGCAACGGCTCGCTCGACCTCTCCTTCCTGCGCGACGCCTCGGCGGAAGATGCCGCGCGCTACCTCTCGCAGTTTCGCGGCATAGGCCCGAAGACCGTCGCCTGCACGCTCCTCTTCGCGTGCGGCACGGAGATATTCCCGCTCGACACGCACATCTTCCGAGTGCTTCGCCGCGTCGGCCTCATACCGCCGAAGTGCTCCGACGAGTTCGCGCACGCCTTGATGAACCGTGTCGTGCCCTCAGGCAAATTCTACTCGTTCCACGTCAACCTCATACGCCACGGTCGCGCCCTATGTCGCCCGCGCGACCCCCTCTGCGAACGCTGCCCCATAGTCGAATACTGCGACTACGGGCGCGAGAAGATTTGAGAGCCGCGCGCACTCAAGTATCGACCGCGTAAGCAAGCTTGACAGTTTTCAGTTTCTTTCAGTGCGTTAAACAACAAGAGCGATTAAGGGCGTCGGATCGCAAGGGCGGGGGCTTTAGTCAACAGCTTCCCGTGTCCGTCAACGTGCGGCCCGCGCCGCGCCGCAAAGGAGAAGGGCTCATGCACGGCTGTAGACTGGCTTACTTCATTGTCTCCGAGAAACGCGTGGTCGAGGAGCCGTCTGTGTCGCCGAACGGCGGGCCGCAGGATGCCACGCCGCTCACGGTGTCTCCGATTGGGTTCGACTGGATGTTCGGGAGGACGCGCGTCCCGCTCCCCGATGACGACCAGGCTATGAAGGATAAGCTAATCGCTCTGGGCACACTCATGAACAAGCCGCAGGGGAGCGACGACGGCGACGGCGACTCGGACATCTTCGCAGGCTACACATACCT
>JBJMGR010000082.1:0-25503 GCA_045807805.1 Pyrinomonadaceae bacterium | reverse complement strand
GTAGCTGCCCGCGTTAATCGGGTTGGCCGCGGCGGCGGTGCTCTTCTTGTGGCCCGCCTGCGTGGCGGGGCCGTAAGTGATGACGACGTTCAGGCCCGCCGGGTTGGTCGTGGCCGAAGCCTGCTTCGCCGTGCCGTCGTAGGTCTGGTTAAGGTTAGAGAGCGAGATGGTCGCCGTCGCCTTCGCTATCTGGAACGACCGGGCGACATCAGACGCGGCGTTGTAGTTCGAGTCGCCCGCCTGCGACGCGTTGATGGTGCAGGAGCCAGCGCCCGTGATATGCACGGTCGAACCCGTGACGGTGCAAGCGCCCGAAGCGTTGAAGCTCACCGTCAGGCCCGACGAGGCCGACGCGCTCACGGAGAAGTCCGCGTCGCCGTAGGTCTTGTCGCCGAGCGGGTTGAAGGTGATCGTCTGATTCACCTTCGCTATCTGGAAGGACTGCGGCACGTCGGGGGCCGCGTTGTAGTTCGAGTCGCCCGCCTGCGAAGCCGTGATGGTGCAGGAGCCGCCGCCCGTGATGTGAACCGTGTTGCCCGTCACCGTGCAGGCGCCCGCCGCACCGAAGCTGACGCCGAGACCCGAGGTCGCCGTGGCGCTGACCGTGAAGTCGGCATCGCCGTAGCTCTTGTCCGCGAGCGCGCCGAAGTTGATCGTCTGCGAAGCCTTCCCCATCTGGTAGTCCTTGCTGTCGCTGCTCGGGTTGTAGTTCGAGTCGCCCGCGTAAGAGGCGCTCGCCGTGTAGTCGCCCGCGCCTGTCGGGGCGGTCGTCGAAGGCCCGTAGACCGTCGAGTTGCGGCCCGTGTAGGTCACGGTCAGGCTCTGGTTGAGACCCACGGGGCCTGTCACGGAGGCCGTCGCGCCGTGCGGGTTGCCGTCGTAGATAGCGTTAGAGACCGTGACGCTCGTCGTCGTGTCGGCCTTGTTGACAGTGAGCGAGGCTGTGCTCGTGCTGCTCGTGTAACCGCTGCTGCCAGCGAAGCTCGCGCCGACGCCCGTCGGGTAAGAGCCAGCGTTGATGCCCGCGAGACTCACGTTCGAGACCGTGGCGACGCCGGACGCGGTAGTCGTGGCGGAGCCGACACTGTTGCCATTGAGCGTGAAGTCAATCGTCTTGCCGCCGATGCCGTTCACGCCGTCGGTCAGAGTCGCCGACAGGTTGACCGTGCCGCCGTAGGTTCCGGTCGCGGTCGCGGCTGTGAGCGTCGTCGTGACGAAGCTAGGCACGTCGTTGAAGCAGACCGTCACGTCGTTAAGTGTCGGCGTGACGGTGCCGGTGCCCGTGAAGAGCGCCTTGTACTTCAGGTAGCGCGAGCCGTTGAACTGCGAGAGTGCCGCGCCGCTGGTCGTGAAGAACGTGGAGGCCGTGCCGTCGGGGCCGACGAAGTTAAAAGGCCCCGAGGCGCTGTTGCCGGCCGCGACCTGGAACTGAAGGGTCGTGCCGACGGGCAGCGACGCGTTGTTCCAAGTGAGCGTGCCCCAGTTGGTCGTGGAGCCCGCGACCGCGCCGCTGTCCTTGACGGACGAGACGAAGTTGCCGGAGGTCTGCAACCCCGTAGGCTTGACGTACTCCGCGAAGTAAAGGTCGGTCGTCTGAGCCGTCCACGCGCTGCCCGAGGTGGTCGAGCGGTAGTACACGCCGCCCGCGTACCCGTTAGTCGTTCCTTGAACGCCGAATGCGGGGGAGCCTCCGGCGTTTGCCCTCAGCACGAGCGCGTAGACCGTGCCGGCTGTCACCGTGGCGGGCGTCGAGAACGTGGCAAAGTAGGTGCCGGCACTGCCGACGTTGGTGACCGGGCCTATGGTGGCGGTGGCAAGTACAATCGCGTTGGGAGCGCCGGACGTAGTGCCGCGCAGCTCCACCGTGCCGGTCGCCGTCGAGCCGCTCGACAGGCCCATGGACATCATGGCCTTCGTCAACTGCCCGGTCTTGCCCGCTGTAAACGTCTGAGCAATCCAGGTCGTGGTCGTGATGGTGGCCGTGCTTAAGCTGGCCGGGGAGTTGCTCTGGTCAATCGCCTCCGCGCCGAGGCCACCGAGCTTCACGTCGCCGGGGCTCGAAGCGATATCCACGCCCGTGCCCGACCCCGCTGCATAGTCGCCGAAGGCCGTGTCGGTGAAGCAGTTGTTCACGCTGTTCGGCGTGAGCGAGAGGTTCTGCACCGTCGTCGCGCCGTCGTTGACGACGACCCCGTTAACCGAAGCAGGGCTGTAACCGGCCGGGCTCGTCGAGACGGTGTAGGTGCCCGCGTTGATGGCGGGGATTTGATAGAAGCCGGAGGCGTTCGTCGTCGCCGAGAACGTCCCGGCGGTAACGACCGCGCCGCTCAAGGGGCTTGCGCCCGCCGTGACGGTTCCCTGAAGTACGCCCGTCGCCGTCCCGGCCGAGCCGAAGACCACGGCGGCCGAGGCAACGGAGGCCGTGCTCATCGGCGTGAGCGCCGTGCCGGGACAGTTGTTCCTCGCGCTGACGAAGTAGTAGTAGGTCGTGCCGCTCGTGCCCGTCGTGTCAACGTAGCTCGTCGCGGTCAGGCCCGAAGCGAGGGGCGCGCCCGAGGGGAAGGTCGGGGTAGTGTTGCGGTATACGGAGTAGGTTCCGTTCGTCGCGTTCGTACCCCAACCGGCGGGCGCGCCCCACGTGACGGCCACGTTCGGGGCCGTCGAAGAGTTGACCGAAGGAGCGCCCACCGTCACGGGCGCGGAGCAGTTCGTGATGACCGTCGTCGCGTTGTCCTCCCTGCGCGTCGGCGCCTGCGTGTCGGCGGTGGGGAAGAACATGCGCGAGTCAGTCCAGAGGGGATGGACTTGGCGGTTGAAGGCTGCGATGCCGGTGTAGTCGCCGTACTGGTTGCCGTTGTACGAGGGGTTGTCCGTGCTGTTCTCGTCGGCGTAGTTGACGGTATTCCTGAACGCCGCGCCGCCGTCGGTGACGGAGATGTTCGGCTCGAACGAGACGCCGCCGTCGGAAGAGCGCGCGTAGACCGCCTGCGTCTTGCGGTTGAGCGGGTCGATGCGCGAGTCGATCCAAGACACGTTTACCGTGCCGTCGGACTGGTCTACCGCCAGCCACGGGAAGAACTGCGTCGCGCCGAAGTTGTCGTCGTTGACTTTGACTCGCGTTGACCAGTTCGTGCCGCCGTTGGTGGAGCGAATCACGTAGGTGTTGATGTCCGACCCGGAGGTCGTCCCTACGGGGAAATCTGGGAAGGAGACGTACAGGGTGCCGAAGAATGCGGAGTTGGGGTTGCGGTCGATGTCAATCGCGCCGAAGCCGTTGACGCCGCGCTGATCCTGCGCGGGCGGGAGGTTGTTGGCACCGAAGGACTGTAGTGCGAGGGTGGCGATGACCGCGGGCGCAGTCCAAGTCGCGCCGCCGTCGGTGGACTTCGAGAAGACGATGGTCTCGACGTTGTAGCGGTTCCAGATCGCGTAGACGGTGCCGTCCGCCCCGACGACGACGTTGCCGCCGATGGCTCCCGTGTTGGAGGCGAAGTTCACCGTCGTCCACGCCGAGCCGTTGTCGGAGTACGCGATCTTCTCTGCGTTGGCCGCGTCCCAGATGACGTAGATTCGGCCGGGGTGTGAGAACGTCTGTCCCGATGTGTTGTCTATAGCCATCATCTCCTTGTCGTTGCCTATGGTGGTGGAGGTGATGCCGCTAGTGACCGTGCCGAGGCTCTGCCACGTCGCGCCGTTGTCGCTTGAGCGCGCGGTGACGATGGAGGCGCCCGAGGCGGTCGAACTCTGCGAGATGAGCATGTAGGTGGCGTAGGCGCGCCCCTGATTGTCCCACGCCAGCGCGGGGTCACTGCCGAACCAGAAAGTGGCGCCCGCGACGCCGCCGGTGACCGACGCAGGCCACGGCGCGCAGTTGTAAGTCCACGTCTGGCCGCCGTCGCTTGAGCCGAAGAGCGTCATCGTGCCGAACGTGTTCGCCGTGCCGCCCGTCGGCGACTGGCACTGCGGGTTCGTATCCTTAAAAAACGTGTTGGAGTGGGCGACGATGTGGAGCGGGTTATTAGGGTCTATCGAGATGCTGTTCTCGCCCTGATACCCCTCGACGCCGCTCGAAGGGTCGGTGTTCGTGCCTACAGAGGCCGCGAGCGCGGCGTCCATGTTATAGACGGCGTCGAGCGAATACTGCCGCGTGTTGATAATCTCGGGGACGACCGGCGCACGCTCCGGTTCCCGCACCGCTTGCCACAACTCGCTGGCGCATTCGACGGGCGGAGGCATCTCGATCATGTGCGGGTGAGCGCGGCGGTTCGCCTCGAAAATCTCACCGGGGTCTTCCGTCGACAGGTTGGCGATATCGAGGATGCTCTGATTCAGAATCTCACGACACTGCGGCACGTCCGGCGCATTCGACATCGTGAGGACGGGAACGCTTCGCGCCTGCGTGCCCTGAACGGGTGCAAGGCTACCCTGCTCCTGCACGGTCGCGCGCTGCTTCGCTTCGCGGTCGGAGTGCTCCGGGTTGGCCTCAGTCTTCGGGGCCGACTTGGAGGCATTCTGCTCTTTCTCGACCGTCCTCTTCGATTCGGCCGAAGCGATGGAGATAGCTGTGACGGCTGTAGCGAGGACAGCAAAAATAAGAAGCGCGGCCACGCGGTCGCGCCCATTCGTCAGGAAAAGTTTACGGACAAAGGTGCGTGCAGTCGTTGAGGTGGTCTGGGACTTCGGCTTTCTCATTCGCTTTTCGTTTTCCTCGTTCGGCTTTCGCCTGGGGTCAAGAGATGATGGCTTGTGTCTCCGCAAGGGCGCGGGTGGATTTAAGCGGCGCAATCTTCTTCAAAGAGAATATCTGGTGCCGCTTGACTGCGACCCCCAGACCGTAGGTTCCGTCCTTCTGCGCCTCGACACGTACGACCGTGCCCTGGAGCATTACGGTGGCTTGAGAAATCTGTGTGATGACGACGAGGCACTCCCCCAACTCCGCGGGACGCTCGCGCAGCATGTAGAAGCCGCTCGCGCTGAAATCCTCGATGACCGTGTAGACGCCGAGCTTCTTGCAGTTCGGCGAAAGGTCGAGAGCAATCGCGGGGAAGGGGCCGCCTATGCGCGACTCGCCGCGATGCTCGACACCAAGGTCTTTGAGTGAAACCTTTGACTTCAGGCTGGGCCTCTTAAAACTCAAGCTTACTTTGTATCGGGAACTACTAGCGGCTGGTGTACTGCGCTCGATAGTAGGAGGGCAGAATAGGCTACGCGGGCCGTTCGGCGCATCTGTTAATTATCACAAAAACTTCACGACAATTGTCACTATTTGGTCACCACACGTAATGGCATTCGTCACGATACGCGGTGACAAATGTCACGACTCGGGTTGATGTGTAAGGGATTAACGCGGACGAGCACAGACGAGGTCTATGACGCGCAAGAAAAATTGCGTTGAGATTTTGTGTCGGTTCGCGGCCCGCGGAGTGTACGGCCGGAGGGCGACGGGGCCGCGCCGAGAGGCTATTCGGAGGAGGACGGGATGAGGCCGTGCTTGTATGCGTAGACGAGAAGGCCGAGGCGGCCGCCCTTTATGCCGAGCTTGTCATATATTATAGAGAGGTTGTTGCGCACGGTCGGCTCGGCGACGACGGGGCGTAGGCGCTCGGCAATCTCCTTGTTTTCGAGCCCCTCGCCGACGAGCGCGATAATCTCGCGCTCGCGCTCTGTGAGCGAGGTTATCTTCGCGGCCTCCGGGTCTGCCGCATCCTGCGCGCGCAAGCGCCTCTCAAGGATTCGCTTGGCCGCGCCCGCTTCGAGCCAGTAGTCGCCCGTGCGGTGAACCTTCTCGATGGCGCTCAGGAGTTCCGTCGCGCCCTCGTCCTTGAGCACAACGCCCTTCGCGCCCAGCTCCATCGCGCGGTCGCGCTT
Organism: Pyrinomonadaceae bacterium; assembly: GCA_045807805.1. Taxonomy (GTDB): domain Bacteria; phylum Acidobacteriota; class Blastocatellia; order Pyrinomonadales; family Pyrinomonadaceae; genus QHXN01. The sequence goes on along the minus strand of JBJMGR010000082.1, from coordinate 19,635 downwards.
CTCCACGTCGCGCAGGCCCGTGAGGATGATGATGCTCGACGCGGCCGAAGCCTTTCGCAGCTCGGGTATGAGCGCGAGGCCGCTGTCGGAGCCTAAGTCGAGGTCGAGCACGATGATGTCGGGCCGCTCGCGCGAGGCGAGTGCGATTGCGTCGGCGCGGTTGCCCGCGTCGCCCACGACCGTGAACCCCGCGCGGCTCTCTATGAGGTCGCGCAGCCCGTCGCGAATTATCTTGTGGTCGTCGACGAGGGCGACGCGGATGCTCTTTTCATCCGTCTTCGGCATGAGTGTTTGGGGCCTCTTCTATTTAAAGGGGAATCTCGACGCGGACGAGCGTGCGCGCGTCCGTCGTGCGCTCGACTTCGACGTGCCCGCCAAGCTCTTCGGCGCGCTCAGTGATAGAGCGAGGGGTGAACGGCGGGCGCTCCGACTCTTCGGCGCGGGGGTCGTCGTTCTCGATTGAGATGTGCAGAGAGCGGTCGGCCCGCTCCAGCGTTATCCTGCTGGCCGAGGCCGTGCTGTGCTTTCGGACGTTGCTCAAGCCCTCGTGGACGATTCGTATCAACTCGGCGGCGAGCCGGTCGTTCACGCGGAAGTCGCCCTTGCTCTCAACTTTTACATCCAAGTCGTAGTTCTGCGCAAACTGCGAGGCGAAGCGGCGGACGGCCGAGACGAAATTGTCCGCACGATTGTCGCCATCCTTCAGGCCGCGCACGAAGCCGCGCAGGCCCGCTATCTCTTCGACCGTCATCTCGAACAGTCGCTCGATGTCTTCGCCTATTCCTCGGCCCTCGGCCGCCTTGTTGCGAATGGCCGCGAGCTTGTACTGCAACCCGATATAGGGCTGTATGACGCTGTCGTGTATGTCGCGCGCGAGGCGCTGGCGCTCCTGCTCGGCGGAGTTCGAGGCGAGGCGTTCGAGCAGTCTTATGTTGTGTATGACGGGCATTATCTGCTCGCCGACCTGCATCAGGTAGGCTATGTCCTCGCCGTCGAAGAGGCCGGGCGGCGCGCTCACGTAGAGGCGGCCGATCATCCTCTCGCGGTAGTGCAGAGGGACGGAGATGAAGGAGTCGGTCGCGAGCGTCTCGGCGAGAAGGCCGCTCGCCTTTGCCAGCCCGTCTTCGCAATCGCCGCGCCCCGAAGTATCGGAGACGTAGTAGCCCGAGTCGAGGAACGAGCGCAGGCGCGACTTCCCGCCGTAGACGGCGGCGCAGTCTTCGGGCAGCGTCAGCAGTAGGCGCGCGAGCGGCTCGGGGACTTGCTCGGCCTGCACGGTCTCGGCCGTCTGCTCGCGTCGCAGGCGGAAGAGACGATAGGCGTTGTCGCGCGGGTCTGAGAGGACGATGAGGCAGTGGTCTGCGTCGTAGAACTCTCTCAACTTCCAGAGCATCGAGCCGATTGTGTAGCCCACGTCGAAGCGCGGGTTCGAGAGCCGCGTGACGCCGCGCAGAAGCCCGAGTTGGCGCGTCAGCTTTATCTCGCACCCGCCCCAGTATGCGGTCATGTAGCCGAGCGTGAGCAGGTAGACGGGGCGGAGCAGGAAGCGGTCTATCTCGAAAGGGACGCCCTCCGGCGAGGTGACGTAGCCTATGACCGAGAAGAGCGCGGCCGACGCGACCGTGACGCGCATGCCTTCTGGGAAGCCGAAGCGGAACGAGGCGACGATGATGGCGAAGAAGAAGAAGAAGAAATAGACGCTGTTCGTCCCGCTCGAAAGCGAGATGAGGACGAGGTAGCAGGCCACGTCAACCCAGTGCGTGAGCCTGCGCGGGTGGTGCTCGTGGCGTCGGAGCGAGAACGCGTAGACGGCCGCGCTGTAGATGGTGTAGAGGACGAGCGAGAGGTATGTGAGGGCAACGTTCTTGTCCGGCTCGGTCGGGTCTATGAAGATGATGACGAGCGAGGCGAACGCGAGCACCAGGCGCACGAGGCCGATCATACGGTCGTCCACCGCCTGTAAGACAGGCGGTTCGCGGCCGATATCTATCCGACGTACTCTAGTAGCTCTACCGGGCACGGGCGAGTTCCACAACCCCCAGGGCACAGACTTAAATTAAGCTCAAGTTAAAGATTGCGGGCCGACACACGCGCGCGGCAGGTTAAAGTATGAAGGCTGGATGAACAATATTCCGAACCGGGCGGCACAGTCAAACGCGGGCGCGGGCGGCTGCGCCATGCGCGGCAGGACTGTTATACTCGCCGTCGGTCGTCCGGCCTTTAGTTTCCAAGTTCCAAGTTGCAAGTTCAAGGTTAAGAGCCGATAGTCCGCGCCTTCAACCTTAAACTCGCAGCTTCGGGCTTTCAAACTTGTAACTTTTGAACTTTCAAACTTTGGACTACTTTATACCGATGGCGAAGACAGCAGTGTTCCTATCCGCGCTTGCCTTCGGGCTCGCACTCGCCGGGCTCGGGCAGGCCGCCGCATGCGGGACGAGGGAGGTCGCCGGAAAAGTGTCAGCCGAAAATAACTCTACGGCCGCGAATGGCGGACGCCTGGCGAAAGGCGTCTGGGGCGGAGACCACATACGCTTCGAGGTGATGGATCGGGGCGCGTCCGTCGAGCACGACTGCGCGCACGCTGAGATAGAGCAGCCCGTCACGCTCGACGCCGAAGGCCGCTTCGACTCGAAGGCCACATACGTCGTCGAGCGTGGCGGCCCCGTGCGCCGCGACCAGCCTCCCCCGACCAGACCCGCGCGCTACTCCGGGCGCGTCAGCGGCGACACGCTCGCGCTCACCGTCACGCTCACAGACACTGACGAAGACGCTGGCTCCTACACGCTCACGCGCGGCAGCGAAGGCCGCATCATGAAGTGCCGATAGGGTGAGCCCACGCTCTTCGGGCCGCCGTCTTAAAAAGACCACTCTTAAAGAGGAACAAAGATGAAACGCGCTCTCCTGTCGCTCGGGTTGTGTCTGACATTCTTGGCCGCCGCGTCTTGCCGAAGCGGCAGTAGTGATACGCCGCGCGCCGCCGCGGATGACACGGGCAACATAAAGATAGGAGTCTGCGCCGACGCCTCGGGACAGGCGACGAAGAACGGCGCGCAGTTGGCGGCCGACGAGATTAACAGGACGGGCGGCGTCTCGGGCAGACAGATAGAGTTGGTCGCCGCGGACGGGGGCGGAACGGGCGTGCGCGCAATCGTCTGCGGCCCCTCGTCCGGCGCGGCGGCGGCGAAGGCGCAGGAGTCGAAGGTGCCTTTGGTCACGACCTCTTCGACCGACCCGAAGTTGACCGCCGCGGGCGACTACGTCTTCCGCGTCTCGTTCCTCGACTCGTTTCAGGGCGAGGCGATGGCGAAGTACGCCGCCGACAACATCCACGCGAAGACGGCCGCGATAATCTCCGAGTCCGACTCTGAATACAGCGCCGACCTCGCGCGAGCCTTCGAGGAGAACTTCACGAAGCTCGGCGGGCAGGTCACGCGGAAGCTCACCTACGCGCAGTCGGAACAGGACTTCAAATCGCAGTTGACGCCGCTCAGCGACTCCACTCCCGAAGTCGTCTACGTCCCCGGCCACTACGCGCAGGTCGGACGCCTCGCGAAGCAGGCGAAGGAGCTTGGCATCAAGACAACACTCCTCGGCGGCGACGGTTGGAACGACCCGAAACTCTTCGAGGCCGGAGCGGATGCGCTCGACGGCTCATATATAACCGGACTCTTCTCCGTGAACGACCCCGAAACCGCCGTGCGCAAGTTCACCTCCGACTACGAGGCGCGCTTCGGCGGTCAGCCCGACCCGACGGCCGCGCTCGCATACGACGCGACGAAGCTCATCGCTGACGCCATCACGCGCGCGGGCTCAGCCGATGCGGCGAAGCTGCGCGACGCACTCGCGCAGACGGCGAAGTACAAGGGTCTGACCGGCGACATCTCCTTCAACCCCGAACGCAACGCAATCAAGCCCACGCAAATCTTCAAGATTCAGGGCGGCAAGTTCTACCCCGTCTACAGGGAGCAACTCTGATTCGCTCCGCCTGTTTTAAAAATCCGCGAAGGTGTTTTTAAAACAGTCTCTAATAAAGGGCGCGCAGCGCCGTGTAGAGTTTGCGGAACGTTTGGTAGCGGGTCTCCATCGTGTCGGCCGAGGTGGGTTCGACGGTCGCGCGCGTGCGGACGGTAGCGGCGCAGGCGTCGTCAACCGTGTCCCATGCGCGCGCGCCGACGCCCGCGAGGAGGGCAGCGCCGTAGGCTGCGCCCTCTTCGGTCTCGACGAGTTCGACGGCGCGGCCGTAAACGTCCGCCTGTATCTGTCTCCACAGAGGCGCGCGCGCGCCGCCGCCGCCGAGACGTATCGCTTCGACGGGCACGTTCATCTCTTTGAATATCTCGAAGGTGTCGCGCAGCGAGAAGGCCACGCCTTCGAGGACGGCCCGCACGACGTGTGCGCGCGTGTGCGAAGCGTTGAGCCCGACGAGCGCGGCGCGCGCGTTCGGGTCTAGGTGCGGCGTGCGCTCGCCCATGAGATACGGAGCCCAGAGCACTCCGTCCGAGCCGGGCGGCGCACTCGCGGCCTCTTCGCAGAGTCGCTCGTATGTGTCGCGTCCGTCGCCGTCATCGTCAGCGCCCGCGCCGAATGCATCGCGGAACCAGCGCAGAGAGAGGCCCGCGCCCTGCGTCACGCCCATGACGTGCCAGCGGCCGGGCACCGCGTGGCAGAAGGTGTGCACGCGCCCCGAGGGGTCGAGCGCGGGGCGGTCGGTCGCCGCGAAGACTACGCCCGAGGTGCCAATGGTTGCGCTCACCGCGCCGGGACGCACGACGCCCATGCCTACAGCGCCCGCCGCCTGATCGCCCGCGCCCGCGACGACGGGCGTGCCCGCGCGCAGTCCGGTCGCTTCAGCGCCCGACGCGTTGACGCGGCCCACGACTTCGGGCGACTCGTACGCGGGCGGAAGTACGTCGGCGTCAATCTCGGCGGCCGCGAGCATCTCTTCAGACCAGCGCCTTCGCGCAACGTCGAAGAGCAGCGTGCCCGAAGCGTCTGAAACGTCCGTCGCGCGCTCGCCCGTGAGACGCAGGCGCACGTAGTCTTTGGGAAGCATCACCGCTCTCACTCGACTCCAAACCTCCGGCTCGTGCTCACGCACCCAGAGCATCTTAGGAAGTGTGAAGCCCGTGAGAGCGGGGTTGCACGTAAGCTCGACGAGACGACGCGAGCCGACTCGTTCCATCAATGAACGACACTGCTCGTCCGTACGCTGGTCGCACCAGATAAGAGAGGGGCGCAGAGGCTCGTCGCGCTCGTCGAGTAGAACCGAGCCGTGCATCTGTCCCGTGAGCCCGACGGCCTCGACCTCTTCGGCGCGCACGCCGCAGGCGAGCAGAGCGCGCACGGCCTGTGAGGACGCGCGCCACCAATCGCGCGCGTCCTGCTCGGCCCAACCCGCCGACGGCGAAGCGAAGGGTACGTGCTCGACCGACTCTGATGCGACGACGCCTCCGCCCTCGTCAACGAGTATCGCGCGCGACCCGCCCGTTCCAACGTCGATGCCGAGGAAGCTCATCCCGTTTCCCTCTCACAAGCGCTCTCATACGACCGCGTTGCGCGCGATTGTCTCGCGGTAGAAGTCCGCGCTCAGCTTCGGCGTGCGCTTCTGCGTGTCGTAATCAACGTAGTGCAGGCCGAAGCGGTTCGTGTAGCCGTCGGCCCACTCGAAGTTATCCATCAAGCTCCAGAGGAAGTAGCCGCGCACGGGCACGCCTTCGGCCGTCGCGCGACGCAGTTGCGTGAGGTAGCTGCGCAGATAGGTCACGCGGTCTGTGTCGTAGACACGTCCGTCCTTCGCCGGAATGTCGGACGAGGAGCAGCCGTTCTCGGTGATGTAAATCTCCTTCGCGCCCCAGAGCTTCGAGACGTGGCGCGGCCCCCAGTAGAGCGCCTCCGGCCCGACGAAGAGCCAGGGCGACGGCGCGTGCGGGAACGAAGGCGGGTGCGGCACGTATGCGAAGCCAACGGGCGAGGATTCGTCCGCGCGCACGAACTGCGGCGTATAGATGTTGATGCCTACGAAGTCGAGCGGAGAGGAGATGGCCTTCAGGTCTTCGTCGGTGAACTTCGGCGCGTCCGCGCCCGCGGACTTCAAGTACCAGTCCGTGTACTTGCCCTCCATGATGACGGTCAGGTACTGCGCGTTCATCTCGCGCATGGCACGCTCGGCCGCCGCGACGTGCGCGGGCGTCTCGAAGACGGGGGCGGCGACCGTGATGTTCTCGGCCAAGCCCACCTTCGTCCCCGGCTTTGCATTGGCGCGTATGGCCTGCACGGCAAGGCCGTGACCTAAGACCGCGTGGTGGCGCGTCTGGTTCAGGCGCGAGCCGGTCAGCTTCAAGCCCGGCGCGTGGATGCCCCAGCGGTAGCCGACTTCGATGAATGCTCCGAACTCGTTGATGGTGAAGATGTGCTTGACTCTATCTGTGAGCCGCGCGGCGACGTAGCCCGCGTAGTCTGCGAAAGCCTTCGACGTTTCGCGGCCCTCCCACCCGCCAAAGCGGTCTTGCAGGGACTGCGGCAAGTCCCAATGATAGAACGTGGCGAAGGGCTGTATGTCGTTGGCGAGCAGCTCGTCCACGAGGCGGTTATAGAAGTCTAAGCCCTTCGGGTTCGCGGGGCCGTCGCCGTTGGGGAAGACGCGCGGCCATGCGACGGAGAAGCGATAAGCCTTGACGCCGAGCGTCTTCATCAACTGCACGTCCTCTTTGTAACGGTGATAGTGGTCGTCGGCCACGTCGCCGTTCGCGTTGTTCACGACCTTGCCCGGCGTGTGAGAGAAGGTATCCCAGATGGAAGGCCCGCGCCCGTCCTCTTTGAACGCGCCCTCGACCTGATAAGACGCGGTCGCCGTCCCCCAGAGAAAGCCGTGCGGGAACGCGCGCAACGCGTCGCCGCTCGCCGCGCCCTGCGGCAGAGTGATACAGGGTTCGCTCGCCGCCACGGAGCCGAGCGCCGAAGGGTTGGCCGCGGAGGCGAGCGCCGCAGCGCCCGCGACCTTCGCGAAGGTTCGTCTGGAAACTTTCTTAGTCAACGTCGAGTCCCTCCTCAAGTTGTTAATCAGAACCGCGAACGGTAGTGAGCGGGTCGCAAGCTCCGATGAAGGCGAGCCTGACGGAACTCGCGACCCGCTCGCTACCGCTCGCGGTTCTGTTTCAAGCCGAGCGCGGCCGCCGTCTCCGGGTCTAGCTCGGCGCGTCCGTCTTTCCGCACGGCGACGCCGAAGTCGCCCGCGTAGTCCCACATCGCCCAGCCTATGTTGTGCCGTTCGAGTGCCGTGCGCACGTCCGCAATCCAGCGCAGGCGCGAGGCGGGCGGCGAGTATGCGCGGTAGACTCCGAACTCGTTGCACGTGAGCGCGACGCCGCGCGTGCGCGCCCACTCGGCGGCCTCGCCTATCTCGCGCTCGACGCGCGCCGCGTCCCAACGCTCTTCGCCGTAACCCTTCAGCGCGCCGCGCGCGTTCTCATTACTCATCGAAGCCAGGAGCGGCGCGACCGCTTCGGGGCTCGAAGGGTAAGGGACGTTCTTTAAGTAAGGCCAGAAGTCCGGCCCCCAGGTCGCGCCCTGATGCGTGAAGCTGTGCGGCTCGTAGAAGTGGAAGTTGTAGACGACGTTTCCGTCCGCGACCGGCTCGATGAGTAGAAGTTGGTCAACGGCAGACCAGCGCGGCGCGGTCGCGATGATCGTGTGGCGCGGAGCGCCCTCGCGCACGGCGGCCGCGACGCGCGCCTGTATGCCCATCCAGCGGTAAGGGTCTTCGACCATCGGCTCGTTCATGATTTCGAGGAAGAGCCGTTCGGGGTCGCGCGCCGACACGTGCCGCGCGAGCGAGCGCCAGAAGTCAGCGAGCGCCGCGACCGCGCGGTCGTCAGTCCTGAGCTTTAACTTGAACTCGTCCGAAGGGTGCAGGTCTAAGACTACGGCGAGCCCCGACGCGAAGATCATGTCGAGCGCCGCGTCGAGGTGTCGAAGGTATTCGGCGTTCAGCTCCGACGGATGAGCTTCGTCGAAGAGCGGCGCGGGCTCGACGGGAAATCGCACGTGGTCGAAGCCGAGGCTCTTGATTAGCTCGATGTCGCTGCGCGTAGTGTGCTCGCGCAGGTGCGCCTCTGAATAGTCGCGCGACTGCGAGAACCAGTGGCTCAGGTTTACGCCGCGCCGCATGCGCGCGAGCCTGGACTGTGGGACGCTTGACTGAGACCGCGCCTCCGTCGTCCGTTGCGCGCGCGACGCCGACGCCGACGACGCAACCAGAGCGACTGCGAACGCGAGTGCGAGACGCCGCGCCGCGCCGCTTTGTCGAAGAGAGTTCCGCACGGGTTCGCTCCTGTCGGTTTCGGGTTGCCGCGCGAGTCGCGCGCCTTAGTTACCCGCGCCCCAGAGTTGCGGAAGCGGCGAGGCGACGACGCGCGTGTTGTAACGCTCCAGGTAGTTCTGGTGCGCCTCGTCCGTCGGGTACGACTCGGGCGCGCCGTACGGGTAGCGCTTCATCCCGTGGAAGGGCATGGGCGCGACCTCGCGCGGGCTCGCGGAGTTGATGTCCATCTCTTTGCTGAAGCCGTCCGCGTAGAGCAGGAAGGTTCGAGTCCAACCAGCGGGCAAAGGCGCGAGCGCGGACGCGTCGAACGAGAGCGCGAGTTCGTCGCCCGGCTTCGAGACGACGAACATATCGTCGGTCTTCGACAGCAACTCGCGCACGTCGCCCAGACGCGTGTAGCGCCCCGTGAACATCTTCCACGACGACGCGAGCGAGACGCGCGCGTAGTCGTAAGAGTAAGGCTCGCGCCCGTCCGGCGTAACCTCCGCCGAGAAGCCCCGGTCTCTCAACGTCGCGTCCGATGCTTCGAGCCGCTCAACGCGCACGGGCGAGTCGCCGCCCGAGTCGTCAACCAATGCCTCGTCCCAGTAGACGCGCATGTTCGTGACGATGCGCACCTCTCGACTCGACGTAAGAAACTTGCCGGTCAGGTCAACCGTCACGGTCTGCGGACGCCCGACGGGAAAGCCTATGCTCTCGATTACAGTCCGCCACTCGCCCGCGGCATCTTTGACCTGAAGCGACGGCGGCCGCATCTCCATCCCGCGCTGCGACGCCGCCACGTTGTTGCTTGAGAATGCGTAGTCAGTCCAGCCGGTTAAGAGAAGGATGAAGGCGGAAGGATGAAGGCGGAATGAGGAATCAGCCTTTCTGTCAGCCTTAACTTCATCCTTCACCTTGCGGCCTTCATCCTTCCCCAAGTCGAGCGTGAGCGTGTGCTCCGCGGCGTAGCCTCGGACGCCGAGCAGGGGGAAGTCGTCAACGTACTTGCGGTCGAGGCGCGTGAGGCGCGCGAGAACGTTCCGGCCGTGTTCGTCGGTCGCGGCGCGTGGAGGACGTGCGCCGCGCGTCGCGTAGAGCTTGAAGCCGGGGCCGGTCGGGTTGCCGAGCCCTTCGTTCGGGTAGACATCAACGTCCGAAGGATGAGAGACGGCGACGAGTTGGAGTCGGTCAACGAAGAGTGCCTCTTCAAGCTCGTTCGTCACGCGAAGCTCGTAACGGCCGTCGCGCTCGCGTAGCTGGTCGCCGCGTATGCGCACGTACTCGTCCGGGTCGGGCGTGTTGAAGAGGCCGGGCGCAACCCAGTCGCCCATCTCGCCGCCGCCCATGAAGTCCGTGATGAACTCGAAGCGCTCGCCGTTCCAGGTGTATAGATAAGGGCAGGACGAAGGCTTGCGGTCTAGCTCCGTCACCCTGAGCGAGCCGCGACGCACGCCCGTCGCGGTCTCATTGCCGACACTCGTCGCGGGCGATTCGGTCTCCGCCTGCACGACACCCGAAGGCCAGAGCACGCGCACCGCGTCCGCCGATTCGCGTTGACCGAGGCCGAAGAGTATGTCCGAGGGCGCGGGCGCGGGTGTCGCGGCGTAGGTCTCAAGCTTCTGCTGTAGACTCCCCGCGCGTACCTCTATCTTCGCCTCGACGCCGCCCCGGTTGCTCGCCTTGCCCGCGAGCACGACGCGCAGAGAGCGGTTGCGGTTGCCGCCGTCGTTGCGCAGCAGCCTGAGCGCGCCGAGGTCGTCGCGCGCGACGATGTCCGTGTCGCCGTCGCCATCCAAGTCCGCGGACACGAGAGAGCGCGCGTGCGTGCTTCGCCGAGACGGGGCCGCGCCCCCGCGCGCGCGTCCTCGCGAAGCCCTCTCGCCCGTGTCCGTCCACCCGCCGCCGACGTTGCGAAGCACGTGCAGGCCGTCCGGGGATGCGACGACGAGGTCGAGCAGCCCGTCGTCGTCGTAGTCGAGGAACTGCGCGGCCGAGGCGTCTTCGAGCGACGCGGGCGCGGGCGAGGTCTTGAAGCGACCGCGCCCGTCGCTCGCGGCGATAAGGCCGGACGAGTGACGCGCGGCGAAGTAGAAGTCCGTGAAGCCGTCCTTGTTGAAGTCGCCCGCGGCGGCAGCCGTGTAGTCGCCTTTGGGGGCGAGGTTGACTTCCAACGCCACGTCGCGGAACGAGCCGTCGCGCATGTTTCGGAAGAGGTTCGGCGGCGCGCCGTAGTTGACGACGAGCAGGTCAACGTCGCGGCGGTTGTCGTAGTCGGTCGGGACGACCGCCGCCGCGTGCCCGGCGACGTTGACCTTCGCCTCCGAAGACACGTCAGTGAACGTCCCGTCGCCGTTGTTGCGCAGCAGCATGTTGGGCGCGCCGGGCAGCACTTCCGCGAGGTCGAAGATGGTCTCCAATTTTTTCGTCCCGGCCGTCTCGTTCGGCGCGTCATTCGACTCCGAGCCGAAGAGGGGCGCGGTCTTCAACTTCGACGCGTCGGCGAGCCCCGCGACGAAGATGTCTAAGTCGCCGTCGTGGTCGTAGTCCAAGAAGGCCGCCGAGCGGGAGAGGTAACGGTAAGCGGGAAGCTTCGCGCGCGCGGTCACATCACTGAAGCGTCCGCCGCCCTCGTTGCGGTAGAGCGTGCACGAGCCCGCGCCGAAGACGAAGATGTCCGGCCGCTCGTCGTTGTCGAAGTCGCCCGCGATTGCCGCGAGCCCCGAGGCTTTGGCGAGCGCGCCAGACTGCGCGGTCACGTTCGAGAATCTGCCTTTGTCGTTTCGGTAGAGACGCCAGCCCTCTTGCTCGTAGGCGAAGATGTCAAGGTCGCCGTCGCCGTCGTAGTCGAGGAGCGTCATGCCTCCGCCGTCGAGCGTCGCGGTGAACTGCTTCATGATGGACGCTTCGTCCCAACGCCACACGCCCGCCTTGCTGCGCGCGCGCCGCCCGCCGCGTGCCGCGCGTCCGCGTCCCGTGGAAGCTTTCTGAGTCGAGAAGGCTTGTGCGGTCGCGTCCGTGAAGGTGACTTCGGGCGTGCGTTCGTCCACTAGTCCTCGTTCCGCGCCGGTCGAGCTGACGGCCTCCGCGTAGCGTCCCTGTTCGAGGTAGCTCTGGCCGATGACCGTCGCCGCTCCGCTCGCGCGCAAGCTCTGGAAACGCTGCAAGTCGGCCTGCCCCTCTTCGCGTCGGCCCGCGCGCAGAAGCACCGTGCCGAGGTTATAGAGCGCCGTACCGTTGTATGGCTCCTCTTCGAGCGCGACGCGGAACGCGGCCGCCGCTTCGTCGTACATGCGCTGCTGCGAGAGGAGTTGTCCGACCTGCACGTTCGCGCCAACGTCGCGCGGGTCTATCTTGAGCACGCGCGCGAAGGAGGCGAGCGCGTCCTCCGCGCGGCCCTGCTGTTTGGCTATGAGCCCGAGTATGTATTGCGGCTGCGGCGCGTCGGGCGCGAGCGTGGCGGCGGCCTCGGCCTCCGCGCGCGCGGCAGAGGCGTCGGGCACGTTGAAGAGCGCGACGGCGAGGTTGATGCGCGGGAGCGAGAGTTTCGGGTCGAGCCGAAGCGCGCGACGGAACTGCTCGGCCGCCTCCTTCGGCTTGAACTGTTCGAGCAGCGCGACGCCGAGATTGTTCGCGCGGTACGCGTTCTCTCTCTCTCTCGCCGCGTCGTTCTTCTGCGCCGACGCAATCACGAACAGGCACGCGGCCACTACGACGACGAGCGCGCATCTCTTCAAACAGAGCCGCGAGCGGTAGCGAGCGGGTGTTCGCTTCGATGAAGGCGAGCCTGTCGAAACTCGTACCCTCTCGCTACCGCTCGCGGTTCTGTTGTTGAGCATAAGTGAACTTCCGCTCATCTCTCGACTACCTCAAGCTTCGCCGTCTGGTACTTGACGGAACTCGTGCCGACCATTATGTCGAACGCGCCGGGCTCGACCACGCGTTCCATGTTGAGGTTGTAGAAGGCGAGCTTGTCGGGCGTGACGTTGAAAGCGACGGTCGCACTCTCGCCGGGCGCGAGCGCGACGCGCCTGAAGTCCTTCAACTCCTTGACGGGCCGCGTCACGGAACTGACCAGGTCGCGCACGTATAACTCGACGACCTCTTCGCCCGCGCGTCGGCCCGTGTTCGTGACCATGACCGTGACCTGCGCGCGACCGCCGGGGCCAATCCGAGCGGGCGAGACTTTAAGGTTCGAGTACTCAAACGTCGTGTAGCTCAGCCCGTAGCCGAAGGGATAGAGCGGCTCCGCGCTCGTGTAGAGATAGCCGCGCTTCGCCGTCGGCTTATAGTTGTAGTAGATGGGGAGTTGGCCGACTGTGCGCGGGAAGCTGACGGGAAGCTTGCCCGAAGGGTTGTAGTCGCCGAAGAGCACGTCGGCCACGCCCGTGCCCGCCTCTTCGCCGAGGTAGAAGCCTTCGAGTATGGCGGGCACGTTCTCCGCGACGTAGGTGACGGAGAGCGGGCCGCTGTTGATGAGCATGACGACCGTGGGCTTGCCCGTCGCGAGCACGGCGCGGATCAAGTCGTTCTGGCGGCCGACTAAATCGAGACTGTCGCGGTCGCCGAGGTGATTGTCGGCCCAACCCTCTTTGTTCGTATCTTCGTTGCCGCCAACTACAAGCAGCGCCACGTCCGAAGCCTTCGCCGTTTCGACTGCTTGCGCGATGAGCCTTTCGTCTTCGGCGGGGTCGGTTAAGTGTGAAGCGTCGGCCCACCAGTCGCCCCCCTCCTTAGTTATCTTGCACCCTTCCGCGAAGTTGACTTTGACGCTTGCCCCGACCTTCTTCGTAACGCCTTCGAGGACGCTCACGCCGCGCGCGGGAGTCGGGTCTGTGTAGCCGCCGAGGTGCGCGCGACCAGCGTTCGGGCCGATGACGGCGATTGATTTTAGCGCTCGGCGGTCGAGCGGCAGGAGGTTGTTCTCGTTCTTCAGAAGAGTGATGGAGCGTCGCGCGGCTTCGGCCGCGAGCGCGCGGTGCTCTTGCGAATCCGTGACGCGCGACGCGCGCTCGGGGTCAACGTATGGGTTCTCGAAGAGTCCGAGCAGGAACTTCGCGCGGAGGTTGCGCGCGACGGCCCTGTCGATCAACGACTCGGAGAGCTTGCCGTCGCGTACGAGCCCGAGGAGCGCCTGATAGCAGTCGGGGTCTGGAAGCTCCGCGTCCACGCCCGCCTCAAGCGCGAGCCGCGCCGCCTCTCGTTTGTCGGCGGCGACGTGGTGCAGGCTCTCCAACTGCGGGATGCCGTAGTAGTCCGAGGCGACCATCCCGTCGAAGCCCCACTCCTGACGCAGCACCTTGCCCAGAAGCCAGCGGTTCGCGTGCGAAGGCACGCCGTCAATCTCGTTGTAAGAGGCCATCACGCTCATCACGTGCGCCTCCTTAACAGCCGCCTCGAAGCTCGGCAGAAAGTATTCGCGAAGGACTCGCTCCGAGACGTTGACGGGCGCAATGTTCGTCCCGCCTTCCGGCTGCCCGTGCGCGGCGAAATGCTTGGCCGTCGCGATAACGTGCTCGTCGTCAACGCCGGGGCCTTCGCCCTGAATCGCACGGATTACCGCCACGCCCATTCGCGAGACGAGGTAGGGGTCTTCGCCGTATGTCTCTTCGGTGCGACCCCAACGCGGCTCGCGCGCGAGGTCTAGGTTGGGGCCTAAGACGAAGTGGCTTCCGCGCGCGCGCGTCTCAAGGGCGGCGGCGGTGAAGACACGTCTTACGAGTTCCGTGTCCCAACTGCTCGCCAAGGCGATGGGCGTCGGAAAGCTCGTGGCCTTCGGGGCCATCAGTCCGTGCAGAATCTCGTCGTGGAATATGGCCGGTATCCCGAGGCGCGTGTTCTCGACGAGCCACTTCTGCAAGGCGTTGGCGAAGCGTGCGGCCTCGCGCGGGTCTTTGCGCTCGCGCTGTCGGGCTATCTGGCCGATGCCGTTCTTCATGACGACGCGCGCACGCTCGGGCGAGAAGTCTCCGCGGTCTGTCGAGAAGTCCGTCTGCAGACGGACTTGCGGCCTCTCCGTCCAGAGGCAGACGAGCTGCGCGACCTTCTCCTCAAGAGTCATGCGGCCGAGCAGGTCTTCGACGCGCCGCTCGACGGGAAGCCGCGGGTTCTTGTAATCGGGCGTCCTCTCTTGCGTGGCAGCCGGGCGCGGGGCGACGAACGACAACGCGAGCGCCGCGCAGACGAGCGCGGCAACGCGCATGCGCATGGACGAAAGTAGAGAGGTCTTTGTGCTCAGTCTCATCTGGATTATTACGTACAAACAGAACCGCGAACGGTAGTGAGCGGGTCGCGACTTACACCGTGCGGACTCTTAACGCAGCACACACCCGCTCGCTACCGCTCGCGGTACTGTTAAAGCGCGGCCGCGAACTTGCGCGAGAGGACGAGACTGAGCGCGCCCATGAGTCTCGGCGTCTCGCCGAGTGTCGAAGGGATGATGCGCGCGCCTTGCAGGCCGCGGCAGATGTTGTTCCGCTCGACGGCCTTCTTTATCTCGCCGGAGATTAGGGGCCACGCGCGCGCTATCTCGCCGCCGACGATGACCGCCTCGGGGCTCAGGCCCTTGATGACGTTCGAGATTCCGACGCCGAGGTATTGAGCCGTCACGAGCAGCGCCGTCCGCGCGGCACGCTCTCCTTCGAGCGCGCGATCCACGAGCACTTTGAAACTCACTCCCGCGCGCGCGCCGTCGCGGCCCGAGAGCTTCGCGTAGCGCGCGAGCGCGGCGCGCTCCGAGGCGAACGCCTCCCAGCACTCGCGCCCGCCCGCGGCGCATGCGACGGGCGCGTTCGAGCCGATGGTCATGTGTCCGAACTCGCCCGCCGCACCGCCCTCGCCGTGATAGACCTGTCCGTCGAAGACAATGCCGGTGCCTAAGCCCTCTTCGACGAGAATCATCACGAAGTTTCGCACCTCTCGGACTTCGGGGCGGCCGAACCAGAGTTCGGCGAGCGCGGCCGCGTTGGCGTCGTTATCAACCTTCACGGGCAGCCCCGTCGCCGCGCGAAGTTTCGACGCGACATCCCAATCGCGCCAGCGGAAGTGCGGGATGAAGACGGCGCTGCCCGACTCCGGGTCAACGAGTCCGGGCAGACTGACGCCGACCGACTCGACGCCTTCGTTCCTGTCGATTAGACGTTTGACGCAGTCCAAGACCCTCTTCATGGTCTTCGACGCATCGGGGTCGGTCTTGAAACTCGCCTCGTCGAGGATGCGGCCCGCGAGGTCGCTCGTCGCGACGACCGTTCGCTTCGTGCCGAGGTCAACGCCGACGGCGACGGGGCCAGCGGCCTTGAGCTGTAGCAGCAGCGGCGGTCGTCCGCCCGTTGACTGGCCTTCGATCTCGGCGACGAGGCCGCGCTCTTTCAACTCCTCGACGATGAGCGAGACGGTCGAGCGCTGTAGCTCTGTCTCGTGAGAGATTTCGGCGCGCGAGATGGGCGCGCGCTCGCGTACGTAGTTGAGCACGATTTGGCGATTGATGTCGCGTATCGTGTCGGAGCGAGCAACGCTCGCTTTGTTAAGGTTGATGCGTCGCATGACTCTGATTGAGTGAGCGGTGAGCCGTGAGCAGTTTTAAGAATTGACGCATCACCCGTAAAAATTCGACCACCGCTCACCGCTCACTGCTTACTGCTTGGGCCGCTGGTCTGCGGGGACAGCCTCGTATATCGCGTCGAACTTCTGATAGCCGTCTTTAACGACCGTCTCGACGATGTTGTTCTTATCGACGACGACGGGCTCAAGGAGTATCGAGGGCACGTCGATCTTCCCGTTGTTGATGCGCGCGGGCGCGTCGGGCTTTTCGCCGCGAGCGAGCGCGACCGCTGCCTCGGCGGCCTTGCGCGCGAGCAGGTGCACGGGCTTGTAGACGGTCATGGTCTGCGTGCCCGCGACGATGCGTTGCAGCGCTGCGAGGTCTGCATCCTGACCCGAGACGAGCACCTTGCCCGCGAGACTCTTAACTTCGAGCGCGGAGATTGCGCCGCCCGCCGTCGAGTCGTTCGACGCGACGACGGCCGCAACATTGTTGGCGGACTTCGTCAGAGCGTCCTCGGTTATGCGCATCGCTTCGAGCGCGAGCCAGTCCTTCGCGAACTGATTTGTGAGCACCTTGATGTCGCCGCTCTCTATGGCCGCCTGCAAGACCTTCTCCTGCCCCTTGCGTAGAAGCTGCGCGTTGTTGTCGGTGGGTGCGCCGCCGACGAGTATGTAGTTGCCTTTGGGCGCGCGCTCGAAGAGGTAGCGCGCCTGAAGCTCTCCGACGCGCTCGTTGTCGAACGAGATGTAGAGGTCTGGCTCGCTGTTTCGTATCAGGCGGTCGTAGGAGATGACGGGCACGCCCTTCTGCTTCGCCGCCTCCACGATGGACGCGGCTATCTCGCCGTTGTGCGGTATGACGACGAGCACGTCAACGTCCTGCGTCAGGAGGTTGTCGGCCTGCTGCGTCTGCGCGCGGTCGTCGCCGTTCGCCGACTGCACCAGGACCTCCGCGCCCAACTCCTTCGCGCGCGCGACGAAGAGGTCTCGGTCGCGCTGCCAGCGCTCCTCCTTGAGCGTGTCCATCGAGAGCCCTATGCGCAAAGGGCCTGTCTTGCCCGCACGCCGGCCCTGCGCGTCTACAGAGTTCGCCGACTGCCGCGGCGGCTGCACGCACGCGAAGGATAACGCGGCGACGAACGCGGCGACGAAGGCCGCGGTGATGCGAGAGAGTCTGTGTCTGTTCATGTCGAGTGGCTGATGTCTGTCGTCGGCTTTCCGGCGGCGGCGCGTTCACCTGACGCCGAGCAGTATGTCTATCGTGAGCTGGTCGAGCCGCTCGTATTTCAGACCCTTCGAGGCGAGCGCGGCGCGGTCGAACTCCTTCGAGAGCAGCGCGTCGGCCCTCCCCTTCTCGAAACGGCCGACGGCCTGTCCGTTGCCGTCGAGCTTCGCCATCTCCGCGAGCAGAGACTTTATCTCCGGGTCCGCGTTCCAGCGCGCGGCCTTCTCCTTGAGTATCAGGTAGGTTCGCATGCTGCCGCGCGCGAACTCCTTCACGCCCTCGTAGTCCTCTGTGCGGTATGCGTGCGAATCGAAGTGGCGCGGCCCCGCGTAGCCCACGTCTTCGAGGAACTTCACGAGCCAGAACGCGGCCTTCGGGTTCGCCGAGCCGAAGCGCAGGTCTTGATCGTATCGGCCGGGCACCTGATCGTTGAGGTCTATGTGGAAGAGCTTGCCCGACTCCCAAGCCTGCGCGACGGCGTGCGTCATGTTAAGTCCCGACATCTGTTCGTGCGCGACTTCGGGATTGACGCCGACAAGCTCCGGGTGTTCGAGCGTCGGAATGAGCGCGAGGTAGGCGCCCGTGGTCGGCATGTATATGTCCGCGCGCGGCTCGTTCGGCTTCGCTTCGAGCGCGAAGCGGTAGTCATAGCCTTCTGAGATGGAATACTCGCAGAGGTAGTTCAGAGCCTCGCGCAGGCGCTTGATTGCTTCGTCGGGGCGGCGGCAGCCGTCCGTCTCGACGCCCTCGCGCCCGCCCCACAGCACGAAGATCTTCGCGCCCAACTCCGCGCCCAGGTCCATCGCGCGCATCGTCTTCTGCACAGCGTAGGCGCGCACCTGCGCGTCGTTCGAGGTGAACGCGCCGTCGCGGAAGACCGCCTCGTAGAAAAGATTGACGGTCGCCATCGGAATCGTGATGCCCGTCTCCTCGCAGACCGCGCGGAACTCGCGCACGATGCGGTCGCGCTCCGACGCCGTGGCGTCAATCGGCACGAGGTCGTTGTCGTGGAAGTTGACGCCCCACGCGCCCACCTCCGCGAGCATGCGCACGGCGTCAACGGGCGGGAGCGTCGGGCGTACCGCGTCGCCGAAAGGGTCTCGGCCGCGGTTGCCGACAGTCCAGAGTCCGAACGTGAACTTGTGCTCCGGTCGCGGAGTGAACTTCTCGTCTGCCATCGCTTAAACCCTCCTGAAAGAAAACGGTTCTCTCCCGCCAACTGAGCAGAGTAGAGCCTTTAAGACTTTGTTTGACCACCTTCCAGAACTTACGCCGAGATTAAGGCCGCGCCCCGTATCAGTCAAGAAGAGGGGCGCGCGAAAGACGAACGAGCCCCTTCATAAGCTAGAAGTTCTTCGGCATGAAGCGCGTGACCTCCCACTTGACTCGGCCGCCGAGCGGGTCTGATTGCAGCGCGTATGTTCCGGCCGGGGCCGTGAGTTTAAGCGACAGCGCGTCGCCGTCGGGCAGCGCGAAGAGGCCCGAAGCCGTCGCGGAGTTGTCCGTGCTGAAGACTCGAAGCTCGACGTTCTTCCAGTCGATGTCGGCCGTGCTCTGCGCGACCTTAACGTGCGGAATGACGGAGTGGTCTTTGACGAGCAGCACGACGGGAATCCGGCCCGCGTCTATCTGATGCCAGCGCGCTCCCGTGTAAGTCTTGCCCGACTGGTAATCGATCCACTCGCCGGGCGGGAGGTAGACGCGACGGCCCTCGCCCGACTCCATCAGAGGCGCGACCAGGAGGTTCGAGCCGAACATATACTCGTCCTCAATCGTCCAGGAGGTCGGGTCTTCCGGGTACTCGAAGAAGAGCGCGCGAAGCATTGGGAAGCCACGCGCCGAAGAGTCCTTCGCCTGCGCGAGAATGTAGGGCATGAGCGCGTACCTGAGCCCGAGCGCGCGCCGGAAGTCCTCGGTCAGAGCCTCGTCATACTCCCAAGGCTCGCGCGGCGGCGCGCCGTGCGCCCGCGTGTGAGAGGTAAGCACGCCCCAGGCGAGCCAGCGTCGGTAGAGGTCACGCGGCGCGCGGTCAACGAAGCCGCCCACGTCGTGGCTCCAATACGTGAAGCCCGAGAGTCCGAACGACAGGCCGCCGCGAAGCTCCGCGGCCATCGCGGAGTCCGTGTTCTCGGCGTCGCCGCCCCAGTGCAGAGGGTAGCGTTGACTCCCCGCCCAGGCGCTCCGCGCCCAGATGATATTCTCGCCCGTCGTCTCGCGCGTGATGTCGGCGACGGCCTTGTTGTAGCGAAGCGGATAGAGGTTGTGCTCGTAGAGCCCCGTGCGGCCCGACGCGTAGATGCCGTTCAAGGGCGCGCCCTCGCCGAAGTCAACCTTGATCGCGCCGACGCCCATCTTGAGTAGGGCGGCGAGCTTCGACTGATACCACTTCACAGCCTCCGGGTTCGACATGTCGAGCACGGCGTCCTCGAACGGCAACTGCCCGCCCTCTCCCTTGACCGCGTAGCCCTTCGATACTATCTCGGCGAACAGCTCGTTCTTCGGAGTGAAGTATGTGTACTGCCATAGGCTGACGTGGAAGCCCTGCTTCTTCAGGTCGGCAATCATCCGT
>JBJMGR010000081.1:0-17611 GCA_045807805.1 Pyrinomonadaceae bacterium | reverse complement strand
GGCGCGGCTGAGCGCCTCGCCGAGGTTCGAGGACGCGCCCGCGTCCGACGCGAAGAGGTAGAAGCTGCCGCGCCCGTCCGCGTAGCCGTGGCTTGAGAAGGAGACGAGCACGAGGTCTTCGGGCGTCGCGCGTCGCAGCAATCCCGCGTTCGGGATTGCCTTCAAAGCCTCTTCGTCAACCTTGCGGCCCGCGAGCAGGTCGAGCACGGCCTTGAAGTTCCGACGGGTCGCGTTCATCTCCTTGACGACGCGCGGCTGCGTCTTCCTCCCGCCCACGGTCGCGTAGTCGGAGATGAGCGGGACGTTCACGACCTCTTCGTACTCGCCGCCATCGCGCACGCGCGCCGAGACAACCTCCTGCAAGCGGCGCGCGTCGTTGGCGGCGAAGCGCAAGTCCCATTCTTCGTTCTCGTAGGCGTTGACGCCGACCGAAATCAGATAAGCTCGACCCTTCGCGGCGGGCAGCGGCGTGGGCGGCGTGAACGACTCTCGCGCCGTTAGGCTCTTCACGCGGTCTTCGTTGAACGCGTACGCGGCGAACTCGACGCCGCCCGCGCGGGCGCTCGCACTGTCGTTGGAATCAGCCTCCGCTTCAACGTTCACGCCCGCGTCCGCCGCGCGCGCGCGAGGCAGGCGCACATTGTCGAAGGTGACCGTGGCCTTGCCCGTCTGCGCGTCAGTCTTCAGCTCGCCGCCCTCGGTCGGCGCGTAGGCGACGAGCTGTCCGTCGCGGAAGAGGCGTAGGTCGTAGACGCCGGAAGGGCGCGCGCCCGTCTTTGCGACTTGCGTCGAGTTGTCCGCGCCCGGCCTCGACACCTCGACCGTGACGCGCGCGAGTTCGGGGTGCTCCTTCTGCTGCTCGATTGAAGTTATCTTGACGGAGGGCTGCGCGCGTCTGACCTCGGAGATGGAACGTACGGGCGCGAAGTGTTCGCCCGCGATGATGCGCGCAAGGAGGCGCGGCTCGTAGTAGTCGCGCATGAAGATTTCGAGCGGCAGAGGTTTGAGAGGGTCGTCGGGCGCGAGCCAGTGGACGCCCTGTATCTCTTCGAGGTCGGAGGCGTCGAAGCGCCCCTCGGGGTCGACGACGACCCAGCTTCCGTCCGTTCGCGTGATGAAGCGGCACAACTCACGGCCCGTCGCCGCCTCGTATATGCGCTCGAAGCCGTCGAGGCTCGCGGTTAGAAGCAGACGCGAGTCGGGCGAGAACTCCTCAATCAAGTCCTGCGGGCCGTCGAGCTTTCGCAACTCGTTGCCGGTCGCCGCGTCCCAGAGCGTCGCGCGCTCGCCCGCGCCGTTGCCCGCGCTCGTAGCGATGGTGCGGCCGTCCGAAGACCACGCGAAGAATTCGACGCGGAAGCCGGGCCGCTTGAGCGTGTAGAGGGCACGGCCCGCGTTAACGTCGTAGACCTTAATCAACATCTGGCGGAGGTTGCCGCCGTTGTTCGCCGTGGCGACGATGACGCGCCCGCCGTCGGGCGAGAGCAGGAGGTGTGAAGCGTCCGTGTACGCCTCGTCGGAGTCAACCTTGAACGAGCGAACCTTCGCGGGTTCGCTCGCGCGCCAAACGTTGACGCGCTGCGCCGCCTGACTTCCGTCTTCGCCGCCCTCGACCGTCTCCCAAGCGACGGCGCGCGTGTCGGGCGTCATCACGAACGCGTGCTCGTCGTCGGCGAGCGGCAGCTCGACCGCGAGCTTCTGCTCCGTCCAGTCGCGCGTGCTGAGCGTGACGCTCTGCGGCTCGCCGTAGGCCGAGTCGCGGAAGAAGGTGACGGTGTCGAGCGGCGTGAAGCGTACGACACTCCACTCGGCCGCATCGGGGCTCTCGCCGGGGTCTGCCTTCGCCTCGACGCGAGCGAGCCGCGCGCCCGTCCGAGCGTCCCAGACCTCGCCGATTAGACCCGCGCCGGTCGCGACGAAGCGGCCGTCCGAAGATACGTCCCGCCGCGCGGTCGTGTCGCCCGCGGCCCGCCACGTGGCGGACTTGCCCGTCAACATCTCGCGCGCGTCGTGCGCGCTGCCCTTCGACGACAGGCCGAGGAGCCCGCCCGCCGCGGTGAAGCGGAAGGTGGTCGTCGCGCCGTGCGTGCCGGTCAGCGTGTGGAGCACGTCGCCGGTCTTCACGTCCCAGAGGCGTATGAGGTGGTCGGAGTCGTCGTCGTCGCCGTCGTCGCCGGTGATGAGCACACGGCCGTCGGGCGAGACGGCGAGCGCATATAGTTCGTCGTGCCAGACCTGCCCCGGATAGGACGACGTGCGCCCCGGCCTCATTACGAGGAATCGCACGCGACCGACCACGCGCCCCGTCGCCCTCTCCTTGACCGTGATGAGCCCGTCCTTCGCACTCGCGAGGAAGCGGTTGCCGGGCGAAGAGGCGTCGCGCGGCGGACGCAGGTCGTACGATTCGGGCTTCTCGGTCGCGCGCCCGAGCTTTACGCGCGAGAGCAGACGGCCGCTGCGCGCATCCCAAGTCAACCTGTACTCCGTCCCCGTGACGACGACCTGACTTCCGCCCGCCGCGAAGGTGACGGGCGGGTGGCTTCCGTCGTCGGGCACGAAGAAGGCGTTGTCGCCGTTCGTCGCGAGCCAGAGACGCTTGCCCGTACGCACGTCCCAGAGCCGCACGTTCGGCCCGACGCTCGTCACGAGCAGCCGCGAGTCGGGCGAGAACGCGCCCCACAGCCAGCCGTCAACGTCCTGCGCGCCGGGGTCGCCCGCGTTATCCGTGAAACGCCGAACCTCGCGCCCGCTCTCAACGTCCCACACGACCACGTCGCCGCCGTAATCGCCCGTCACGACGAGCCGCCCGTCGGGCGAGAAGAGCGTGAACCCGTTCGCAACCCTACGCTGCCCCTGCTGCACGACGAGCCGCATCGGCATCGCCTTCGGCGCGGGCGTCGGCTTCGGCGCGCGCTGACCCGACGCTGTCCGACGCGACGTGCGCGTTGTCTTCTGCGGCGACGCCTCGACGCGCGACGCGCTGACTTGAGCGATTAAAAGTACGAACAGGAGTGCGGACACGAAGAGACGCGGAAGCGGTTTCGTCATCGTTAAGGGGACTCCGAGTGAAAGGATGAAGGCGGAGGGATGAAGGCGGAAGTAATAAGTTGAAAGTTCAAAGCTCAAGGTTGCAAGTTAAAAGTTAAGGGCAAACGCCTTCTAACTTTTAACTTGCAACCTTGAACTTATTAAATCATCCTTCATCCTTCGGCCTTCATCCCTATGCCTTTTCAAGACCGGCGTATTTCTCGACGAGCTTCTTCTGGCCGAAGCCGGGGAAGCTCACCAGAAGCTTGGCCGAATCGCCCACGCCTTCGCGACGGAGGACGAGGCCGCGGCCATACTTGGGGTGTCTGACGTGCGTGCCGGGCGCGAAGCCTCCGCCCGTGGAAGACGGCGTTGATGAAGGCAACGCTGTTCGGCCTTTGCCCGCGGGCGTCGGCGTGCGGCCGGGCGGCGTCGAAGGGCGCGGCGGAGTTGAACCGGGGCGCGGCTGTTGAGAGTTGGGCGAACGTTGGTTGTTCGCCGTCGCGGCGTTGCGCTGTATCTGGTCGCCGCGCTGGCGGAAGAACTCCGCGATTGAATCGACGCTGTCGTACGTCTTGCCCGTGTAGCGGCTCTCGCGCGCGGTCTCGCCGCGCAGTGCGCGCGCCGCGTGTCGCGACTCCAAAGCAGAAGAGCTTCGCGCGAACGAGAGCCACGACGCGCCGCGCGAGAGGTCTTCAATCGAGTCGAGCGGCATCTCGTTCAAAAACTGGGAAGGCTCGCTTGCCAGCTCTTCGCCGTAGACGCGCCGCCGCATCGCGTGCGTGACGTAGAGGTAGCTTTCGGCGCGCGTGATCGCGACGTAGCAGAGGCGGCGCTCCTCTTCAAGCTCGGCCTGGTCGGCGGCGGCGCGCGAGTGCGGGAAGAGCCCGTCTTCCAATCCGACGATGAAGACGACGGGGAACTCCAGGCCCTTCGCGGAGTGCATCGTCATCAGCGTGACGGGCGCGTCGCCCTTGTATTGGTCTGTGTCGGAGACGAGCGCGGCGGCGTCTATGAAGTCGCGCAGGCCGCCGCCCTCTTCGGCGTCGTAGTCCACGGCGGCGTTGACGAGTTCCTGCAAGTTCTCAAGGCGGCCCTCGGCCTCTTCGGTGTTCTCGGCCTTGAGCGCGTCGGCGTAGCCCGTGTCGAGTATCGCCGCTTTGACGACCTCGGACGCCGTCTCCTTCTGCGCGCGCGAGACGAGCCCCTCGATGATGGTCTGAAACTTCTTAAGCGATGCGGCGGCGCGCGGGCTGAAGCCTTCGGGGTGCTCTGTGATGATTACAATCGCCTCCCAGAGCGAGACGCCGTAGTCCTTCGCGCGCCGGTCGAGTTCGTCGAGCGTCTGCTTACCGAGGCCACGCGTCGGCGTGTTGACGACGCGCATGAGCGCGATGGAGTCGTGCGGATTCAGGGCGAGCTTCAGATATGAGACCACGTCGCGCACCTCCGCGCGCTCGTAGAAGGAGTAGCCGCCGACGATGTTGTATGCGAGTCCCGCGCGCCTGAGAGCCTCTTCAAAGAGGCGCGACTGCGCGTTGGTTCTGTAGAGCACCGCCGCGCGCGTCTTCGGGTCGAGGCGGCGATGATCCTCTATCTTCGCGGCGACGAAGCGCGCCTCGCCCTCCGCGTCCATCGCCTGATAGTAGCGAAGCGGCGCGCCCTCCGGGTTCGCAGTCCAGAGCGTCTTCTCCTTGCGCTCGGTGTTGTGCTTGATGACTGCGTCGGCCGCGTCGAGTATGGTCTGCGTCGAGCGGTAGTTCTGTTCGAGCTTGATTACTTTGGCCGCCGGGTAGTGCTCCTCGAAGTTGAGGATGTTCGTAATGTCCGCGCCGCGCCAGCGATAGACGCTCTGACTCTCATCGCCGACGACGCAGATGTTCTGCTGCTTCTGCGTGAGGAAGTGTATGAGTGCGAACTGTAGCGCGTTCGTGTCCTGATACTCGTCGACGAGTATGTAGCGGAAGCGCTCGTTGTAGTGCGCGCGCACGTCGTCGCGCTTGCGTAGGAGCTTGACGGTCTTGATGAGGAGGTCGTCGAAGTCGAGCGCGTTGTTGCTGACGAGTCGCTCTTCGTAGAGGCGGAAGACACGTGCGATGGCGGCGCGCTTCTCGTCGTGCGCTTCGGCGCGCGCGGCGTATCCGTCCGCGTCGAGGCCGGAGTTCTTTGCGTGGCTGATAGCGCTCTGCGTCTGTCGCGCGCCGAGCCGTTGGTCGTCGTAGCCGAGGTCTTTGATGCAGGACTTGACGACGCGTGCGGAGTCGTCCTGATCGTAGATGGTGAAGGAGCGCGTGTAGCCCTCTTCGAGCTTCTCGATGTCGCGGCGCAGCATCCGCACGCAGAGGGAGTGGAACGTCGAGACGAGCGGCGCGCTTGTTAGGCGTTGGCCTTCGAGCAGTCGCGTGACGCGCTCGCGCATCTCCTGCGCGGCCTTGTTCGTGAAGGTGACGGCGAGGATGTTGTGCGGCGCAACGTCGCGCTCGGAGATGAGGTAAGCGATGCGAACCGTGATGACGCGCGTCTTGCCGGAGCCCGCGCCCGCGAGTATGAGCAGCGGGCCTTCGGTCGCCTCGACCGCCTCGCGCTGCCGCTCGTTGAGTGTCGAAAGTAGGTCAGTCATAAGTCCCAAGTCCCAAGTTACAGGTTGCAGGTTCAAAGTTAACGGCGTGCCTTCAAACTTGCAACTTGGAACTCGGAACTTTGAACTATTTTATCAATTTCTGTATGGCCTTGAACTGCTCGTGGCGCGCGTCGCGCATCAGCTCGAAGAGCGCGAGTTCGGTCGAGGAGGGGAGCGCGCCCGAGCGCATCATCTTCTCTAATCCGACCTGACGATTCCCGGCCGTGCGCGACGAGACGCAGTCGGTGAGTATGTGAACCTGAAGCCCGCGCGCTAGAAGGTCGTGCGCCGTCTGGTTGACGCAGACGTGCGCCTCTATGCCGCAGAGAAGTATCTGGCGCGCGCCCGCCTCTTCGAGCCGCGAGACGAAGGCTTGAGCGCCGCACGAGCTGAAGGCGGTCTTCTCGACGGGCTCGAAATCTTCCGGCAGAACGGCGCGAATCTCCGCCGCCGTGTGCCCCAGGCCCTTCGGATACTGTTCGGTGACGATGACGGGCACGCCGAGCAGACGCGCCGCGTGGGCCACGAGCGCACAGCGCGCGGCGAGTTCCGGGAAGTCACCTATGTGCGCGCGGAACGACTCCTGAACGTCTATGACGGCGAGCGCCGTGCGGCCCGCGTCGAGCGTGTTTTCGTGGCGCATCGAAGAACTCCGAAACAGAACCACGAGCGGTAGCGAGCGGGTAGCCGTTATGCGGCGCGCACGCTTGAAGTAACGCACACCCGCTCGCTACCGCTCGCGGTTCTGTTAAATCTTCCCCGCGGCGCGCTTGGCCTCTTCGACTAGGCGTTTGAGGCGCGCGAGCTTCTGGTCGTTAGTCTCGCCGGGCTGCGGGTGAAATTCCGGCGCGACCTTGAAGCCGGAGTGCGCGCCCTTCTTGGCTTTGGGTTTTGCGTCGGCGGCGGGCGCGGGCGCAACGGCAGCCGCGGCCCTCTCGTCTTTGGGCGCGCCGGGCGTGAGTTCCGTCGAGGCTTCGGTCGCGAGGTCTGCGACCGTCTCGGCTCCGGCGGCGGGCGAGGCCGTCGAGGCGGTCGGGCTCAAGGGCGCGGCCGAAGCCTGTCCCGTCGCGGCCTGAGCCTCGGCGGCGGGGCGGTGCGCATCAGCCGAAGCGGAAGAGTCAACAGGCGCGCGCTTCGCTTCGGCTGTAGGCAAAGGCACGGCGGGCTTCGCGATGGAGGACTTCGTCGTCGGCGTTGCGCGAGGCTTCGGCTCGCCGCGCCATGCGGCCGCAGGGTATTCGTATGCGGGGAGCGTTCCGCCCGCGGCCTGTAGAATCGCCGCGAGGTCGCGCTCGACGTAGCGCTTCTGCTTGCGCGGGTCGCGCACGTGTCCCATCGGCGGCCCCATGTATAGAGCGCCGCATGCCTGACAGCGGTGGAGCGTGTCGTCGCCGCGCAGGTGTACGCGCGAAGGGTGCTGCGTGTTTAGCTCTTTGAGGTGGCCGTTGCAGAGCTTGCCCTTCTCGTTCTTCTCGTTGCAGACGGTCTGGCCCGGCGCGAAACGTCTGGGGACGCCCGGACTCGACTCCTGCTGCTCGGTCGGCGCTTGCTTCGCGGCCGAACCGGCGAGCCTGCTCATCTCGTTCGCTTCGCTCGACATGATCCTCCGAGTTGATTCCTTTTTAGCTTCGGGCTTTAGGACGGGCCGCACGCCGCGCCGCAAGTAAGGCGCGCGCCGCGTTTCGGAACGAATCTTACGCGCGAGCCGCGGGCGAAAGCAAGGAGGATGGGAAAGGATGAAGGCGGAAGGATGAAGGATGAAAGCGACGCTGTCAGAGATATGACTACTTCTCTTCAGCACTTACTTCATCCTTCCGCCTTCATCCTTCATCCTTTATCCTGTCGTCATGCTGAAGGGCTTGGTGGGGGGGCTTTGGAGAGCCGCGCCGCGGTTCGTGCGGCGCGGGGGCGTGTGGCTGACGCAGCCGCGCTTCGCCGTGACCGCGGGCGCGGTCGTGTGCGACGAGCGCGGGCGCGTGCTTCTGCTCAAACACGTGCTGCGCAAAGGGAGCGGCTGGGGCGTGCCCGGCGGCTTCCTCAAAGCGGGCGAGCAGCCCGAAGAGGCCATACGGCGAGAGCTGCGCGAAGAGACCGGGCTCGAACTCGACTCGGTCCAGTTCGCCTTCGTGCGTGCTCTGCGCGACGTGAATCAGATAGAGATAATCTTCCGCGCCGAGATGAGGTCGGAGGCGCTCGCGCGCGTCGAGAGGGGATTCGAGATAGACCGCGCGGAGTGGTTCGCGACCGACTCTCTGCCCGAGTCCTTCAGCGAAGACCAGCGCCGCATCATACGACGCGCGCTCGCGCGCTAAGGCAAACCGAGCCGTTTGGTGATATGCTGTGCGCCGTTCCGAAAAAAGAGGTTAGGAGCCGGAAGCCGGAAGTCAGCATGATAGGGCGGATGCCGCTTTTATTCTGGCTTCCGACCCCTGACTTCCTACTCCTTGACAAGCAGGAGAGAAGAGACATGATCCCGCGACTAATACCAGAGCAGGACGAGGTGATGAGGATGCTGAGTAGCACGGGCGCGTACCGCGAGGGGCACTTCGTCTACCCCTCGGGCCAGCACACGCCGCACTACTTCCAGATGCCGCTCGCCTTCCGCTACTACGACACGGCGCGCGTGCTCGCCGTCGCGCTCTCGCGAAAGCTCAGGCTCCAGAAGGACATTTCGAGCGCGCTCCCGAAGGTCTCAATCATATCCCCTAGCCCCGGCGGAATCCCCGTCGCCTTCGCCGTGCGCGAGGCTCTGAGCGCCGAGCAGATTTACTGGGCCGAGCGCGAGGACGGCAAGCGCATGTTCCGCCAGTACGTCAACGCGGGTGAGGTTCACCCGTGCGTGCTCGTGGACGACATCTCGCGCACGGGCAAGGCGCTTCAGGAGACCGTGGACATCGTGAGCCAGCTCGGCGCGAAGATAATTGGCTGCGGCGTCATCGTGCGCTTCAAAGGCTCGCCGACGGAACTCGAACTCCCCGGCGCCGACCCCGTCCCCATCCTCTCCCTCGCCGACTTCGACGCAAAATGGTACGACAGCGCCAACGCATGCGCCGAGTGCAAGAAGGGCGCGCCCGAAGAGCACGTGCGTTTCTAAGTTCAAAGTTCCAGGTTGCAAGTTCAAAGTTCGATGGCAAGGCTTTCTGCCCTTAACTTTGAACTTGCAACCTGGAACTTTGAACTACATCTCGTGCCGGTTCGTGAGGGCCTTGTCCATCGTGACCTCGTCAACGTATTCGAGGTCGGAGCCGACGGGCATCCCCATGGCGATGCGCGTGACGCGTACGCCGAGCGGCTTAAGGAGTCGGCTGACGTAGCTGGCCGTGGCCTCGCCTTCGGTGTTGGGGTTGGTGGCGAGTATGACTTCGCGAACTTCGACGCCCTCGTTGTTCTCGGGTCGCAGGCGCGGCAGAAGGTTCGCGAGCCGTAGGTCTTCGGGGCCGAGGCCGCGTATCGGCGAGAGCGCGCCGTGCAGTACGTGGTAGAGGCCGTTGTAGCTGCGGGTCTTCTCGACGGCGACGAGGTTGTACGGCTCTTCGACGATGCAGATCATCGAGCGGTCGCGCGACGTGGACGAGCAGAAGCGGCAAGGCTCAACGTCCGTGAGGTTGTTGCAGACCGAGCACATCACGATCTTCCGCTTCACCTCTTCGAGCGCAGCGACGAAGCGCGCCACGTCCGCCTCGGTCATCCGCAAAACGTGAAACGCGAGCCGCTGCGCGGACTTGTGCCCCACGCCCGGCAGGCGCTTGAACTCGTCAATCAGCTTCGTTACCGGCTCTGAATACTCAAGCATGGTTTAAGAGTTCAAAGTTACAAGTTGCAAGTTCAAAGTTAAGAGCTTTGCGCCTCCAACTTGGAACTTGCAACTTGTAACTTTGAACTTACATAAGTCCCGGCGGAATCATGCCGCCGAGCTTTGACTTCATGGCCTCGTCAACCTTGCGGCCTGCCTCGTTGACGGCGGCGACGATGAGGTCTTGGAGCATCTCAACGTCGCCTTCCTTGACGGCCTCCGGGTCAATCTTTATCGCCTCGACCTCTTTGGTGCCACGCATCTGGACGGTGACGACGCCGCCTCCGGCCGTGGCGTCAACCACCATCTCCTCCATCTCCTTCTGCATCTTCTCCTGCATCTGCTGCGCCTGCTTCATCATCTGTTGCAGGTTCATGCCGCCGGGAAATTTCATCTCTTCACCTCACAAGCTCGTCCGAAAATTTTTAAGGGATGCGGCGAACATCGTAGCCGCGAACACGTGCAAATGCAAAGAGCCCGCGCGCGCCAACGGGAAGGACCGCGCGAGCGTTAACGCTCGCGCGGTCCTCGTCTTCAAGCGCACACACTCGTGTGCGCTCACCCGCGGCCCGGCCCCGGCCTCTGCGGCTGCTCCCCGGCCCCCATCGCCTCTATGTTCACGTCGCGGCTGAAGCTTGGGGCAAGAGCCTCGACGGTTCGATTTAAGTTCGAGTGGGAAGGAGCGACTCTAAAGCAAAGGCCCACTTCAGAGTGGCGCAGTCTTGTTATAAAAGCCGCGGCCACGCTCCGCCGAAAGAGCCGGCGAAGATGGAATTGTGCGTGGTACCAATTAACCGGAAAGTTGTGCGCGAGCCTATAATCTGCCCTTCTCAAGGTCAAGGCAGAGAGACGAAAAGGCACACGCCTTCGCGCGGCGCGGTCTATAATCCGCGCGGACGTGAGCGTATGGGCGTGCGAGGGCTGAACCATTTCAACATCACGGCTGCACATAGACACGGACATAGGCGGCGACATAGACGACCTCTGCGCGCTCGCGCTCGTGCTCAAGTGGGCGGGCGCGGAGTTGGTCGGCGTGACGACGGTCGCGGAGCACGCGGGGCGTCGCGCGGGCTTCGTGCGTTACGCGCTCACGCTCGCTGGTCGCACGGACGTGCCAGTCGCGGCGGGCGCTGACGCGAGCGAGGGCTTCTATAGAGAGTTCCCGCTTCTGCCGAAGATGGAGGAGGCTTACTGGCCCGGCGGCGTGGAGTCGTACGCGACGCCGCTCGAAGACGCTCTAGATCTTCTTGAGCGAAGCATCCGTCAGGGCGCGACTATCTGCGCCATCGGCCCTTACACGAACCTCGCGCTCCTTGAGAAGCGCGCGCCCGGCATACTTCGCGAGGCGCGCGTCTGCATGATGGGAGGCTTCGTCTATGCGCCGCGCGAAGGCTTCCCGCGTTGGGACTACAAGAGGGACTACAACGTGCAGGTTGACGCGGAGTCCGCGCGCTTGGTCTTCGACGCCTTAGAGAGTCCGACGCTCGTCACGCTCGCGGTGACGGCCGAGACGGCGCTGCGCGCATCGCAACTCGCCGCGCTCGAAGAGTCGGACGCGCTCGCGCGACTCGTCGCGAGGCAGGCACAGGTCTTCTCCGCGTCCGAGGCCGGAAGGTCTCACTTCGGAAGCGAATACGCGGGCCTGCCCGAAGACTTCATAAACTTCCAGCATGATCCGCTCGCCTGCGCCGTCGCGCTCGGCTGGGACGAAGGAGTTGAAGTAGAGGAGCTTCGGCTCAACTCTTCAATCGAAGACGGCTGGCTCGTGCAGAGAATTGAAGCGGGCGGGCGTCCGACGAAGGTCGTCACGCGCGTTGACGGACGTGCCTTCGACGACCTCTGGCTACGCACCGTGACGCGCGACTGAACAAACAGAACCGCGAGCGGTAGCGAGCGGTTCTCAAGCTCCGATATACGGGCTCACGTCAGGGCCGATACCCGCGAGGCTACCGCTCGCGGCTCTGTTGTCGCCTCCCGCTCAGCGGCGTGACGAACTCCTTCTTGAAGGTTCGCTTCTCTCCGTCGGGGAAGCTCACGGTCACCTTGTCGCCCTCGACTTCGGCGACGCGGCCCGCGCCGTGCTTCGGGGTCTCGACTGCGTCGCCCTTCTTAAACTCTATCTCGACGACAGCGTGCGCGGTCTCTTCCGAATCGCGCCGCTTCTCTTCCGGCGCGGACGCCCTCTTCGGCGTCTCCGTCTGCGCGAGGCCGAGTTGTTCTTCGAGCGGATCGGTGCAGTTGTCGCAGGCGTCGCAGCGCTCTTCGGGGAACTCTTCGCCGAAGTATTCGTGCAGGAGTTTCCAGCGGCACTCGGCGCTCTGCCCGTAGCGCATCACGCTCGCAAGCTTCTCTCGATCCTTCTCGCCCTTCTCCGCGCAGCGTCGCGAAAGCTCTTCGACCTCCGCACGCGTGAGGTCTGCGCGCGCCGTAGTGAAGCGCGAGTAGCGACCTTCGCGCACCGCGCCCGCCTCCTTCAGCATAGAGAGTATGACGCGCACCTTCACGGCGGCGACGCCCGCCGCGCGCTCCTGTATATCGGAGAGGCCCGCCTGCCCGCCGCCCTCGTCGAGAGCCTTCAGCGCGTCGTAGACCGAGACGATGTCGGACTCCTTCGGATAGCGCCCGCCCATGAAGAAGAGCTGCGTGCGCCGGTCGTCGAGTTGATAGAGCAGGATGCAGCGCGCCTCTTCGCCGTCTCGGCCCGCGCGCCCCGACTCCTGATAATAAGATTCGAGCGAGCCGGGCATCTGGTAGTGCGCGACGAAGCGTATGTCTGGCTTGTCAATGCCCATGCCGAAGGCGTTCGTGGCGACCATCGCCTTCAAAGCGCCCGACATGAATAGCTCCTGATTCTCCTTGCGTTCGCGCGCGGCGAGCTTCCCGTGATAGGGCCGAAGCTCGAAGCCCGACCCTCGAAAAAATTCGACGAGCGACTCGACGGCCTTGACCGTCGCGCAGTAGACGACGCCCGTCCCTTCGGTCTCTCGAAGTATCTGCGCGACGTGTTGTCGCTTCTCCTGCTCGTTCGTCACGCGCAGGACTTCGTAGCAAAGGTTGGGGCGATATATCCCCGTGTTGATGACCTCCATGCGGCGAAGGCCCAACTGCTTCTGTATGTCCGCGACGACTTCGGGCGTGGCCGTCGCCGTGAGCGCGAGCACGGGCGGCGAGCCGAGCGCCTTGATTGCGGAGCCGAGCGCGAGGTAGGAGGGGCGGAAGTCGTGGCCCCATTCCGAGATGCAGTGGCTCTCGTCTATGACTACGAAGTCTAACTCCTTATCCGCGAGCTTCGAGAGGAAGTCGGGGTCTGTCAGACGCTCGGGCGTCGTGAAGATAAACGCGCCGCCGCCGCCGCCGCGCTCTATCTGCTCGACGCTCTCGCGCTGCTCGCGCTCGGTGAAAGAGCTATTGACCTGTATCGCCTCGACGCCCGATGCTTCGAGCTTGTCCACCTGATCCTTCATCAGAGAGATGAGCGGCGAGACGATGACGGTCGTGCCCTTCAGGTGTAGCGCGGGCAGTTGATAGCAGAGAGACTTGCCCGCGCCCGTCGGCATGATTGCGAGCGTGTCGCGGCCCGCGACGATTGAACGTATCACGTCCTCCTGCCCCGGCCGCAGGCGGCGTATGCCGAACACGTCGCGCATAGTCCGCCGCATCTTCGTCAACTCTTGTGTGACACCCATGAAGCCGTTCCTTTATGAAGAGACCCACACCAGGAAGAAGCAGAGGCCGCGAACGCACGGCCCCGCGCTGTATGAATGGCCGGGCGACTCTCTCACGCAAATCTCCCGTATTTACTCTGTGCCTGTGGCTTTTCGTTGGCGAAGTGCGGGAAGGGAAGGGACTCTTAAGGGGAGGTGGACAGTCGTTGACAGTTCGCTTCAGCCGAAGATTTCCGAGACGCCGAGACGCAGCGCCGCGAGCGAGCGCGACTGAACCTCTTCGCCGCGCGAGAACGCGGCGCTCGTCTGATACGCGCCGCCCGAAGGCTCCGCGAACATCTCGACGCGCTCTTCGTTGAGGTTGACTATCCAGACTTCTGGAATCCCCGCGCGCGCGTAGAGAGGAACCTTTCTCTTCCTGTCGAACCCGAGAGTCGAGTCGGACACCTCGATTAAGAGCAGCACGTCCTCGGGGTGCGGCTTCCCGTTCCTGTAGAAGTCGTCGCGCGGCCTGAGCACGAGAATGTCCGGCTCCGGCTCAGAGTAGTTATCCAACTGCACAGGATTCTGCGCCCAAACCAAGTAGGTGCGCTGAAGCAGCAAAGTTATGGTTTGAGTTAACCACCCGACGCACGCGGCGTGGCGGTCTCCGATTGGCGACATCTCTACGATCTCCCCTTCGATCAGTTCGACGCGCACGTCCGGCGAGAAGACGCTGGCTTCGCCCATCCGCCCGTACTCTTCGACCGTGAATCTGTGTGCCGTGAAAGTGGGTGTTGCTACTTCGACTGACATGGCTTTCATCTCCGGTGCGTGAGTTGGCGGTCTCCGCAGGGGTTGCGTACATGATAGCACGAGCGGCGCGCGCGCCGGTTCCAATTTACGCGCCCCGAGCGCGCGTGCTATAAGGCGGGCGAGGCTTATGAAACGCTACCGTATCAAACGCCCCTCGGGGTCGCAGATGCCCGACAGGCTCGCGCGCTACCGAGAGGAGCTGAACGAGGAGCAGTTCGCCGTCGCGACCGCGCCCGCCGGAGCCGCGCTCGTCATCGCGGGCGCGGGTTCGGGGAAGACTCGCGCGATAACCTACCGCGTCGCGTATCTCGTCGAGCACGGCGTCGCGCCCGCGCGCGTAATGCTCGCGACCTTTACGAACCGCGCCGCGCGCGAGATGCTGCGCCGCGTCGAACAACTGGCGGGCGGAAGTTCCGATGTCGCGCGAAGAGTCTGGGGCGGGACGTTCCACCGCATCGCGAACCTCATCTTGCGACGCCACGCCGAAAGTCTCGGTTACACTTCTAACTTCTCGATACTCGACTCGGAAGACGCTAGAGACTTCCTCTCGTTCTGCGTGGGCGAGGCCGGAGTGGACACGAAGGCGCGACGCTTCCCGAAGGCCGAAGTCCTCCAAGACATCATCAGCTACGCCACAAATACCGACACGCCTATCACGGACGTAGTGCCACGACGCCATCCATACTTCGAGCCGCTCTCGCAGCAGATAGAGCGCGTTGACCGCCTCTACATGGAGCGCAAGCGCGAGCGCAACGTGATGGACTACGACGACCTCCTGCTCAACTGGAAGCGCCTCCTGGAAGAGCGCGAAGAGGTGGCGCGCATATACACGGAGCAGTTCGAGCACATACTCGTTGACGAGTATCAGGACACGAACAGGCTACAGGCGGAGATAGTTGACCTGCTCGCAGTCCGCCACCGGAACGTGATGGTCGTCGGCGACGACGCGCAATCCATCTTCGCCTTCCGCGGCGCGTCGGTCGAAGGCATATACGAGTTCCCCAAGCGCTACCCGGAGGCGCGCACCTACCGTTTGGAGACGAACTACCGCTCCACTCCCGAGATACTCGCCGTCGCGAACGTCTCCATCGCGTCTAACCGCCGACAGTTCACGAAGACTCTGAGAGCCGCGCGCCCTTCGCTCGGACTTAACCCCGCGCTCGTCCCATGCCGCGACGCAGACCAGCAGGCGGCCTTCATAGCCTCGCGCATACTTGAGCTTCGCGACGAAGGCGTGCCGCTCGCGGAGACGGCCGTGCTCTACCGCTCTCACTATCACTCGCTCGAACTACAGTTGGAGCTGGCGCGGCGCGGCATACCCTACCGCGTGCGAAGCGGTATGCGCTTCTTCGAGCAGGCGCACATCAAGGACGTGGTCTCTTATCTGCGCCTCGTCGCGAACCCGCGCGACGAACTCGCGTGGAAGCGCGTGCTTCGTCTAATCCCGAACGTCGGCCCGGCCACGGCCAACCGCGTATGGGAGCGCATAGGCCACTCGCCCGACCCGCTCGCACTCGTCTTAAAGGGCGACGCGGACTCTTCGGCCGCGAAGCGCGGCGCGGGCTGGTCGGAGTTCCGCGCGCTCCTCGAAGAGTTGGTTAGAGAAGAGACGCGCCACAGCCCCGGCCGACAGATAGAGACCATACTCGCGCGCGGCTACGAGGACTATCTTGAGAACACCTACGAGAACGCCGAAGCTCGACTCGAAGACCTTCGACAGCTCGCGCACTACAGCTCGCGCTTCACTTCGACCGACGAATTCTTATCCGAACTCGCCCTGCTCTCGACCGAGCGCTACGGCGCGCCCCAAGGTCTCACCGCCGAAGACGTAATCGAAGGCGGCGACGAAGACGAACTCCTCACGCTCTCCTCCGTCCATCAGGCGAAGGGGCTCGAATGGCGCGCCGTCTTCATCGTCTGGGCCGCCGACGGCAAGTTCCCCTCGCCACGCAGCTTGCGCGACGCCGAAGGCGAAGAGGAAGAGCGACGCCTCTGGTACGTCGCCCTCACGCGCGCACGCGACCAGCTCTTCATCGCATACCCCCTGATGGTCACAGACTACTCCTCGCGCCAGACCGTACTCCAACGCCCCTCCCGCTTCGTCACCGAAGTCCCCCCGGACTTGTACGAGATTTGGAGCCTCGAAGAGGAGAGCACGACGACGCCCGCGCTCAAATCGCCAGAGCCGGACGATGAGGCAGGGGGCAGCGAGCCGGAGGGCGGAAGCGGCGAGCCGGGCGGCTACGTGAATTAAGGCTACCCGTCACGCGACTCTCTCACCGGCCGCCCCCCCCTCCTGTGGGCGCGCACGGAGTCGCCGAAGTCTGAATCCAATTCTTACACTGACGGCGTATTCGTCAGCGGCACGCTGAAAAGAGAAACACGCTCTCGAACGCGGAAGAGGTCAAACATGAAGCGAATCATCCTTGTCATTCTGCTTACGACGTGCGGCGCGGCAGTCTGCGCGGCGCAGACTCGAAAGACGCGAGGCGAGTCGGGCGGGGAGTCCGTGGAGGATAGGCTCGTCTCTTACGAGAGGCGTTCGTGGGAGTCTGTGAAGCGGAAGGATTATAAGACCTTCGAGAGTTTTCTGGCCGAGGACTTCTACGACATCTTCCCCGACGGGCAGGTGGTGACGAAGACCGAGTTGATGCGCGACTACATACGCGGCGTCGAGCTTGTTGATTACTCTCTGAGCAGGTTCAAAGTTGTGCGGCTCAATAGGGACGCGGCCATCGTCGTCTACGAGACCGTGGCGCGCGGCACGGAGAATCATGCCACGTCGCGCAACACGGAGAAGGGGCGCGAAATCTCTATACACGCGGCCGTGACTTCTGCTTGGGCGCGTCGCGGCGGCCGTTGGCTCAACGTCTTCTACCGCGAGAACGACATCAAATAAGGCCGAGCCCGCATCGTTGACACACGCACCCCCTCGCATATATTCCCCGCGCATTACACACACTCCTCACCGGAGCTAACCGCGATGGCTAATCCCGAACATCTTGAGATTCTGAAACGAGGAGCGGAGGCGTGGAACAAGTGGATATATGAGCACGATGAACGTCGTCCAGACCTCAGCGCCGCTGACCTCAACGGCGCTGACCTTGTTGAAAGAGAGTCGCCGCAAGCTCTTCCCGATTCGCCTTGTTGACTACGAGACGCTGCAAGCGTGGGAGTGCTTCGACGCGGACACGGGCGAAGATTTGGCGTCCGAGGTGCGCCAGTATTTCATCCCGGACTTCTCCAACTGGAAAGAGCACGACGCTTTCGAGCGTGCGTTCGAGAGACTGCTCCGCGATTTGAGAGCCGAAGAGGCCAGGCGTTGACGCGCCGCCGAAGACTTTGCGAACGAACGCGCGGCGGTGTGCTAGACTTCAGTGCAAGACGGTGGCGGAGCACACGGACAAACGAAGCGAGCGAATCAGGCGGAGCGTGCGCTACGGGCAGAAGCGCCTGAAGCGCCTGTCGCGCACCGCGACCCTCGGCGGCATCTTCCTCTCATTCCTGCAAGTCGGGACGACGGGCTTCGGCGGCGGCCTCGCGGTCATAGCACAACTGCGCACACTCACCCTTCAGAAGCGGCGTTGGTTCACGGAGCACGAGTTCGCCGAAGGCCTGGCGCTCGCGCAGAGCCTTCCCGGCTCGATGGCGAACAACGTCGCGGCGTACGTGGGCCTGCGCCTGCGCGGTTGGCGCGGCGCGACCGTCGCG
>JBJMGR010000080.1:0-1687 GCA_045807805.1 Pyrinomonadaceae bacterium | reverse complement strand
TTAATACCCGGTCGCCACCGCTCCCGGTTCTGTCTTTACAGCCCCTTCGACTGTAGCCATTCGCGTACAACGTCGGCGGGCGCGCGCTTGTTGCCGTCAACTTCGTAGTTGAGTCGGCGCATCTCTTCGGTCGAGATTGCGCCCGCGAGTTTCTGTAAGACCTCTCGCATCTGCGGGAGTCGTTCGAGCGCGGCGCGTCGCGCGAGCACCACGGCCTCGTAGGGCGGGAAGTAGTGTCGGTCGTCTTCGAGCTGCACGAGCCCTAGCTTCGCAATCATGCCGTCGGTCGAGTTGCCCGCTATCACGTCAACCTCCCGGTCGGCGAGCGCGCGGTAAGAGAGCGACAAGTCCATCTCTCGCGGGCGCTGTGCGAACTGCAACCCGTACGCGCGCGCGAAGCCCGCGTAACCGTCCGCGCGCGACATGAAGTCCTGCCCGAAGCCCGCGCGCCACTTCGGCGCGTGAGGGATGATGTCCGAGACGGTCTTCAGGTTGAGTCGTCGCGCGTCCTCTTCCCGCACGAGTATCGCGAAGGTGTCCTCGAAGCCGAGCGGCGGGCCGACCTCCACGTCGAAGCGCTCTGTGTACTCGCGCCGCACGCGCTCGTAGACCGCGCGCGCGTCCGTCTCGGGCGGGTGCTTCAGTATCGCCATCAGCGACGTGCCCGTGTACTCGGGGTACGCGTCCACGCGTCCCGCGACGAGCGAGTCGTGCGTGAGGTTGCCGCCCAACTCGTAGCGCCGCTCCACACGCAGACCGCGCGCCTCCAACATCTGCGAAGTCATCTCGGCGAGGATGATCGACTCGGTGAAGTCCTTCGAGCCGACGGTCACGTCCGTTCGCGCGGTGGCTCGCCACGCGGCATAAGCTCCGCCCGCGACGACGGCGAGCGCGACACACGCCCAGACAATTCGCCGCACGACCTTGCGCCCGCCGACACTCGCGCGCCGCGCGCGTCGCCGCACGTCGAGTCGCGACTCTATTAACCCAATGCCTGCATCGGCCGCGAGCGCGAGCAGTGCGGCGGGGACTGCGCCCGCGAGTATGAGGTTGTTGTCGTACTGTCGAAGCCCTCGAAAGATGAAGACGCCGAGCCCCCCCGCGCCGATGGCGGCGGCGATGGTCGCGACGCCGACCGAGATGACCGTCGCGACCCGCACGCCCGCGAGTATCACGGGCGCGGCCAAGGGTAGCTCGACCTGACGTAGAATCTGCGCGTCGGTCATCCCCATCGCGAGCGCGGCCTCGCGCACGCTGCGTTCGACGCCCTCGATGCCAGTCACAGTGTTGCGAATCACGGGCAGCAGCGCGTAGACGACGAGCGCGACTACGGCCGCGCGCACGCCTATGCCGCCGACGTACTTGAGCGGGATGATGAAGCCGAAGAGCGCGAGGCTCGGCACGGTCTGAAGGATGTTCGCGACGGCGAGCACGGGCCGCTTGAGACGCTCGCGGCGCGTGAGCAGAAGCCCGAGGGGAAGCCCGATGGCGACGGCAATCAGCGTCGAGATTGCGACGAGCACGACGTGCTCGCCCGTCAGCGACAGAACCTCGCGCCAGTTGCGCACGATGAACTCGAATGCGTTCATTGAATCGTCTCGCGGTAGGCGCGCGCGTGCGGCTCTTCGGAGTCGAGGAAGTTTTCGGGCGTGTCGAGCAGGACGACCCGGCCCGCGCTCATCAGCGC